>CAZYOL010000001.1:0-76740 GCA_964649065.1 uncultured Spirochaetales bacterium
CATGGCGGCCACGTCCTCGCCCGCCGGGTAGATCAGGCTGAAGAGCCGACCCGAACGCCAGTCGGCATCGGCTCGCTTGCGCTCGCGGATGCGAGCGACCACCTCGTCACGGGAGAGGCCAGAGGCGGGAAGCGAGACGCGGGGCGGCTGCATGGAGATCTCCTCGACGAAGACCGCCAGCTTGGGGCCGGAGGGGCGCTCGCGTCAAGCGGAGCGCCGCGGCCAGTGTCCCGCCAGCCGCGCCGCAGGGTCCGGCCTCAGTCCGTCGGGGGCTCCTCGGCGCCCTCCGGGAGCAGCTCCCGGGCGGCGGTCTCGGGGAGGGCCTCGACCCGACCGAGCCGTCTCTCGATGAAGCGCGTCTTGCGGGACGCCTCGCCGATGGTGTTGGAGGCCTCCTGAAGCTTCTTGTCCACCTTCTCGAGCAGGCCGCCGAAGCGCCCGAACTGGGTGCGCACCGCCCCGAGCAGCCGCCAGACCTCGTCGGAGCGCTTCTGGATCGCCAGGGTGCGGAAGCCCATCTGCAGGCTGCTCAGCAGGGCCGCCAGCGTGGTCGGGCCCGACACCACCACGCGACACTCGCGCTGGCACCAGTCGACCAGGCCGGGGCGCCGCAGCATCTCGGCGTACAGGCCCTCGGTGGGGAGGAAGAGCAGGGCGAAGTCCGTGGTGTGGGGCGGCTGGACGTAGCGGTCGCGAATCGAGCGGGCCTCGCGCTTGATCGAGGCCTCGAGCGCCGCTCCCGCCGCCTCGGCCAGGGGGACGTCGCCTCGCTCGTGGGCGTCGAGCAGGCGCTCGTAGTCCTCCTGGGGGAACTTGGAGTCGATCGGGAGCCACAGCGGCGCGCCGCCGTCCTCGGCGCCCGGCAGCCGCACTGCGAAGTCGACCCGCTCGGCGCTGCCCGGCCGCACCGCGACCTGGCTCTCGTACTGGCCGGGCGAGAGCACCTGCTCGAGCAGGGCGCCGAGCTGCGACTCGCCGAAGGAGCCCCGGGTGCGCACGTTGGACAGCACCTTCTTCAGGTCGCCCACGCCGACCGCGAGATTCTGCATCTCGCCCAGGCCCTGGTGCACCGCCTCCAGACGCTCGCTCACCTGCTTGAAGGACTCGCCGAGGCGCTTCTCGAGGGTGCCCTGGAGCTTCTCGTCGACGGTCCGGCGCATGTCCTCGAGCTTGGTGGCGTTCTCCTCGCGGATCTTCTCGAGCCGCGCATCGACCACGCCCCGCAGCTCGGCCGCGCCCTTGGCACTGGTCTCGGCCAGCGCCGTGAGCTGGCGGCCCAGCGACTCCCCGAAGCCGTGGATGGAGGCCGCCACCTCCTCGCGCAGCAGCTTCCCGGCGCCGCCGGCCTCCTCGCGGCTCTTGGTCAGCTCCTCGCGCATCGCGCGCTCGCTGCGCTCGAGGCTGCGATCGAGCTCGTCCAGGCGGGTGCTCAGGCCTGCGGCTCCGAGCAGCAGCCGGCGCTGCGCCCGCAGCGCGACCAGCGCGGCGACCAGCAGGGCCAGCGAGAGCCCGGCGACCAGCAGGGCTGCCCCCGCGACCAGCAGCTCCGGCGACAGCCCCCGCGCGGCCAGAGCGGTCAGATCGATGTGTACGAAGCCCACGAAACCCCCCGGCAAGAGCCTATCACGGGGGAGTCTCGGCCCGGCCGGTGACCGATCCGGTCACACCGAGTGAAGCTCGCGCACCGGCGCGCCAGCCCGGTGTCCGCCCATCGAGCCCGGCCCCGGCACCGCGGCTAGCGGTAGCTGCGCCAGTCCACCGCGCTGTGGTAGGCCGACCAGACGCACACGGCGTGCACCAGGAAGCCCGGGACCAGCCAGGCCCAGTAGCCGAAGCCGGTTGCCAGGAACCAGACTCCGCCGGCCAGCAGGCGTCCGGAGTAGACCTGCCCCAGGCCCGGGACCAGCACCGAGAGCACGGCGGAGATGCCCGGGTGGGGCGGACGGTGGGTGGGGGCGGAGACGACCAGCTCGTCGTCCGTGTCGTAGGGCTGCATGGCGACCTCCTCGCCTCACGGGTAGAGCAAGGGCCGTGCCGGCCGCCTCGGCGCACGAGAGCCCCCGGCAGGCCAGCCTCGCTGCAGCGAGCGGGCTTCAGTGCAGCCGCCCTGCTGCACCCCGGCGGAGGGCGGCCTCGGCGGATGTCCCCAGCGGATGGGGCCGGGGTCGGGCCCCGGTTCCGGCGGTGGAGCCCGGGCCTGGGAACGGGCCCCGGGGGTGGCGGCTCCGGTACGCTCGCAGTCGGAATCGAGCCCCCGGGGAGCCGCACGTGTCGACATACCACGCCCGCCTGGCGGTCCTGGGGGCGGGGCTGCTGCTGCTCTCGGCGTGGTGGTGGGTCTTCGGCGCCTTCTTCCCCACCGAGGGCGGCACCCTCGGCAACGACTACGCGCGCATCCTGCCGTTGCTGCTGGCGGGCACCTACTGGCAGCTGGCCAACGGCTGGCTGGCGTTGCCCTGGTACACGCCAGCCTTCTGCGGGGGCATCCCGCTGTTTCCCCACCCGGGTGCCATCTACCCGTCGCTGCCGCAGCTCCTGGCCTTCTGGATCGACCCGCTGAGCGCCGTCGCGAACAGCGTGCTGGCCTTCGCCGCCCTGTCGCTCTACGGCGCCTATCGCCTGCTGCGCCGCAGCTTCGGCTTCGAGCGCGCGCCGGCCCTGCTCGGAGCCGGCCTGTTCCTCTTCAACGGCTTCTACGCGCATCGCATGCTGGCGGGGCACCTGGAGTTCCAGGGCTTCGCGCTGCTCCCGCTGCTGGCCGCCGGGCTGCTCGGACGGCCGGGCCCGCCGCGAGGCTGGCGGCGGGCCGCGCCGGCGGTGCTCGGCGCGGCGGCGGGCTTCGCCTACCTGCTGCTCTCGGGCATGGGGCAGCTGCTGCCCCCGGTGGCGATCGCGCTGGCCGCGACCTGGCTGCTCTGCGCGCTGTGCGTCGAGGGCTGTCGGCCGGCGGTCTTCCCCGGACGCCTGCTCGCCGCGGGGGGGGTCGCCCTGGCCGTCGCCGCGAGCAAGGTCGTGGCGATGGCCTCGTTCCTGACGCAGTTCCCGCGCGACTTCTTCGAGGCGTCTCAGCTCGAGAGCGCCGGCTCGAGCCCGTGGCACGCCCTGGCGACCCTGGCCCTCGGGGGCTGGGCGGTGGACGTGCCCGCCTTCGAGCGCCACGAGCACGAGTACGCGGTGACCCCGCTGCCCTTCCTGCTGATTCCGCTCGGTCTGGTGCTGGCGCTGCGCTCGGGTCGCCCGGTGCCGCGACGCGGGCTCTGGGCCGCGGCGGGCCTGGGGGTGCTGCTGGCCCTGCCGCTGGTCCTGACTCTCGGCGGCGAGCTCTGGCGACCGCTGCTCCGGGGCGTTCCGGGCCTCCGGAGCCTGGGCCTCTACCAGCGCTGGTACCTGGCCTACGCGCTGCCGCTGGCGGTCGGCGCGGCGTGGGCGGTGCAGCAGCTGCCCGCGCCGCGGCTGCGCGCGGCCGCCGCGCTGCTCGCCCTGGTCGCCGCCGTGGGCTTCGAGGCCGGCGTCGACCGGCGGGCCTACCGGGAGCAGCTCTACCCGCCGGGCCCGGTGGTGCAGGCCGCCGCCGAGGCCCTCGAGCGCGGCGCCCCGGTTCCCGTGCGCGAGATCGCGGCGCGGGTCGCGGACGGCGAGGTGAAGCTCGACCTCAACCGCAACGACGTGCTGATCGACGGGCGCTCGCAGCTGGCCTGCTACGACCCGATCTTCGGCTACCGGCTCGAGGCCTTCCCGCGCGGCGCCCTGCGGCCGGGCCCCGCGCTGGCGTCCCGGGCCGGCTCGCTGAATCTCAAGAACCCGGCCTGCATGGTCTTCCCGCGCGAGAACGGCTGCCGGCCCGGCGACCCCTTCCGCGCGGAGCAGCTCGACGACGCGCGCCGCTTCGCCGCCTACCGGCCCTTCCGCTGGCGGCGCTCGGCCGCCCAGCGCGCAGCCGACGCCCTCAGCCGGGTCGCCCTGGCGGCCTGCCTGGGGGCCTCGCTGTGGCTCGCCCTCACGGCGCTCCGACAGCGGCTCTCCCCGGGGGGTCGTTGACCGGGCTCCGGGGGGTCGCTATCCACCGCGGCTCCACTGCGAGGAACCCCCGATGGCGCGACGCTGCGAGCTCACCGGCAAGGATCCGCTGTTCGGTCACAACGTCTCGCACTCGAACGTGAAGACCAACCGGCGCTTCAATCCCAACCTCCAGAACGTCACCTTCCACAGCGAGGCCCTGAGGACGCCGGTGCGCATGCGCGTGACGACCCGGGCCCTGCGCACGGTCCAGCGCCACGGCGGCATCGACCGCTTCCTGCTGGCCACCGACGACGCGCGCCTGGCTCCGGAGGGGCTGCGCGTCAAGCGCCGCGTGCGGAAGGCGCTGGCGGGCACCCGCAAGGTCCCCGCGGCCGAGTCCGCCGCCCAGTAGCCCGACCACGGGCACCGGCCGGTCCCAGGGTCGCCGTGCCCCGCTCCCTCCAGCTGCCGCTGGGCCTGCTGGCCCTGCTCGCGGCGATCCTGCTGGCCTACTCGACGGCCCTCCAGGGCGGCTTCATCTGGGACGACGACAGCTACGTCACGGACAACGCCACGCTGCGTAGCCCGGACGCCCTGCGGCAGATCTGGCTCGAGCCCGAGGCGAGCCCCCAGTACTACCCCATGGTCTTCAGCCTGCTCTGGGCCGAGTACCAGCTCTGGGAGCTCGAGCCCTTCGGCTACCACCTGGTGAACGTCCTGCTGCACGCCCTGAACGCGGCGTTGGTCTTCGCGGTCTGCCGGCGCCTGGCGATCCCCGGGGCCTGGCTGGCGGCGGCGCTCTTCGGCCTGCACCCGGTGCACGTGGAGTCCGTGGCCTGGGTGACGGAGCTGAAGAACGTGCTCTCGGGCAGCTTCTACCTGCTGTCCTTCTGGGCCTATCTGCACTTCGCCGGCCTCGGGGAGTCGCGCCGCGAGCGGCCGCGGGCGGCGGCCTACGGGGCCTCGCTGCTCGGCTTCGTGCTGGCCCTCTTCAGCAAGACGGTGACCGTCTCGCTGCCCGCGGTGCTGCTGGTGGTCCAGTGGTGGAAGCGGGGCCGGCTGGCCCTGCGCGACGTCTCGCCGCTACTGCCCTTCTTCGCCGTCGGCCTCTACATGGGCCTGCGCACCGCGCGTCTGGAGAAGGAGCACGTCGGCGCGGAGGGCATCGACTGGAGCCTCAGCTTCCTCGAGCGGGTCTACATTGCCGGCCGGGCGCTGTGGTTCTACGTCGCGAAGCTGGCCTGGCCCTCGGAGCTGATCTTCAGCTACCCGCGCTGGGAGATCGACACCGGGTCGCCCGGGCAGGCCCTCTTCCCCCTGGCCGCGCTGCTGCTGGGGCTCGCCCTCTGGCTGCTGCGCGAGCGCATCGGACGCGGCCCCCTGGCCGCCGCGCTCTTCTTCGCCATGAGCCTGTTCCCGGCGCTCGGCTTCTTCGACGTGTACCCGATGCGCTACTCCTTCGTCGCCGATCACTTCCAGTACCTGGCGAGCCTCGGCCCGATCGTGCTCTTCGCGGCCTGCGTCGCCCACGGGGCCAGCCTCGTCCCGGCACCCTGGCGCTCGGCGCTGCCGCTGGCCGCGGCCGCGCTGCTCGCCGTGCTGGCGCTCCTCACCTGGCAGCAGGGCAAGATCTACGCCGACCGCGAGACGCTCTTCAGCGACGTCATCGAGAAGAATCCCAGCTCCTGGATGGCGCACCTCAACCGCGCCAACGTCTACACCCGCGAGGAGCGCTTCGAGCTGGCCCTGGCGGACTACTCGCGCAGCATCGAGCTGCGGCCCCGGCAGCTCGGCTCCTACATCAACCGCGGTTCCATCTACATGCTGCAGCGGCGCTTCCGAGAGGCCATGCAGGACTTCGAGCAGGCCATCCGCTTCAACCCGCGCTCCGAGGAGCCGCACATCAACATCGGGCTCGTCCACCTGCAGCTGGGCCGGCGGCGCGAGGCCCTGGAGCACCTCGACCTCGCCGCCGAGCTGAATCCCGGGAATCCGGGGGTCTTCTCGGCCCGCGCCCAGGCCTACTACTTCCTGCGGCGCTACGACGAGGCCAGGGCCGACGCGGAGCGGGCCGTGGCGCTGGGCGGATCGCTGCCGGCGCCCCTGGCCCGGAGCCTCCGGCAGCACGGCGGACGCTGAGGGGGAGCCGTCGGGCTCCGCGGTCGGGCCCCTGCTACTTCTTGCGGGCGTAGCGACGGCGGAAGCGGTCGATCTTGCCGTCGGCGTCGAGCTCGCGCATCTGGCCGGTCCAGAAGGGATGGCTGGCCGAGGAGATCTCCAGCCGGATCACCGGGAGCGTCTCGCCGTCGATCTCGCGCGACTCGTTGGAGGTCATGGTCGAGCGGCTGACCCACTCCTGCTGCGTCGCGGTGTCGACGAAGAGCACCTTGTGGTAGTCCGGGTGGATTTCCTTCTTCACGGCTACCAGCTCGACTTGCGCATTCCGGGCAGCTGACCGCGCAGGGCCAGGTCGCGCAGCGCGATGCGCGAGATGCCGAACTTCCGGTAGAAGCTGCGCGAGCGCCCGGAGACGTTGCAGCGGGTGTTCTTGCGGGTGGGGCAGGAGTTGCGCGGCAGCTTGGCGAACTGCTCCTGCACGGCGAACTTCTCGTCCACCGAGAGCTCCGGATCCTTCAGCCTGCCGCGCAGCTCGGCCCGCTTCTCGGCGTGCTTCGCGATCAGCTGGCGGCGGCGCTGGTCTCGCAGAACCTGGGACTTCTTGGCCATGGCTCCCCTCGGCGGGTCCTCTCGGAAGGCGCCGGAGGCTATCCGGCGGCACCTGCCGCCGCAAGCGGCGCCCCCGCGGGGCCGGTCTCCGGCCCCGGCGAGGGTCTCGCCGCCGGCCCGGGCGCCGTATCCTACGCGCCCCATGGCCCGGCTCCCCACCGTCGATCCCGCCGCCCTTCCCAAGCACTTCGACGCCCCGGAGGCCGAGGCCCGCTGGGACGCCGCCTGGGAGCGGGACGGCATCCACCGCTACGACCCCTCGCGTCCGCGCGAGGAGACCTTCGTGGTCGACACCCCGCCCCCCACCGTGTCGGGCTCGCTGCACATCGGTCACGTCTTCTCCTACACCCACACCGATGTGCTGGTCCGCTACCAGCGCATGCGCGGCAAGAACGTCTACTACCCGATGGGCTGGGACGACAACGGCGTTCCCACCGAGCGGCGGGTGCAGAACTACTTCCACGTCCGCTGCGACCCGCGGGCCGAGCACGTGCCGGGGCTGAGCCTCGAGGCGGCCAGCGCCAAGCAGCGCAAGGAGCGCCCGCGCCTGGTCTCGCGCGAGAACTTCATCGGCCTCTGTCACGACGTGACCCGGGAGGACGAGAAGGCCTTCAAGGAGCTGTGGCGGCGCATCGGCCTGTCGGTGGACTGGCGGGAGGAGTACGCGACGATCGACCACAAGAGCCGCCAGCTCGCCCAGCTCTCCTTCCGCGACCTCTACGAGAAGGGCCAGGTCTACACCACCGAGGCTCCCTTCATGTGGGACGTCGATTTCCAGATGGCCCTCTCCCAGGCCGACGTGGAGGATCGCGAGCGGCCGGGCGCCTACCACCGGATCGAGTTCGGCGTCGAGGGAGGGGGCTCCTTCGTGATCGCCACCACGCGGCCCGAGCTGCTGCCCGCCTGCGTGGGGGTCACGGCCCATCCCGAGGATCCGCGCTACCGGGGGCTCTTCGGCAAGCGGGCGATCACGCCGCTCTTCCGCGTCCCGGTGCCCATCTTCCCGAGCGAGCTGGCCGACCCCGAGAAGGGGACGGGCATCCTGATGGTCTGCACCTTCGGCGACGCCACCGACGTGGGCTGGTGGCGCGAGCAGGGCCTGGCCCTGCGCCAGCTGATCGGGCGCAACGGCCGGCTGGTGCCGGTGGAGTTCGGCAGCGAGGCCTTCCCGAGCCTCGATCCCGAGGCCGCCGGACGCGCCTACGCCGAGCTGGCCGGCAAGACCGTGAAGCAGGCCCGGCCCGCGCTGGTGGAGCTGCTGCGCGACCCGGCGGGCAGCGCCAGCGGCGGCGGTCCGCCGCTGCAGGGCGAGCCCGAGGCCATGCAGCACGCGGTGCGCTTCTACGAGAAGGGCGAGAGCCCGCTCGAGTTCGTGATCACCCGCCAGTGGTTCGTGCGGCTGCTGGACAAGAAGCAGCAGCTGCTGGACCTCGGCGAGGAGATCCGCTGGCACCCGGACTTCATGAAGGTGCGCTTCCGCGACTGGACGGAGAACCTCTCCCTCGACTGGTGCATCAGCCGCCAGCGCTACTTCGGCGTGCCGATCCCGGTCTGGTATCCGCTGGATGCGGAGGGCGAGCCCGACTACCAGCGCCCGATCGTGGCCGAGGCCGAGCAGCTCCCCGTCGATCCGGTGAGCGAGGCGCCCAAGGGCTTCGACGAGGGGCAGCGCGACCAGCCCGGCGGCTTCACCGGCGAGACCGACATCTTCGACACCTGGTTCACCAGCTCGCTCTCGCCGCAGCTCGGCTCGCACTGGCTGCTCGATCCGGAGCGCCACGCGCGCCTCTTCCCGGCGGACATCCGCCCGCAGAGCCACGAGATCATCCGCACCTGGGCCTTCTACACCATCGCCAAGGCCATGCTGCACGAGAATCGCATCCCCTGGCAGCACGTGGTCATCTCCGGCTGGGTGCTGGATCCGGACCGCAAGAAGATGTCGAAGAGCCAGGGCAACGTGGTCACGCCCATGCCGCTGATCGAGAAGTTCACGGCGGACGGCTGCCGCTACTGGGCGGCCTCGGCGCGCCTGGGTGCGGACACCGCAGCCGACGAGAAGATCTTCAAGGTCGGCAAGCGCCTGCAGACCAAGCTCTTCAACGCCGGCAAGTTCGTGCTCTCCCAGGAGGCGGAGCCCGGGGAGCCGACGACCGAGCTCGACCGCGCCTTCGCGGCCAGGCTGCGCGAGCTCGTCGAGCGGGCCACGGCCAGCTTCGAGGCGCTGAACCACGCCCAGGCCCTGCAGGAGACCGAGAGCTTCTTCTGGAGCCAGTTCACGGACACCTTCATCGAGCTGGTGAAGCTGCGCGCCCGCGACGAGGTCGACGCGGCGGGGCGCAGCTCGGCGGTGGCGGCCCTGCGCCTGGGCCTCGACGTGCTGCTCCGGCTCTTCGCGCCCTTCCTGCCCTACGTGACCGAGGAGGTCTGGTCCTGGGTCTTCGCCGCCGAGCGGGGCCATCCCAGCATCCACCGGGCGCCCTGGCCGGGCGAGGCCGACTTCGCGAGCGTGGCCGCTCCCGACGACGCGGCCAGCTTCGACCGGGCGGTGGCCGCCCTGGCCGCGATCCACAAGGCCAAGGCCGATCGCGAGGCCTCGGTGGGGCGCGAGGTCGAGCGCCTCACGCTGGCCGGCCGGCCCGGGGAGCTGGCGGCCCTGGCTCCGGTGCTGCCCGACGTGCTGGCCGCGTCGCGCACCCGCGCCCACGCGCTGGAGCCGCGCTCCGAGCTGGCGGCCGGGGCCTTCGAGGTCCGCGCGCTGGAGCTGGCCGAGCGCCCCGAAGAGCGGGGCTGACTCCGCGAGCAGGCCCGAGGCCGAGGAGCGGGCGGCGCCACGACGACCTCGCGCGCCGAGCCCGCGGGCGCTAGGGCTGCAGGCGGCGGACGCCCCAGGGGCCGCCGCGGAAGCCCTCGCCTTCGGGCTCGAGGGCGCGGGTCCAGAGGCCGCGGTCGTGGGCGCGCCCCGCCGAGCCGACCCACAGCTCGACGCGCTCGGCGAAGAGCCGATAGCCGCCCCAGTGCGGAGGCCGCGGCACCGGCGGACCCTGCGCGCCGCCGCAGCGGGCCTCGGTCTCGGCCAGCCGCTTCAGCAGCTCCGCGCGCGAGGCGATGGCCCGGCTCTGCTGGCTGGCCGCGGCGGCGATCTGGGCAGCCCGAGGTCGCCCCGCGAAGTAGACGTCGGACTCGGACTCCGGTGAGAGCCGGACGGGACCGCTGATGCGCGCCTGGCGCTCCAGGGCGTCCCAGTGGAAGACCGCGCAGGCCCGGGGCTTCGCCGCCAGCGCCCGGCCCTTGGCGCTCTCGCGGTTGCTGTAGAAGACCAGGAAGCCGCGCTCCGCGTCGAGGCCGCGGCAGAGCAGCAGGCGCGCCTCGGGCTGGCCGTCGGGCGAGACCGTGGCGAGGCAGATCGCGCTCGGGTTGCGCTGCACGCGTCCCTCGCGGGCCTCGGCCAGCCAGCGCGTCAGGGTCGGCAGCGGCGAGGCCGGCAACGGATCGGCGAGGGAGGGGTCGCGGGGAAGCTCGTCGTAGCTCACCCGCCGAAGCTAGCCGCTCTCGGCAGGCGCGCGCGGTGCACCCGCGGCCTAGGGCGCGAGCCAGAGGCCGATCCGCAGGCTCAGGTAGCCGATGTGGGCGAGCAGGATGGCGTAGTAGGCGAGGAAGGCGGCGAAGATCGCCACCACCGCCAGGGGCCGGCGCCGCAGCCTCCAGAGCAGCAGTGAGCCCAGGCCCACGATGGCGATCTTGGCGGCCGCAAAGGCCACCGGCGCCTCGTGCACCAGCTCGTCGATCAGGGGATTGGCCTCGCGCGCGAAGCCGGCGTAGACCCACAGCAGCGTGAAGACCGCGTCGAGCAGGTTCAGGACCAGCACGACCTTGACGATGCCGAGCAGCCAGCGGAACTGCTGGGGCGTGCCGATGTGCGGCGGCTCGGCGACGCCCTCCATGCCCGTCGCATCGACGCCCCCGGGGCCGCTCTTGAGGCCGCGCTCACTTCGGGGGGAGCGGTCGGATCAGCCCCTCCTGGGCCACCGAGGCGATCCGCGTTCCCCCGCGGTCGTAGAGGCCGCCGAAGATCAGGCCGCGGGCGGCGTGGGCGACCGGGCTCTCGGCGACGTAGAGCAACCAGTCGTCGAGCCGCAGCGGCCGGTGGATCCAGACCGCGTGGTCGAGGCTGGCGCCGAAGCGCCGCGCGAAGGGGAGGCCGTGCGGCCGGGTCGCAGTCATCAGCAGCGTGCGGTCCGAGGCGTAGACCAGCATCGCGGCGTGCAGCAGCGGGTCGGGCGGCAGGGCGCCGCGCACGCGCATCCAGCAGCGCTGGAAGGGCGGACTGGTCTCTCCCTCCTCGAAGGGAGGCAGGTCGATCATGCGCAGGTCGAGGGGGCTCCAGAAGCCCGGCAGCTGCTGCGCTCCTAGGGCCCGCGCGCGAACCTGCTCCCAGGGCTCCACGCTCTCCGGGGCGGGCGCCTCGGGCTCGGGGCCATCGTGGGAGATGCCCTCCTCGGGCTGGCAGAAGCTCGCCGACAGGTTGAAGATCGCCTCGCCGGCCTGGTGCACCACGACCCGCCGGGTCGTGAAGGTCTTGCCGTCGCGGATCCGGTCGACCACGAAGCGCAGCGGACGGTCGTGACGGCCGGGTCGCAGGAAGTAGCCGTGCAGCGAGTGGATCGGGCGATCCCCGCCCACGGTGCGACCTGCCGCGACCACCGCCTGCGCGGCGACCAGGCCGCCGAAGAGGCGGCCCTCTCCCTTCCCGGGCTGGCCCAGGGTGAGATCCAGGTCGAGCGCCTGCAGGTCCATGAGCTCCAACCATCGATCGAGCTCTCGGCTCACGGGGATTCCTCCGCCGCGCACCATAGCGCCGGCGCCGCCGCCGACGCCGTTCGCTACACCCGGGGCGTGGCGCGCAGGTCCCGCGGAGCCCCTTCGTGATGCACCTCGCAAGCCTCCGCTGCGGCGTGCTGCTCGCCGTGCTCGCCGTCTCGAGCCCGGGCTGCGCGCCCGAGCGCCCCGCCAACCTGCTGCTGGTGAGCGTCGACACGCTGCGCGCCGACGCGCTCGGCGCCTACGGCGGGCCGGTTCCGACGCCGACTCTCGACGGGCTCGCCGCCTCGGGGCTGCTTTTCGAGGCGGCCATCGCGTCGGCCCCGGAGACGGCGCCCAGCCACGCTTCGCTCTTCACGGGCCTTCCGGTGCAGGCCCATGGCGTCACCCAGAACGGGGGCTCCCTGCCCGCCGGGCGACGCACCCTGGCCGAGTCCTTCCGGGAAGGGGGCTTCGCCACCGCGGCCTTCGTGTCGAGCTTCGTGCTGGATCCGCGCTTCGGCTGGAGTCGCGGCTTCGAGATCTACGACGCCCGGTTTCCCCGCAGCGGCGAGACGATCCACCATCGCATCGGCTTCGCCGCCCGGCACCGGCTGCAGGGCTACGACCGGCGAGCCGCTGCCACGCGCCGGGCGGCGCTCGCCTGGCTCGCGGAGGCCCCCGAGCCCTTCTTCCTCTTCGTGCACCTCTTCGATCCGCACGCTCCCTACCAGGCGCCGCCCGAGTGGCTGGGCCGGGTGCCGGTGCCCTGGGCGCGGCGGGCCGCCGTGCGGCGGGCGCCGGGCCTGCGGGACCAGCCCGGCCTGCGCCGGCTCCACCCCGCGACCCTCGCCGAGATGCTGCGCCACTACCAGGCCGAGGTGCTGGTCGTCGACGAGGAGATCGGGAGCCTGCTCGAGGCGCTCGAGGACTCCGGCCGGCGCGCGCGGACGCTGGTGGTGGTGACGGCCGACCACGGGGAGGGGCTCGGCCAGCACCGCATGCTGGACCACTCGCCCAACCTGTACGAGGAGCAGATCCGCGTCCCCCTGCTGATGCAGGGGCCCGGGCTGGCGGAGGGGCGTCGCGTCGACGCGTTGGTCGGGCTCGAGGACCTGGCCGCCACGCTCTGCGAGCTGCTCGGCGTGCCCTCTCGGGTCGCGGGGCAGTCCTTCGCAGGGCTCTTGCGCGGTGGAGCCAGTCCCCGGAAGGCCGTGATCGGCCGCCGCCGTCTCTACCCCGAGGCCTACGCCGGGACGCGCGGCGTCAAGCACTTCGTCCGGGACTCGCGCTGGAAGTACATCCGCGCCAGCCACGAGCCCGACGAGCTCTACGACCTGAGCGCGGATCCCCGGGAGAGGCGCGACCTGCTCGAGCGCGAGCCCGAGCAGGCGGCGCGCCTCGCCGCCCTGCTCGACGAGCATCTGCGCCGGCATCCGCTGCGAGAGGGCGCGGCGGAGCTGGGCGAGGAGGAGCGGCGCGGCCTCGAGGCCCTCGGCTACGGCGACTGAGGGCCGGAGGCCACCGCTCCGAGGCCCGCGGCAGAGACGCGCGTACCCCGCAGCGTGGTGCGCGTGCTCGCGTAGGACTCGCCCGGAGCTCCCCGGTTGGCGATCTCGATGGACACCGAGCCGTCCCGCTCGACGCTGGCCCACGACTCGGAGACCACGCGCGCGCTCAGCGCGCGGGGCACCAGGGCGAAGTCGGGCTGCACGCCGGGCACCGTCGTCATCACGAGCTGGGTCTCCGCCTCGCCGGAGAGGACGCGGCCCTCGATGCGGCCCTCGCCCTTTCCGATCACGTCGCAGGGCAGGGCCTCCTCGGCCCCGGGGCAGATCGTGTCGAGCTCGAAGGTGGCGGTGTAGCCGCTGCCGTCTTCCGAGCGCATGATCACGATCGTTCCCGAGATGTACCGCGAATCGCCCGTGGCCCCGGTCACCGTCTCGCCGGAGACCGCGTAGCGCCCCTCGATGGGCTGGGTGACTTCGCCCCCTGGCTCCGGTCCCGGCTCGCCGCTGCAGGCCACGGCCAGGGCCAGGCCGGGAGCCCAGGCCCAGTGACGGCTCGCGGAGCCTCGCATCGAAGCGTCATGCCCGGTCACTGCTCGCAGCGTCATGCTCGATCCCCCTCCCCCATCGCTTCCAAGTGTACGCCTGGGTCCCGCGCATGGAAAGCTGGGACCGGGCCGCCGGATCGGGAGCGAGGGCGGCCCTGGGAGCTACGCTCCGCGGCCGTGGAACGATCGACGACTCGAGCGGCGGCCGCTCTGGGCCTCGCCCTGCTGCTCGGCTGCACCACCGAGCTCCGCACCGGAGCCTCCGAGGCCGCCTCCGTGATCGGCGTGCCCTCGCGCGTCCCCGCCGAGGTGACGCTCTTGGCCCGCCGGGCCGGCTTCCTCGACGCGCGCGTCGACACGCGCCGCTCCGAGCTGCGCTTCTACTTTCCGGTCAGCGAGGCGTGCATGGCCGTCGTCACCGGCGACGGTCCGGCCGAGTACGCGAGCACCGGGCCCTACGGGCGCCTGTTCCGGGGCGACCTCAGCTGCGATCCCGTCGGCCTGCTGAACCTGCGCGTCTGGCGCGACCGCCGCCCGCGCCAGACGACGCGGACGAGCAGCATCGTTCCGCGCGACACCGCCCGCTACGAGGTGGTCTACGTCGACGAGGAGGTCTTCATCGCCCGCGGGCGCTTCCAGCTGGCGGCCCTGGTGGGCTGGGTCGGGGGCTTCGATACGTTGGCCATCTTCCCCAACGCGCCCGAGTGCGACGCCCTGCTCGAGCGAGGCGTGGCCACGATGGAGTATCGGGACGCCGGACCCGAGCCCATGATCCTGATCAACAAGCGGCAGCGCTGTCCCTTCCTCGGCTTCGCCATGAGCTATCCGGAGAGCGGCCTGCCTTGAGCCGGGACTTCACCGCGATCTGGGTCGCCTACCTGATGGCCACGATCGTCGCGATCGGCGTCGGCCTGCTGGCGCCCGTCGAGCATCCGATCGCGACCGCGGCCCTGGCCAGCCTGGCCGCCATCGGCGTGCTCTTCATCCACAGCTTCGCCTTCGGGAACTCGAGCTTCGTCGATGCCTTCTGGAGCGTGGCCCCGGCGGTGATCGGCGTCTACTGGATCGCGAGCGCCGGGGACGGGCTCGCGTCGACGGCGCGCCAGGTCGTGGTGCTGGCTCTGGTCCTGTGGTGGGGGGCGGGTCTGACCTGGAACTGGGCCCGCGGCTGGGACGGCCTCGCTCACGAGGATTGGCGCTACGTCGATCTGCGCGAGAGCACGGGGCGTCTCTACTGGGCGGTCTCCCTGCTGGGCATCCACCTGCTCCCCGCCTGCTGGCTCTTCCTGGGCTGTCTCCCCCTCTACCCGGCCCTGGCGGTGGGGACGCGACCCTGGGGCTGGCTCGACGGCCTGGCCTGTCTGGTCACCGTCTCGGCCATCGCCTGCGAGCAGCTCGCGGACCGCCAGCTGCACCGCTTCCGGAGCAGCCGCCCGGAGCCGGAGGCCATCCTCGACACCGGGCTCTGGTCCCTGTCGCGGCATCCGAACTACCTGGGGGAGATGGGTCTCTGGTGGGGGCTCTTCCTCTTCGGCCTGGCCGCGGCGCCGGCCTACTGGTGGACGGGCATCGGCGCCGCCTCGATCACGCTGATGTTCCGCTACGTGAGCCTGCCGATGATCGAGACGCGCATGCTGGGGCGCCGACCCGCCTTCGCCGAGCGCCAGCGCCAGGTCGGCATGGTCCTGCCCGGCCTGGGCAAGCGGGCCTGAGCGGCGCTCGCGCGCGCCCGGCGCGAAGCGCGCTACTCCGGACGAGTCGGTGCCGGGCTTCCGTTGGGCTTGGCGACCAGCGCCAGGAAGGTCCGCACGTCGAGGTCGGTGACCATCACCCGCTCCCGCGTGTGCCAGGCGTAGTTCATGGCCGAGTCGCAGTCGAGGCAGTGCCCCAGGCCCAGCACGTGGCCGAACTCGTGGGCGACGAGCCGCCGGACCTCCCCCAGGGTCAGGGTGGTGCGCGGGTCCGGTGTGGTCGAGACCTGCATCTCTCCCCCCACCCGGAACTCCTCCCCGCGCTTGGCCCAGGTGATGCGTCCGAAGCCGGCCCAGGTGCCCGGAACCCGGCGCTTCCACTCGACCTGCACGGCGGCGCTCGGATCCGACTCGACGAACTCCAGCCGGAACCAGGGCAGGTGGGGCTGCAGCGCCCGTTCCCACATGCGCATGGCCTCGATGGCCGCCTCCCGCGCCCGGCGCCGGCTGCCGTAGGCCGGCGGCTCGCGCGGCATGCCGACGGCCACCCGCCAGGGCATGTCCGCCGGCGCCGGGTGCACGTAGCCCGGCCGCCCGTCCGGGAGCTTCACGTTGGGCTGCAGGAAGGTGTCGCCCCCGCGGATCGGCCCGTCCTGCTCCGCGGGCTGCGGCTCGGGAGAGCCGGGCGTCAGGCAGCCCAGCGGAAGGGCCAGCGTCGCGAGGGCACGCCGGGCGGAGGCCATCGGATCAGTCGCGGAACATCCGGAGCAGGGCGGCGAGCCGCAGCGTGCTGCCCTCGACCTCGACGTCCGTCGCCAGCGCGAGGGCGGGGTTGCGCAGTCGCAGCACGATCTCCTTCCAGACCTCCGAGTCGGCGGTGACCCCGATGTCGGGAGCCTCGGGGTACTCGCGCCGGAACTCGGCGACGCCCCGGCGGATGTGCAGCGCATAGCCCTCGTCGACGTCCGGGAAGCGGAAGCCGAGCACCACGTCCTCGTCCGCCGCCTGCTCGGGATCGAGATTCACGGGCATGGCGGCCATGAAGTTGCCGATGGGGATGCTGCGCACCAGGTCTCGCACCGAGTCGTCGATGCGGTCCGCTCCGATCTCGACCTCTCCCTCCAGCTCGAGGGCCTGGGTCAGGTAGTAGTTGCGACCGTTCGGGCTCACGCTCGCGTGGCCGAGGCTGCGCAGGGCCCGGGCCTTCAGTCCGCGGGCCCGCGCGGAGTCCGGCGCCAGGCGCAGCGCGTGGCCCGCCAGCTCGGCCGCCCAGGCGCTGCGGCCCGCCTGCTGGGCCTGCTCCGCGGCCTCCAGCAGCGGCTCCAGGCCGCCGGCCAGGGCGGCCATGCCCTCGGCGCGCTCGTCCGGGCCGGCGGGCGAGAGGTGGGCGGCGTCGCCGTCGAACCAGCCCAGGTAGCCGGTGAAGATCGAGCGCACCGACCACTCGACCGTGCCGTAGAACTCCTGCAGGAAGGGGTGGTGGCGCAGGTGGTCGGGCAGGCGGACCCGCTCCACCAGCTCGTCCGGGCCGAGCCCCTGATTCATGCCGCGGAGGGTCTGGTCGTGGACGAACTGGATGGCGTCGCGATAGGCCGTGAGCACCTCGGCGACGCGCTCCTGGCCCGAGATCGGGCGGGTGTGGCTGGGCACCAGGTGCTCCGGCCGCCGCTCGCGCATGGCATCGAGGCTGTGCACCCACTCGAGGACGTCTCGGTAGAGCGTGCCGCGGATCGTGTAGAGGTTGGGGAAGGCCTTGTAGAGGTTGTCGCCCGGCAGCAGCACGCGCTTCTCGGGGATCCACACGAAGAGCTGGTCGTTGGTCTCGCCGGGCGCGTGGACCAGCTCGAGCTCCACCCCCGCGATCGTCAGCCGCAGCTCGTCGTCGAAGGTGTGGGTGGGCCGGAGCAGCGAGAGCTCGTCGTCCGGCCGTCCGATCTCGAGGAAGCCCCCGATGCCGGCGTTGACGAAGGCGTCCGGGCCCTGGCGGGGCAGGCGGCCCCCGAACATGCGGGTGCTGCGCTTCGAGATGATCGGTCGGATGACGCTGACGATGCGGTCGATGTAGTACTCGGTGCTCTCGTGCGCGTAGACCGGCACGTCTCCGTCGGGGACGAAGCCGCGGCCTCCGAAGACGTGATCCGCGTGGTTGTGGGTGTAGACGAGTGCGACGATCGGCAGGTCGCTCAGCTCGGCGAAGGCGGCGCGGGCCTGGCGCGCGGCGCCGACGGTCCCGAGCACGTCCACCACGATGGCGCCCTCCTGGCCCTCGATCAGGATCGAGTTGGCGAGACCGAAGCCCACCGCGACGTGTACGCCCTCGGTGACCGTGTAGACCTGGCGCTCGAACTCGGCGCTGTGGGCAGCCAGGCTGGGCGGCGCCTCGGACTCGCCCGGCGGCTCCTCGGGCGCCCCGCAGGCGATCCACAGGGCGCCCGCGAGGGCGCACGCGGCGCGTCGCACGGTCACGAGCCCGGCAGCAGCGGAACGAGGCTGCCCGCGGTGTTGCCGCCGTCCACGGTGAAATCGGCTCCGGTGCAGGAGGCGGCGGCGTCGGAGGCCAGGAAGGCGACCAGCTTCGCCACGTCTCCGATCCGGTCCGCGATCTTGCGCTTGCGCTGGGTCGCCAGGTAGGGCTGGCTCGCGCCCAGGGCCCGCTCCGGGTCGACGCCCTCGGGCAGGTAGGGGGCCACCATGTGCGGGCTGCCCGCCTCGGGGCAGACGGCGTTGACGCGGATTCCGTGCTTGCCGAGCTCCAAGGCCGCCACGCGGGTCATGCCGCGGATCGCCCACTTGCTGGCCGAGTAGGCGACCAGCCCGTTCTTGGTGGTGCGTCCGTCGACCGAGGAGATGTTGACGATCGAGCCGCCGCCCGCCTCGACCATCGGGGCGGCGACCGCTCGCATGCCGAGGAAGGTGCCCGTCTGGTTCACGCGGACCACCCGCTCGTAGTCCTCCAGGGTGGTGTCGCGCAGCGCGGCCATGTGCAGCACCGCGGCGTTGTTCACCAGGACGTCGAGCTGGCCCCAGTGCTCCAGGGCCTGGGCGACCGCCCCGCTCCAGTCCGCCTCGTTTCCGACGTCGAGGTGGCGGTAGAGCGCGGCCTCGCCCAGCTCCGCCGCCACCTGCTCGCCCAGCGGATCGAGCACGTCGGCGACCAGCACCCGGGCTCCCTCGGCCGCGAAGAGCCGGGCCGTGGCCTCGCCGGTGCCGCGCGCCGCGCCCGTCACGATCGCCGTCTTGCCTTCGAGAATGCCGCCCAGCCCCACTGCCTCGCGCTCCGTTCTCGCCGCCGATCCGCTCCGGCGCCGGGCGAGCATTCTACCGCTCCTGGGCGGGGGATAAGTAGCGCTCCTCGCGGGCGATCTTGAGCAGCTGACCGCCCTCGAGGGGCTGATCCGTGAACACGCCGTTCATGATCGCCGTCTCCTGGACGTTCCAGCGGTTGCCGGTGCGGGCGGAGAAGCTCGACAGGTCTTCCCCCTGACGGGCGCGGGCCAGCACCAGGCGCCGCTCGGTCACGGCGGCCAGCTGCTCCGGCGTCGCCGGCCGGAAGCTGCGCGCCACCGACATGAAGGCCGGCAGGTAGCGGCTCGACAGGGCGGCTCCGGTGATCCGGTACATGGTGCTGTTGAAGGAGACCCAGGTCATCATCACGTCGAGTCCCCCCGGCACCCGGGTGGCGCGGCCGGTGGCGCGCACCGCGTCGAAGCCGCCGATCTTGAGCGGCTCCAGGGTCTGCAGGCGGAACTCCTTCTCGACGCTCTTCAGGAACTCCTCGGCGGAGAGCCTGGGATCCAGGCCCAGGCCCTGGGCCTGCAGGAAGACCTGGGCGTCGCGCTTCGGGGAGAAGGCGCCCACGGCCTCCTGGGTGTTGAGCACCTCCCAGCCGCCGGGGAAGCGCAGGGAGAAGCCGAGGCTCGGATGCACGAAGCGGTCGCCCTGGAAGACGCCCTCGCGGGCGCTGGGTCCGACCACGAGGCCCTCGATGCGACGCAGGTAGCCGTCGGGCTCGTTGGCGAGCTCCGGCACGCGCGTCCAGCGGATCACGCCGGCCCGGTTGGCCGCCGTGGCGACGCGCTCGGTGGTGACCGGGTGGGTGTCGAAGAAGCTCGGCAGTCGCGAGCGGCCGAACTGGAGCCGCTCGCCGAACTCCAGGCCGCGCAGGAAGTCGGCCATGCCCCTGGGGTCGTAGCCGGCCAGCCCCGCGAGCCCCTGCCCCAGGCGGTCGGCCTCGCGCTCCTGGTCCCGCCCGTAGGCGGCGATCTGTCCCATGGCGGCGTAGGCGAAGGGGCCGGGGGGCAGGCCCTGGGAGACGGCCTGGCGGGCGGCGGCGTGGCGCGCCGCGACGTGCACGATCTCGTGGGCGAGCACGTTGGCCAGCTCGTCCTCGGAGTTCGCGAGGACGAGCAGGCCGCGGGACACGAAGATCGGTCCCCCGGGCAGGGCGAAGGCGTTCGGCGCCGCCTGGTCGATGATCGTGAACGAGTACTCGAAGCCGCGCCGGGGGGCGAAGCGGAGCAGTCGGCGTCCGATCTCGTCCACGTAGGCGACCAGATCGGCCCGCTCGACCAGGCCCATCTGTGCGCGAACCTGGGCCGCGGCCTCGCGGCCCACCTTCTCGTCCTGGGCCTCGCTCTGGAGCAGGACCTCGCGCTTGCGCGGAGCCTCGTCGGAGCCGCCGCCCTTGGCACAGGCCGTCCAGCTCGCGGGGAGCGCCGCTGCTGCGATCAGCGCCGCGACGACGACGAGGGGCGTTCGGCGCATCGGGCTCGGCAGCGTACCAAAGAAGCGCGAGCCGACCGGCTCCCCCGGGCCACGGGATAAGCTGCCGCGCGTGTCGGCTGCCAGCCCTGCTGATCGCATCGCCGCCGCTCGCCTCGGTGCAATTCGGCTCGCCGCAGGCCGCCTCGCCGCCCCGCTGTGGGGGCTGGCCGTGCTCGGGGCGGTCGCAGCGGCCTGGGCCTGGAACCTCACCCAGGTTCCGATGCTCGCCAACGACGATGCCTTCGTCTTCGTGCGCTACGCGCGCCACTGGGTCGAGCACGGCTGTCTCGAGTGGAACGCCTGTGAGCGGGGGACCGACGGCTACACCAGCCTGCTGCACCTGCTGCTGCTGAGCGGCGCCCACGGCCTGCTGCGGGGCGACCCGGTGTCGGCGGCCTGGTGGGTCTGCCTGGGCGCATCGACGCTCTCGCTGGCCGGAATGCCGGCGCTGCCGGCGCTCTGGGCGCGGCGCCGCGGGCAGCCCTGGCCCGCGGCGCTGCTGGCCGGGGCCCTGGCCTCGCTGCCCGTCGCCGCGCTCTCTCCGCGCTTCGCCTACTGGACCCACTCGCTGATGGACGCGGCCACGCTCCCCCTCTCGCTGCTGGGCGCGAGCCTCGCCTCGGCGACGCTCTGCTGCGCGCGCGAGGGACGCCTGCGCTTCGCCTGGGCCGGGGTCGCCCTCGGCCTCTTCGCCTGGGCCCGTCCCGAGGCGCTGCTGGTCGGCTGGGTGATCCTGGGCCTGGCGGCGCTGCGCCTGGCGCCCGACCCGCTGCGGCGTCGGACGGGGCTGGCGCCGGCCACGGGCGTGGCCCGCCCGCTCGCCGCCGGTCTGCTGATCGCCGGCCTGCTCTCGGGGGGCTACTTCGGCTGGCACCTCCTCCGCTACGGCCATGCCTTTCCGAACCCGGTCTACGTCAAGACGTCGGGGCCCGGCCCGGAGAAGGCGATCGAGGGGCTCGCCTACCTGCTTCGGGGCCCGGGGAGCGGAAACCTGCCCACCGGTCTGGTGCGCCCCGACGGTCGCCGCGTCACCGCCGGGCCGGTGCACGCGACGCTGAGCCCCGAGCGCCCTGCCGCGATCCATCTCGCGCTCCTCGCCCTCTGGCCCCTCGGCTGGGCCGCGACCGGGCTGCGCGGCTTCTGGGCAGAGCCCGCCGCCGCGGCCCGGCTGCGCGCCTTCCTGCTGCCCTCGACCGGCATGCTGGGCCTGCTCGTGCTCGCGGGGGGCGACTCCTTCTACGCAGGCTGGCGTATGCCGACCCCCCTGCTGCCGGCGCTGCTGCTGGCGCCGGCCCTGGCGCTACCCGCACTGCGGCGTCCGGCGCGACTCGCCGTCTGGGCGCTGCTGCTGCTCCTGGCGCTCCCCGGCCTGGCGGCGCTGCCCCGACGGCCCTCCCTGTGCCGCGCCAGCGGCGCGGCCTGCGGTCTGGAGGCGCTGGCGAGCTGGCCGACCACGCTGGAGAGCTACGCCTGGGACCACACCCACGCCCACCAGGACGTCCAGGTGGCGCGGGCCCTGGCGGCGACCTTTCCGCCCGACACGCTCGTCGGTCAGTCCGACTTCCTGCGCATCGGAGCCCACCTCGAGAATCCGATCCTCGACCTCTCGGGGCTGGTCAACGCGGAGCTGGCCCACGCCCCCCACCCTCCCAAGGTCAGCCTCTTCCAGCTCGACCTCGTCTGGCGCACCCAGCCCGAGCTCTTCTTCCTCTGGTGGGGCTTCGTCTCGGAGCGCAGCCTGGCAGAGACCGGCCTGGCCGAGGAAGGCCGTCACCAGGTGCTGCGGCCCGCCGAGCGCCGCTACACCCCGACGCTGCGCCGGCGCCTGCGACGGCTGTCGCGCGACTACCTCGGCGCCTCCGTGCGCCTGGAAGACGGGCGCTTCTTCAACTTCCTGGTCCACCGCGCCGCCGTCGCCAAGATGCGGACGCGCGAGCTGGTGTCGGTCGAGGCGGTGCGGTGAGCCGCCCCGCTCCGCTCGCGGTCTTCGCGGTCGCCTGCCTGGTCTTCGCCCCCTCGGCGACCGGCGGCTTCGCCCACGACGACACGCCCCTGCTGCTGAAGAACCCCTATCTCCACGACCTCGCGAACCTGCCGCGCTTCTTCGGCCAGGACTACTGGGCCCCCACCCTGGTCTCGGGCCTCTACCGGCCCCTGGTCACCCTCTCGTACGCCCTGGGCGTCGCCGCCGGGGGCCTCGATCCGCTGGGCTTCCACCTGGTGAACATCCTGCTCCACGGGGCCGTGAGCGCGCTGGTCTTCGCGCTCTTCCGCAGGCTCTGCGGGCGGCTCGACCTGGCGCTCGCCGGGGCGCTGCTCTTCGCGACCCACGCCGTCCACAGCGAGGTCGTGGCCAACGTCTCCGCGGGCCGGCCCGAGCTGCTCTCCGCGCTGCTGCTGCTGCTCTCGCTGCGCGCTCACCTGGCTGCCGACCGGCGACCTGCTGCCGGGGCGCGGGGCCTGCGCCTCGTCGCCGCGGCGGCCTTCGGCCTGGCTCTCCTCTGCAAGGAGAGCGCGGTGGCCTGGCTGGGGGTCGTGCTGCTGACCGACTGGCTCTACGGCGACAGCGAGGAGCGGCCCGGCCCGTCTCGCCTCGCCTCGCTGCTGCGGGCCCGCCTGCTGCCGGTCTACGCGCCCTACGCGGTGGCGCTGCTGGCCGTGGCCGGCCTGCGCCTGCTGGCGCTGGGGGTCGAGCAGACGCTGCCGCCGCCCCGGGTGCTGGACAATCCGCTGGTCGAGCTCTCCGCGCCCTGGCGCTGGGCCAGCGCCGCCTGGGTCGGCCTCCACCACGCGCGCCTGCTCGTCTTCCCGCTGCACCTCTCCTACGACTACTCCTACGCGCAGATCCCGCCCGTCACCTCGGTCCGGGACCCCCGCCTGTGGGCTGCGCTCGCCGCGGTCCCGACCCTGCTCGCGCTGGCAGCGCTGGCCTGGCGCCGCTCGCGGGAGGTCTTCTACGGCCTGGGCTTCGCGATCGTCATGCTGTCGGTGGTGTCGAACCTGGTGCTGCCGATCGGGACGATCCTGGGGGAGCGCCTGCTCTACGTGCCCTCGATCGGCTTCTGCCTGGCGGCGGTCGCCGGCCTGCGCCGGCTGGTGCCCGGGAAGGGCTTCGCGCTCTGCGTCGGTCTGCTGGTGCTCCTGCACGGGGCCCGCACGCTGGAGCGGATACCCGATTGGCGCAGCGAGGACGCGATCTGGCTGCACGACGCCCGGGTCAGCCCGCGCAGTGCCCGGGCCCGCTCGAACGCCGGCGCCGTCCACCAGCGCCGCGGCCGCTGCCCCGAGGCCCTGGTCGAGTTCGACGCCGCGATCGCCGTGGGGCTGCCGCCCGAGCTCTTCGTGGCCCCCTACCAGGGGCGCGTCCTCTGCCTGGTGGAGCTCTCGCGTTTCCGGGAGGCCGCTCGGCTCTACGAGCGGATCCGGACCCTCGGTCCCCCGAATCCGGAGGTCGAGCGCCGCATCCGCCAGGGCCTGCGCAGCCGCCCGGGAGGCTGAGGAGCGCCGGGGGCTCCGCTCTCGGGGCGGCGCGCCGACGCGCCGCTCCGGGCGGACTACACTCGGGATCCGATGGTGGGCGAGCCCTGGACGCAAGCCGTCCGGCGGGTCGAGCGGGTTCGAAACGCGTGAAGCGCGTACCGCGAGTCTCCGCATTCAAGACGGCGGAGCGGCTGCGCGCGCATCTCGCCGAGCTCGGCTGCGAGCTGCCCTGCGACGATCGGCCGCAGGCGGCGCCCGAGTCGCCGCTGGCTGCCCCGCTCGAGCTGGGCGGCGGGCTGCGGGCTCCCAACCGCTTCGTCGTGCAGCCCATGGAGGGCTGGGACGGCACGCCCGACGGCGCGCCGACGTCCCTCACCGTCCGCCGCTGGCGACGTTTCGGGGCGTCGGGAGCGGGCTGGGTCTGGGGCGGCGAGGCCGTGGCGGTTCGACCCGACGGACGCGCCAACCCGCATCAGCTCTGCCTCGACGCGGCGACCGCCCCGGCCCTGGGCGCCCTGCGCCGCGAGCTGCTGGCGGCGGCGGCCGAGGCGGGCCACCCGCCGCCGGTGGTGGGCCTGCAGCTGACTCACAGCGGGCGCTGGTCGCGGCCGACGGCGTCGGGGCCCGCGCCGCGCACGGCCTTTCGGCACCCGCTGCTCGACCGCCGGGTCGGGGCGGGCGCCGAGGCCGTGATGAGCGACGAGGAGCTGCGGAAGCTGGTCCCCCGCTTCGCGGAGGCGGCCCGGCTGGCCCGCGAGGAGGGCTTCGACTTCGTCGACGTGAAGCACTGCAACGGCTACCTGCTCCACGAGCTGCTGGCCGCCCGCCCGCGCCCGGGTCGCTTCGGCGGCCCCGGTCTCCGGGAGCGCACGCGACTGGGGCTCGAGATCGTCGGGGCGGTGCGCGACGCGGCACCCGGGCTCCCGGTGGGCGTGCGGCTGTCGGTCTTCGACGCCGTGCCCCATCGGCCGGGGGCGGCTGCGGCGGTCGGCGAGCCCGAGCCCCACCCGCAGCCCTACGAGCTGGGCTTCGGGCTCCGGGCCGAGGCCCCGGAGCAGCCCGACCCGAGCGAGCCGATCGCCTTCGTGCGCGCGCTGCTCGAGGCCGGCGTCCACTGGATCAACGCCACGGCCGGGAGCCCCTACTACGTCCCGCACATCCAGCGTCCGGCGGCCTTCCCGCCGAGCGACGGCTACGCGCCGCCGGAGGATCCGCTGGTCGGCGTGGCGCGCCTGCTGCGATCGGCGCGAGACCTGAAGCGAGCGCTGCCGGAGGTCGTCGTGGTGGCCTCGGGCACGAGCTACCTGCAGGACTTCCTGCCGCAGGTCGGCCAGGCCTGCGTACGCGAGGGCTGGTTCGACGCCGTGGGACTGGGCCGCATGATGCTGAGCTATCCGGAGCTTCCGGCGGACCTCCTCGCGGGTCGGCCGCTCGACCGACGCCGCATCTGCCGCACCTTCAGCGACTGCACGACGGCCCCGCGCAACGGCATGGTCTCCGGCTGCTATCCCCTCGACGCCTTCTACCGGGAGCGTCCCGAGCACGAGCGCCTGGAGCAGCTGAAGCGCGACGCCGCGGGGGCCACGACGCGGTGAGCGGGCCGCCCACGCCGCTGGACCGCGCCTTCGGCCGGCTCGCCGCCGGACGCCGTCCCCACGGCATCTCGGCCACGCTGCTTCCCTACACGCGCGAGGGTCGGATCGACTGGACCGGCTTCGAGCGCCACCTGGATCGGACCCGCGCCGCCGGCCTGGACGTGGCCGTCAACATGGACACCGGCTTCGGCGACCTGCTGGGCCCCGCCGAGCGCGAGCGCGTGCTCGATGCGGCGCGCGGGGTGCTGGGCCCCGGCGTCTGCTTCTACGCCGGGGCCTTTGCCGGCGCCGGGAGCGACCCGCTTCCCGGCTACCACGACGCGATCGCCGCCATCGAGCGGCGCGGCGGCATCCCGGTGATCGTGCAGTGCCCGGCCATGCACCGGCTCGACGCCGCCGAGAAGGCGGCCCTCTACGCGGCCATCGTGAAGCCCGCTGCCGCCGCCCTGGCTTTCGAGCTCGGGCCCGTCTTCGCTCCGCACGGCGAGATCTGGAGTGACGAGGCCTTCGCGCGCATCCTGGAGATCCCCCAGCTCCTGGGCGCCAAGCACTCTTCGCTGGACCGGGAGACCGAGCTGAGGCGCCTGGATCTGCGGGAGCGCGCCCGGCCCGGCTTTCGCGTCTACACGGGCAACGACCTGGCCATCGACCTGGTGGCCTACGGCAGCGACTATCTGCTCGGCCTCTCGACCTTCGCTCCCGAGGCCTTTGCCGCCCGGGACCGCGCACTCGCCGAGGGCGACGCCTCCTTCCTGGTGCGCAACGACGCCCTCCAGCACCTCGGCAACGTGGCCTTCCGGGCTCCGGTGCCGGCCTACAAGCACTCGGCGGCGATCTACCTGCACGCCACCCACGGCCTCGACGCCCCGGAGATCCACCCGGCGGCGCCGCGGCGCCCGGACTCGGAGGGCGAGATCCTCGCCGACTGCGCCCGTCGCATCGGGGCGCTCGGCTCGTGATCCAGGCGGGGGTCCTGGCTCCCACGCGCCCGGCGCCGCCCGGCTACCCGAGCTCCGCGCCCGGCGACCCGCACGTGTCGCGGCCGCAGCCCGGCGACTTCGCGGCGCGCCGGGAGGCCTACCTCCGGCACGTCCGGAGCACTCCGGCCCCGACCAGCCTGGCCGGCATCTTCCACGAGGTGGCCCGGATCCGGGCCGGCGGCGAGCCGCACCTCGGGATCGTGGAGGCGGCCCTCGACTACGTCGAGTCGCGGACCGACTGCGCCGACTTCGTGCTGCACGCGATCCTGCGCCTGCTCTACCAGTTCGGCGCCCACCCGGCCTTCCCGGAAGACCTGCGCGAGCGCGCGCGGGCGGTCGCGCTCGGCTTCAAGTACTGGCCCGACGAGCCCGGTCGCGACTCGCTCTGCAGCTGGACCGAGAATCACCAGCTGCTCTTCGCGAGCGCCGCACTGCTCGCGGGCCAGCTCTACCCGGAGGAGAAGTTCGAGAACAGCGGGCAGAGCGGCCGCGAGAAGCAGCGCAGCGCACGCCAGCGGCTGTGGCGCTGGCTCGACCTGCGTTTCCGCACCGGCTTCTCCGAGTGGCTCTCCAACGTCTACTACGACGAGGACGCGACGGGCCTGCTCTCCCTGGTCGACTTCGCCGAAGACGACCAGCTGCGCCTGCGCGCCGCGATGGTACTGGATTGGCTCTTCCTCGACCTGGCCCAGCACTCCTTCCGGGGCCTCTTCGCCTGCAGTCACGGCCGCTCCTACGAGCGGAGCCTCAAGTGGGCGGCGCAGGAGAGCACGACCGACCTCGCGAAGCTGGCCTTCGGCCTGGGCCGGCTGGCCTCCCGGGAGTGTCTCAGCGTGGCCTGCCTCGCGCTCTCCGATCGCTACCGGGTGCCGGAGGCCATCGAGCAGGTGGCGCGTGACGTCGACCGCGAGCGCGTCGAGATCCGTCAACGCATGGGCATTCGCGTGGAGGAGTGCGAGCGCTGGGGCATCGGCCTCGACGACCCGGAGGACGGGATGCTGCTGCTCCAGATGGAGGCCTACACGCATCCGCGGAGCATCGAGCTCTTCGTGGAGATGCTGGGGGCCTACGACTGGTGGGACAACGACTTCTTCGCTCCCTTCCGGGCTCGGCGCCGCGGCCTCGAGTGGCTGGCCCGCGCCCGCGCCCTGCCGGCCCTGGCGAGCTGGCTGGAGGGCGACCTCACCCGGAACCTGCGCCCCGAGGTGAACGTGCTGACGGTCCGCACGCCGGACTACCAGCTCTCCTCGGCCCAGGACTGGAGGGCGGGCTACGGAGGCGACCAGCAGCACCCGTGGCAGGCGACCCTGGGGCCCGACGCCGTCTGCTTCACGACCCACCCCGGCCCGCGCCAGCGCCGTTCGCCGGGACACTGGACCGGGTCGGCCTGCCTGCCGCGGGTCGCGCAGGTCGGCAACGTGGTCCTGGCGGTCTACCAGATCGACACGCTCCCGGCCCTCTTCCTGCCGAATCACAACCTCTACACCCACGCCTGGCTGCCCCGCGACCGCTTCGACGAGGTGGTCGAGTCGGGCCACTGGGTCTTCGCCCGGCTGGGCGACGGCTACCTGGCCCTCTACTCCCGGCAGCCCACGCGCTGGCAGCAGCGGCCCGGCGAGGACCAGGGACGCGAGCTGATTGCCGAGGGCCGCGCGAATGCGTGGATCTGCGAGCTGGGCCGGCGCGCCGACGACGGGGATTTCGAGGGCTTCTGCGAGCGCATCCGGTCGGCGACCCTGCAGCACGAGGACGGGCAGCTCGCCTACCACTCGCCCTCCCAGGGCCTGCTCGAGTTCGGCTGGCTGGGGCCCCTGCGGCGCGATCGCGAGGTGGTGGCCCTGGGGCCCTACGGGCGCAGCGAGGGTCCCTACGCGCGGGCCGCCTTCCCGGCCGACACGCTCGAGGTTCGCTGCCGCGGCCGCAAGCTCCACCTCGACTGGCAGCGCGGCCTGCGAGAGGAGTCGATCGAGGGCCAGGACGCGTAGGCCCTCCCCCGGCTCCCGGGCGGCCTCCCCGCCTAGCCCGCCGCCTCGGCCAGCAGGCGCTCGGCCTCGAGGGCCGCGGCCAGCAACCGCTCGTCCTCGAAGGGCGGGGCGGCGAGCTGCAGCCCCACCGGCAGGCCCGCCTCCGTGGCGCCGCAGGGCAGCGAGAGGGCCGGGGAGCCGGTGAGATTCGCGAGCACCGTATAGACGTCGCCCAGGTACTGCATCATGAAGTCCTGCTCGCTGGCGCCGAGCTCGTAGGCGACGGTCGGGGCGACCGGGAAGGCCAGCACGTCGCAGTGCTCGAAGGCGGCGGCGAGCTCGCGGGCCAGCAGCGTGCGGGCTCGACAGGCCTTGGCGTAGAAGGCGTCGTAGTAGCCCGCCGACAGCACGTAGGTGCCCAGGACGATGCGCCGCTTCACCTCGTCGCCGAAGCCCTGCGAGCGCGTCTGACAGATCATCTCGCGCGCCGTCTTGCAGCCCTCGGCGCGGAAGCCGTACCGGACGCCGTCGAAGCGGGCCAGGTTCGAGCTGGCCTCGGCGCAGACGATCAGGTAGTAGGCCGCGATCGCCTGGCGGGTGGTCGGAATCGAGACCTCCACCCGCTCGTGTCCCGCCGCCTCGAGCAGCGCGATGGCCCGCTCGACCCGCTCCTGCACCTCCCGGGCCAGGGGCTCGCGGAAGTACTCGACCGGAACGCCGATCCGCAGCGGCGGCTCCGCGGGCTCGCGCACCTCCGGCAGGGCCGGCCGGGGCGCCGAGGTCGAGTCCATGGGGTCGTGGCCGGAGATCACGGAGAGCAGCAGCGAGGCGCTGCGCACGTCGGTCGCCAGCGGACCGATCTGGTCGAAGGAGCTGGCGTAGGCCACCAGGCCGTAGCGCGAGACGCGCCCGTAGGTCGGCTTCATGCCCACCACGCCGCAGAAGCTGGCGGGCTGGCGAATCGAGCCGCCGGTGTCCGAGCCCAGCGCCAGCAGCGCCTCGGCGGCGGCCACCGAGGCGGCTGCGCCGCCACTGCTGCCGCCCGGCACGCGGCTGGGGTCATGCGGGTGGGTCGTGCGTCCCAGCGCCGAGCGCTCCGTCGAGGCGCCCATGGCGAACTCGTCCAGGTTGGTCTTGCCGATCAGCAGTGCGTCGGCCGCGCGCAGGCGCTCCACCACCGTCGCGTCGTAGGGAGGCACGTAGCTCTCGAGCATTCGCGAGGCGCAGGTCGTGCGCAGCCCGGCGGTGGAGAGGTTGTCCTTGAGCGAGACGGGCAGCCCGGCCAGGGGGCCCACGGGCTCGCCGGCGGCGAGGCGCCGATCGATGGCGGCGGCCTCTTCGAGCACGACCTCGCGCTCGCGCAGGGTGAGGTAGGCGCCGAGCTGGGCCTCGCGCGCGTCGATGCGCTCCCAGATCGCCTGCGTCAGCTCGGTCGCGCGAATCTCTCCGGCGAGCAGGCGATCGCGCAGTGTCCAGGCCGGCTGTTCGAGGAGCGACACGGAGCCTCCGGGCTCCGCAGCATAGCCGGGATCTCAGGCGAAGCGGCTTCCCTTGCGCCAGCCGAAGCTCTGCAGCCTGGCGTAGAGGTTCGGCGCCAGGGCGAAGAGCAGCTTCAGCAGCCGGAAGGAGATCGGCTCGTCGTAGGTTCCGACGGCCTGGTCGCCGTCGGCGAAGCGCGCGATGCGCATCGCCACCTGGCGCCCGTCCGGAGCGCTGTCGCAGCGCCGCGCCCGGATCTTGCGCCCGCGCTCGTTCAGGCGGATCGCGGGCGCCCAGGAGAGGGGACCCTGGATGGCGCCGGGCCGGTAGAGGCGCAGACGCAGCCGGGGGTCGAGGCCGGCCGCGATGGGCCCCACGCCCGTGTAGAAGTGGTGCAGGGCGATCTTCGAGGCGTGGTAGACGGGTCCGAAGGAGGAGGGTGCGCCGTCCGCGATCGAGCCGATGGCCACCACGTCCAGGCGCCGCTCGCGCGGCTGCTCGGCGGCCAGGATGGCGAAGATCGAGGGGAAGACCGCATTGATGCGGTAGATCGACTCGGTCTGGTCGACCCGGGGCAGGCCGCCCTCGCCGATCTCGCTCTCGATCTGGCCGGCGTTCAGGAAGACCAGGTCCGGGTCTTCGGCGAGCAGCGCCCGGGCGTCGTCGGCGCTCTCCTGCGAGCTCACCAGGATCTTCTCGCAGGCGTCGTGCTTCGCGTCCTCGCGCCGCGAGACGCCGAGCACCCGCCAGCCGCGCTCCCGGTAGACGTCGGCCAGCGCGGCTCCCAGGGTTCCGGTCACGCCCGTGACGAGGACGGTCTTCATCACAGCTCCTTCAGGACGTGATCCGCGACCCGCAGCGCGTTGGCCAGGATCGTCAGGCCGGGCCCGACGCCGAGGGAGGTGGGCATGAAGCTCCCATCGACGGCGTAGACGTTGTCGTGTCCGTGCAGCCGACACTGGGCGTCGAGCACCGAGTGACGCGGGTCGCGGCCGAAGCGACAGGTTCCCACCTGGTGGCCGGCGTGGCCGTGTTCGTGCTGGGCGACGTTGCCCAGGGCCAGCCAGGCCCCGGCCCGGCGCAGGCTGTGCTGCAGGCGACGCGTCAGCCAGCGGGCGCGGAAGACGTCGTAGGGATGGAAGCGGCGGTCGAGGCGGATGCGGCCGCCCTCACCCAGCCGGACCCGGTTGCCCGACTGCGGCAGATCCTCCACGGAGGCGACGAAGAGCAGGGCCCGGGCGTGGATCGCGCGCGCCAGCGGCATCGGGAAGGGAATGCCCGAGTGCTTGCGCACCGCCAGCGGACCGGGGATCGGAATGCTCTGGGCGTAGCCCAGCTTGTGCGGAAAGCTCTCGTCTCCCAGATAGAAGTCGGAGACGCCCAGCTCCTTGATGAAGGTCTCCGCGGTCCCGATCGGAGCCGGGAAGACGCCGACCGGGGCCGCCCCCAGGTGGGTCATGTGATTGCGGCCGAGCTGGTCGCTGCCCCCTCCCAGGCCCGAGCGCTCGAGCAGGATCGGAGTGCCCAGCGCGCCGGCTCCCAGCAGGAAGACCTCGGCGCGCACGACCTCCACGGCTCCGGTGTCGCGGTGGCGCAGCCGCAGCGAGCGGACGCGGCCCCGATCGCTCTGGAGCAGCTCGGCCTCGCAGCGCTCCCACAGGGTCAGCCTTCCGCCCGCCAGGGCCGGGGCGATCGCGTTCTTCCAGCTCGAGGCGCGCGAGCCGTTGGGGCAGAAGTAGCCGGGGCAGGTCGGGCAGCGCAGGCACCGCGACATGTCGATGGCCAGGGGCAGCGGGAAGGGCGCGAGCCCCTCGCGCCGGAAGGACTCCTCGAGCCTGCGCGAGATCGGCTCCGGCTCGGGCAGACGACCGACGTAGGGGCGCAATCGCCGGCCCAGGTGTGGGAGTGCGGCCCGGTGGTCGCCCGCGACGTGGTAGAGATCTTCGGCGCGATCGAAGTAGGGGGCCAGCTCGTCGTAGCCGATCGGCCACTCCCAGAGGTGTCGCTCCAGGTAGGGGGCGTAGAAGCGGCCCGGCTCGAAGTCGCTGCGGCCCGGGCGCAGCAGCACGGCCCCGAAGATCGCCGTGCTGCCCCCCAGCACGCCGCCCACCAGGGGTCGCTCGCGCCGGCCGTTCAGCACGACGGGGCGATCCTCGCAGGCTTCGCGGTCGACGAGCATGCGGCGCTCGTCCTGCCAGGCGCCGGCATCGCGGAAGCGGCCCCCGCGCTCCACGACCAGAACGCGGCGTCCCGCCCGAGCCAGCTCGGCGGCGGCGGCGCCTCCTCCGGCGCCGCTCCCGATCACCACCGCATCGAAGTCCAGGGTGCCTTCCCTCCTTCACTGGTCGGAGGTCGCCGACCCGAGGAGAAGAGCCGCACCGGGATGAAATCCGATCCCCGGTGCGTCGGCGTGACGAATCGGCGACAGTCCGATGGCGAGCGAGGGTAGCGCAGGCGTGCCCCGCGCTTCGTGCTACCCGTCCCGGCAGGCGTGGGAGGGCTCGTGCAGGCCGCCTGGCGGCTCCGCATCCTGGCTGTCGAGGCCTTCGAGCGGCCGGTGCCGCTCCGCCTCCCCTTCCGCTTCGGAGTGGTCACGCTGCGCCGGGTCGTCCAGGCCTTCGTGCGGGTCCGGGTCGGCGACGCGCGCGGAGCCGAGGGCATCGGCTGGGCCGCCGAGCTGATGGTTCCCAAGTGGTTCGACAAGCGCCCCGAGCTCTCCGATGCGGACAACGTGCGCCAGCTCCGGGCCTCGGTCGCGACGGCACTGCGCGCGCACCTGGAGCTCGAGGGCAGTGACACGGCCTTCGGGCTGGCGCGTGCGGCGCGCGAGCGGGCCGGCGTGGAGCGGGCCGGCAACGGCCTGGTGGCGGGCTTCGGCCCGGCCCTGGTCGAGCGGGCCGTGGTCGACGCGGCCTGTCGGCTGGCGGGCCAGCCCTTTGCGTCGGCGCTGCGCGGGGGCCGGCTCGGGATCGACTTCCGCGCGGAGCTCCCGGAGCTGGACGCCGACGCCCTGCTGCGCGAGCTGCGGGCCGCACCCTCGATCCGGGCCCGCCACACCGTCGGGCTGGCCGACGCACTGACCCGGAGCGAGCTGGATCCGGAGCAGCGCCTGGACGACGGCCTTCCCGAGTGCGTCGAGGAGGCCATCGACGCCTACGGGCACCGGGACTTCAAGGTCAAGGTCGCCGGGGATCGCGATGCAGACCTGGCGCGCCTGGGGGCGCTGGCGCGGGTGCTCGAGCCGCTGCCCCGCTATCGGCTGACCCTCGACGGCAACGAGCAGTTCCCCGACGAGGCGGCGGCCGGGGCCTTTCTCGAGGCGCTCTGGTCCGAGCCCTCGCTGGAGCGCCTGCGCAGCGCCGTCCTCTACGTCGAGCAGCCGATCCATCGCGACCGGGCACTCGACTGCGACGTGAGGGCGCTGGCCCGATTCGCCCCGCTGATCGTGGACGAGTCCGATGCCCGGGACGGAAGCTTCGAGGCGGCTCGGGAGCGTGGCTACGCGGGGATCTCCAGCAAGACCTGCAAGGGCATCTACCGCTCGCTCCTCAACCGCGCTCGCTGCCAGCTCTGGAACCGGGATCCCGCCGGCCCGCGCAGCTTCGTGAGCGCCGAAGACCTCACCTGCCAGGCCGGCCTGTCGGTGCAGCAGGACCTGCTGCTGGCGGCCCTGCTGGGCTGCGAGCATGCCGAGCGCAACGGCCACCACTACGCCGACGGCATGGTGGGGGCCTCGGCGGCCGAGATGGACGGCTTCGCCGCAGCGCACCCGGATCTCTACCGGCGCAGCGATCGCGGCCTGCACCTGCGCATCCGCGCGGGCCGCATCGCCCTGGGCTCCCTCGACGCGCCGGGCTTCGCCTCCGCCGCGCTCCCCGATCCGGGTACCCTCACGCCGATGGAGTTCGACCTTGACTGAGACCCGACCCCTGATCCTCGTCTCGCCGCACCCCCGGGCGCGCTGGATGCTCTTCGACGACGACGCCTGGGCCGAGCTGCAGTCGCTCGCCGAGGTGGTCCTCCACGAGGGCGGCGTCATGCCCGACGAGACCGTGGAGGCGCACATCGGGCGCGCCGCCCTGGTGATCGGGCAGATCCCGCTGCCCGCCGAGCGGCTGGCGCGAGCGCCGGCGCTGCGCGGCGTGATCAACGTCAAGGGCAACTGGGAGTCCGACGTCGACTACGCCCGCTGCGAGGAGCTGCGCATTCCGGTGCTGGGCATCGGGCCGGCCATGGCGCCGGCCGTGGCGGAGATGTGCCTCGGCATGGCCCTCGACCTGGCCCGGGGCATCACGCCGGCCGACCGCGACTTCCGGGCAGGCCAGGAGCGCTACGGCATCCTCGGCAACCTCCAGTCCTTCCTGCTGCGCGGCAAGGACTTCGGCCTGATCGGCTACGGCAACCTGGGCCACGCCCTGCGGCCGCTGCTGGCGCCCTTCGGCGGCCGGCTGCGCGTCTACGACCCGTGGCTGCCCCCGGGCTACCTGCGGGAGCAGCACTGCGAGCCGGCGGACCTGGACACGGTGCTGTCGCAGTCGAAGCTGCTCTTCGTCCTGGCGGGCGTCTTCAGCGAGAACGAGGGCTTCCTGGGCCGCGAGCAGCTCGAGAAGATCCAGCTCGACGCCGCCGTGGTGCTCGCGAGCCGCGCCGAGGTCGTGGACTTCGACGCCTTCGTCGAGCTGGCCGAGGAGGGCCGCTTCCGCGCCGCCGTCGACGTCTTCCCCGAGGAGCCGGTGCCGGCGGATCACCCGATTCGCAAGACCACGAAGATCCTGCTCTCGGCCCACCGCGCCGGTGGCCTGCGGGACTCCTACGCGCTGATCTGCGAGATGCTGATGGACGACGTGCCGCTGCTGCTGCGCGGCCTGACGCCACGACGCCTGCAGCGCGCCGAGGCCCGGGCGGCTGCGGCGGCGAGGAGCCGCTGATGCCGGCCCCGCCGCTGCGCTTCGCCCTGCTGGGCTGCCATCACATCCACGCCTTCAACATGGTGAACACCCTGGTCCGCGCCGGCGGGGAGCTGGTCGCCTTCCACTCCTCCGATTCGAACCTGGTGGAGGCCTTCGCCAAGACCTTCGGGCAGGCGCGGCGCGTGACGGAACGCCGGGAGATCCTCGAGGATGCCGGCATCCCGCTGGTGCTGAACGCGGAGATTCCCGACCAGCGAGCCCCGGCCGCCGTCGAGGCCATGCGCCACGGCAAGGACGTCTTCGTCGACAAGCCCGGCGCCGTGAGCCTCGAGCAGCTGGCGGAGCTGCGCGAGGTGCAGCGCGAGACCGGCCGGCTCTTCGCGATCTACTTCGCCGAGCGCCTGGAGAACGCCGCCACGCTGCGCGCCGTGGAGCTGGCCGCCGGAGGCGCCGTCGGCCGGGTGCTGCACGTCGCCGGGCTGGGCCCGCATCGCCTGGGCCTGGTGCCCCGGCCCGAATGGTTCTACCAGCGCGCACGCAGCGGCGGCATCCTCGCGGATCTGGCCTGCCACCAGGTCGACCAGCTCCTGCACTGCACGGGGGCGCGCACGGCGCAGGTGGTGGCGGCCCAGGTCGCCAACTGGGCGCATCCCGAGCATCCGGAGCTGGAGGACTTCGGCGAGCTGCTGCTGCGCAGCGAGGGCGCGACCGGCTACGCCCGGGTGGACTGGTTCACGCCCGAGGGCCTGGGCACCTGGGGAGACCTGCGCCTCACGGTGATGGGCAGCGAGGGCACCCTGGAGGTGCGCAAGAACTGCGATCTCGCCGGGCGCGAGGGCGGCAACCACCTCTTCGTCACCGATCGCGAGGGCGTGCGCCACGAGGATTGCGCCGCGCGGCCGCTTCCCTTCGGCCCGGCGCTGCTGGCGGACGTCCGCGACCGCACCCAGACGGCGCTCTCCCAGGCGCTCTGCTTCGAGGCGATGGAGGTCGCGCTTCGGGCCCAGGCTCAGGCGACCCGGCTGGGTCACCTGGCCTGAGCCCATCGGGCGCTATCCGACCTGCGAGAGGTAGCGCACCAGAAGCGCGTAGTGCGCGCCGCTTCCCAGCAGCGTGCACACGTGGAAGAGCTCGTGGAAGCCGAAGACCCGGGGCCACAGCCGCGGGCGTTCGGTGACGAAGAAGATGGCGCCGACCGCGAAGGAGGAGGCGCCGATCGCGACCAGGTAGACCGGCGCGCCGGGGAAGCGCTGGGCGAAGGGCACCAGGGCCGGCAGCACCAGGCTCGCCGCCAGGATCTGGAAGGGGATCGAGACCTTCTCGTGCACCTGGGGAAGCAGTGCCTTCTGCAGCACGCCCAGGATGGCGATCGTCCAGGCCGCCACCAGAATCGCCTCGCGCCGCCAGTCGTCGAGGCCGAGCACCACGATCGGCGTGAGCGAGCCGGCGATGGCGAGGTAGATCATCGAGTGGTCGAGGCGCTGCATGCGCGCCTTGGCGACCGGCGGCCAGGGCAGCGTGTGGTAGAGGCAGCTGGTGAGGTACAGGGCGAATTGGCTGAGCGCGCAGCCGATCAGGGCGATGCGGGCCCAGGGCGCGCAGCCCGCCTGCTTCCACAGGTAGAGGGCCACCGTGAAGGCGGCCAGGGCGGCCGAGCCGTGCAGCACGCCCCGGATCGGATTGTGTAGCGGCCCCAGCGTGACGCGATCCGACTGCAAAGACGACCCCCCGACCTGCATTGGGGGGGCGGGCTCCCGCATACGCGGGATGTATCGCAACGCCGTTTTACGGCGGCCTCACGCCGCGGTGACGGGTCTGTTGGGCTTGTTTGAAATTTCGGTGTCGGGGCGGCGGGCCTAGCGCGCGCGAAGGCGGCGCCAGGCCGCGAGAGCTCCCAGGCCCAGCGCCAGGGCCGAGGCCGTCCCGGGCTCCGGCACGTTCTGGAAGCCCATGGCCGGCAGCGAGTTGTCGTCGATGCGCAGCTCGTCCACGGTCCCGTTGTTGGCGGCGGCGAAATCCAGCTGGAAGCCGACCTCGAGATCGACCTGAGTGCCCCAGAAGAGCGGCCGGGCGTCCGGCCCGTCGTTCGTCGCGACCTCGACGCCGTCCACGAAGAAGCTGCCGACCCCGGAGAGCGCATCGTAGGTGAAGGCGTAGTGCCGCCAGGTCGCGTCCATGTCGTGCCCGGTCGACAGCACCACGGCCGTTCCGCCTCCTCCGCCGTCCGACACGTAGTAGGTGAGCTGCAGGTCGTTCGGGGTATCCAGCAGCAGGCCGTTCGCCCCGCTGCTGCGCGAGAAGATCGTGGCGGTGCTCTCGACCGTGCGTGCCCAGAGCTCGATGGTCAGGCTCGCGGAGTCCAGCTCCGGGTACCAGGCCACGGTCCCGTTGATGCCGTTGCTCCCGCCCTGCTGGGTCGCGCCCACGCTTCCCAGGTTCGGCGATCCCGTCGAGGGAACCGAGGAGTTCGGGTTCGCGGCCAGATCGATGAAGGCCTCGTTCGAGAGCAGGGGGTTGCCGAAGGCCACCTCGTTGGCGACTTCGAGACCGCCCGCGCTGGGATCGAGGTCGGCCTCCATCCGCCACAGGCCGATCAGCGTGGCGGCGGCCGGCACGGGAGCCAGGGTCGTCAGCAGCGCGACGGCGAGAGCGGTGAGCCTGCCAGACATGCCGGGAGCATCGGCAGAACGGCGGCTCCAACTGAGGGACGGGCCGCTCAGTCGCTTCCAGTGGGGCTGGATGCTTCGCGGGGTGCCGCAAGCGCCGCAGGGCCGCGCCGAGCGGGCTCGAGCCGGGCCGGGGCCGAGCTCCTGCGCAGCCGGCGCAGCTCGGCGACCGCGACCACGGGAAGCTGGGCGATGGCCGGGGCCAGGGCCCGGCCCGGCGAGCCGCCGGCGGACTCGATTCGCAGCCACTCGCGGGCCACGTCGAGGAAGCCCCGCGACCAGGGGTCGCTCGGGTCCAGGCGCATCAGCTCGCGCGCCTCGGCCAGCGCTTCGGCCCCGCGGCCCAGCCGGATCCAGGCGTGGACGCGCCGGCGCCGCGGGGCCTTGGCGCGCGGGCGCAGCGCCACGGCCTCGGCGTCGAGGCGCAGCCCCTCCTCGTAGCTGCCGAGCAGCGCGTGGAGCAGCCCGAGGGCCTCGAGCGCCCGGGCCCGCGACAGCGGCCCGCCGCCGCGGGCCGCCTCGAGCTGGGGCAGGTGCTCGGGGACCCAGCCCTGGCGGAGCGCCCAGTCCGGCCGCTCGCGCAGCACCGCCGCCACGTCGAGGCCGCGTGCCGTGTCGAAGGGCACTCCCTCGCGCTCGTAGTAGCGCCGCACCCGCTCCAGGTTCTCGCGGCCATCGGGACCGCGGCGCAGGTAGACGGCGTCTTCGAAGGAGCGCCAGACCAGCATCCAGCCCGGGTCTCCCTCCAGCTGCGCGGTGGTGTAGGTGCGCCGCTGACCGGGGAGCGCGGGAGTGGGAGCGCCCACGCCCAGGAAGACATCGATCTCGCGGCGCTCGAGGACCTGCTGCCAGCGCTCCCCCCGCGAGTCGCGGGAGCGCGAGAGCACCGCGAAGTAGTCGAGCAGGACGTCGGACTCGATGTTCAGCCGACCGTCGATGAAGGTGCGCGCGTCGGGCGCGACCCAGTAGTCGAGGAAGCCGCCCATGGCGTAGGCGTTGAAGAGCCGGCCGCGCAGGCCGCTGTCGCGCAGGAAGCGGACGGCGTGGGCGTGGAAGCCCTCGGGCAGCCAGGGCAGGGCCAGGTACTCGGCCGGTCGCTCGGGGAGGGCCCGCAGGGCCGACGCCATGCCGCCGCGGCTCGGCAGCAGCAGCGCCGCCGTCAGGGCCGCCGCGGCCAGGCCGACCTCGAGGCCGACTCGCGGCAGCCCGCGCTCCGCGAGCTGCCGGGACGCCACGCGCAGCGAGAAGAGCAGGGGGAAGAGGGCCAGCCACAGGAAGCGGTGCGAGCCGAGGATCGCCACCACCGACGCGGCGCCCAGGCCCAGGCGCAGCGGGTCGGCCGCCAGCAGGCTCGCCGCGTCGCGCTGGCGCCAGACCCGCCCGGCGCCGGCGAGGGCCGCGATCGCGAAGGCGACCCCGATCGCATCGGCCGTGACCCAGGCCAGCGGGCTCAGGCCGCCGACGTCGCGGCGCCAGGAGAAGGGGTCGAAGGGCGTCCACTCGTCGCCGATGCGCCACAGCTCGAGGCCGGAGGACGCACGCACGAAGGTCAGCAGCGCCTCCGGGCCCTTGGGGTTCGCGAGGGTCGCGGCGAGCCCGAGGCCCAGGGCCAGGGCCAGGGCCGCGGCGCTGGCCCCGGTGCGGAGCCCGCGGCGCTCCCGCGGATCCAGGAGCAGGCGAGCCGCCAGCTCGCGAAGCCCCAGACCCAGCAGCGCCGCCACGCCCAGGGCCAGACCCACCGCGAACAGCGAGTGGACGTTCACCCAGAGGCCGAAGAGCAGCGGGCAGAGGGCGATCCGCAGCCGCGACACTGGACCGGCCGGCTCGAAGAGCAGCCGGGTGAGGAGCAGGGTCGCCGCGATGCTCAGCAGATCCGGGCGCAGCTGGAAGAGCCGGTACCAGGACAGCACCCCGAGCAGGGCGACGCCGGCACAGGCCAGCGTCCAGCTGCGCGACTCGCGCCGCAGCAGGTCGAGGGCCAGCAGCCCGATGCCCGCGACCCCCAGAACGTGGAGGGCGCGCAGGCCGTGGAAGCCCCCGACCTGGAAGGCGCCGTGGAGCGCCACCTCGAAGAGCCACTCGTGGGGGTCGGGGGCGCCCCGCGCCGTGTGCGAGAAGGGGTCCTGCGCCAGGGTCAGACCGCCCTCGCGGACGAAGACCTCGCCCAGGGCCAGGTGCCACCAGAAGTCGGCGGTGAGGATCGGGGCCCCGGCCAGCCACAGCACCCGGCCCGCGACCGCGAGGGCCGCGGCCAGGCCCGCGGCGAGGCCGAGGCGACGCAGCCAGGGCAGCACGCGCCGAGCCTATCCGCGGGCTCGGCCCCGCGCCGGGGCTGGGCTCAGGCGAGCGACGGGCGTCCGCGGAGCAGCAGGCCGCCGATCACCAGCAGCGCCACGGCCAGGCCGACCAGGCCGGCGGTGCCCGAGGCCGGCACCAGGGGCGCCGCCTCGCCGCTCGCCACGAAGACGCCGGTCTCGCCGTTCGAGAGCGTGGCCAGGAAGACCACCGAGCCCGCGTCGCTCGTGTCGAGGAAGCCGAAGCCGGTGTAGGTGGCACCGCCCGTGTCCGGAGCGATCTCGCCGGCCTGCACCAGCGGCTCGAAGGCATCGAGGTGGCGGCGGTAGCGGAAGACCCCCGCGGCCGACCCGGTCGAGGTGATGGGCAGGGCCAGGTCGCCGGCCGGGTCGATCGGGATCATGCTCGGAATGGCGGCCACGCTGCCGCCCCCCGCGCCGGGGTACGGATCTCCGGAGCCGAGGACGCGCTGCGTCTCGCCTGCCCGGTGCAGGAAGACCCCGCCCTCGTTGCCCGACTCGTCGAAGCCGGCCAGGAAGACCAGCTGGCCCGCGTCGTTCACGCGCGGGAAGATCAGGTCGTAGTAGCTGGCGCCGTCGGAGTCGGGGGCCGGGTCGCCGACGTGGGCGACGAGCCGCGTGCTGCCGCTCGGCGTCCGGTGGAAGAGCCCGCTGGCTGCCGGTCCGGCCGCCAGTGTGGCCACGTAGGCGGCGTGCCCGCTGTCGCTGCGATCCGCGTACCGGAAGTCCACGAGCGAGCCGCCGCCGGGCGCCGCATCGCCCTCCAGCGCCAGCGCGCTGGCCGTGGCGCCCGAGCGCTGGAAGAAGCCGACGCGCCTCTCGTCGCCCGGCACGACGACCTTCGACACGAAGGCGTGGACCGCCGAGGCGCTGTCGTAGCTGTGGAGGTCCCAGCTGCCGCTCGGGTCGAAGCTGCCTCCGGGAGGGCTGGGCGCCGGGTCTCCGCCCATCAGGAGCATCGCGTCCGGCCCCGGGCCGCTGTCGAGGAAGACGCCCCAGATCGAGGTCTCGTCGAGGGCGACGGAGAAGTAGGAGACCGCGCCGGCTTCGTGCACCTGGGGGAAGCCCCCGAAGAGAAAGTGGGTGCCGCCGCCGGGAGCGGCCTCCCCGGTGAGCGCGACGCTCTCGAGGACTCCCCCCCGCCGGGCGAAGACGCCGCCGGTGTGGAGAGCCCCGGTGACCTCGGAGGAGAAGGTCACGTCTTCGGCGTCGTTGATCGAGACGCCGAGAAAGCTGGCCACGAAGCTGCCGCCGCCCGGCGCCGGCTCGCCGGAGACGGCGACCTTGCTGACCTCGGCGGCCCGGGAGTCTGCGGCCGAGAGCGCCGCCAGCGCCGCGCCTGCGGCCACGGTGATGCGCGCGATCCTTCCGAGCTGGGCATGCATCGGCAGCTCCTCCGCGAGAAACGAGCTGCCCCGCTTATCGGCCCGCGCGCGCAGCGGGCTGAAGCCGCGCTGCCGTGACTGCCGGTCCGTGGAGGTCGAAGCGTGGCGTGGTCCTGGAGCGCGGCCTGCGCCGGGCCCTACCAGAGCAGGGTGTCGGGCAGATAGCGCGCGGCGAGGTCCTCGTAGTAGGGCCGCAGCTGCGCCGGGTCGGGTCGGGAAGCGCCCTTGGAGTAGAGGTCGTGGCGGGCGAACTCGCGAACCGCCGGCATCAGGCGGCGATCGCGCGCGTCCATCAGCTGGCCGTAGGCCCCTTCGCGGTGCGCGGCCTGGAAGGAGTGGTAGCGGATCAGGTAGAGCGGCTCCTCGGGGAGGTAGGGCCCCAGCACCCCGTAGAGGTACTCGTCGTGCCCCCAGGACAGGTGCACCTGGTCGAGGCCACAGCCCTCGGCGTAGATCCCGCAAGCAGTGCTGAACGCGGCCACCCCGCGGTCCGGGTTGGCGGCAAAGAGATCGGCGTGGACGATCCGATCCGAGAAGGCGCAGCCCACCGGGAAGGTGTCGCCCACCACGGCCCACTGCGGCTCGCCGAAGAGGTGGAGCAGCTTGCCGAGGTCGTGGACCAGGCCGGTCAGGACCCACAGCTCCGACCGTCCCTCCGCGCGCAGCGACTCCGCGGTCTGGAAGGCGTGCTCCAGCTGCGGAAGCTGCAGATCCGGATCGCTGGCGTCCACGTAGCGGGCCAGCGCATCGAAGGCCTCCCAGAGGCCCATGCGCCGGCGCCGCGGCGGGAGGAAGGCCGCCTTGCGTTCGAGCACGAAGCGCAGGGTCTGCTGCTCGTGGTTCTGGCGGTACAGCTCGCGCACCCGCTGGTCCGCGTCGGCGTAGTTGCGGAAGGCCCTGCCGGAGCCCGGCCCCGCTGCGGCCACCCTGCGCCCTCCCGCTACTCCGTGTCGGGGCTCGCGAAGCCGGCTTCCGACTCGGGGAAGCCCAGGGCCTCCGCCCAGCCGGCGGGCTCCTCCTCCGGCTCCGGCTCCTCGATGGCCAGCTCGCCGGTCCACGGGATCTCGTCGATCAGCTCCTCGTCGCCGCCCTGGGAGCGGGCAGCGGAGCCGGAGGAGCTCAAGGCCTCGATCAGGCTGAGCTTCTCCTCCAGCAGGCCGATCTGCTCACGCATGTAGACGATCCCGCCGCGGATCGACTCCAGGCGCTCGACGTAGCCGCCCGTCTGGGCGTCCGAGCTCTCGAGCTGCTCCTCGAGGACCGCGACGCGGGCTCGAAGCTGCTGCTGCACCTGGTGCTGCTGGAGCAGCAGGTAGCCCGCTCCGACCAGGACCAGGAAGAGCAGCAGGTAGGCGAAGAAGCCGCCGCCGCCCTTGTCCGAGGGCGCCGAGGACGCGGCGGGAGGGCCGCCGGGCGCTGCGCCGGAGGGCGGGTCGCTGGGGGGCGAAGGGGGGGTGGACATCGCGTGGGACCTCGAGTGGGAATTTCGACGCGAGTGTCTGGGCCGCCTCCCGAGGTGTCAACCCCGGGGGGCTGCCTCAGCCCTCGTCGGGCACGGCGCGGATGGCCGCCGCGATCTCGCGGCTCAGCTGGCCGGCCACCCGGCTCATGGCGCCGACCGAGTCGGCGTAGTCGTCGCCGGCGCTCGGCTCCACCAGCCTCGTGCGCTGCATCGCCACGCGCTTTCTCGGGTCGTGGCTCCACAGCGTCCAGCGGGCATCCAGGGTCACCGAGCCGTCCTGGCCGCGCTCGAAGCGCTCGACGTCGATGGTCACCCGCAGGTCGTCCCGGGCCGACTCCTGCCAGGGGAAGGCCCGCACCTGGGCCTCGGGCAGCAGGGCACTGAGGTTCTCGGTGATCACCCGCGCCAGGCCCCGATCCAGGTCTTCGCCCCAGCGGTGCTCGTCGGAGACGCTCAGCTCGTGATCGCCCACTCGCGTCACCAGGCCGCTGCGGCGCAGGTAACGCGGCAGCTGGATCGGGCCGACGCCGATCGCGAGGCCGGGCTCCTCGGGCGCAGCCCCCTCGGCCCGGCTCACCGGGCCCAGCACGTACTCGCGCACCTGGATGCCCGGGCTGGCGCAGCCCCCCCACGGAGCCGCGAAGAGCAGGAGGGCCACGGCGCTGGCCATCGATCGAGGTCTCACGGGCTCTTCTCCGCTCCGCGGCCGAAGACCACGGAGCTCGGGTTGCGCTCGACGGTGTCGGCCAGCAGCCGGATGGCCCGCGCCGCCTCGGCCAGCTCTTCGAGGGTCTGGCCGAGCTGGTAGCGCAGCTCCGAGCCGGGCTGGACGGCGCCGTCCAGGCTGACCAGGGTCTCGCGGGCCTGGTCCAGGGCCAGCACGGCCGACTCGGCGATCGGCCCGACCTCTGTATCGAGATCCTCGATCAGCGTCCTGGCGGAGCGCGCCGCCTCGCCCGTCTCGTGCACCGCGACGCGCATCTCGTCCAGCGTCTCGTCCAGATCGGAGATGACGGCCTTCAGCTGGGGCGAGCCCACCAGGCTGCGGACGTCGGAGATCGCGGCGTCCAGGTTGTCGACGATCCTCTCGAGCGGGAGCTCCTGCAGCCGGCTCATCAGGGCGCGCACCGTATTCGAGACCTCCTGGCTCACCGAGGGGATGGTGGGCAGCTCGCGGTAGCTCTCGTGGAGGCCGAAGTAGTGGATCTCGGTGTCCGGATAGAAGTCGAAGCCCACATAGAGCTGGCCGGTCACCAGGCTCTGGAGCTCCAATCGCGCCCGCAGGCCCTTCGCCAGCATGAGCTTGAGCCAACGGCCCCGCTCGACGTCGCGCCCCGTCCGCTTGAAGCGATCCGGGTCGACGTCGATTACCACCTCGTTGACGATCTCCTTGCTTTCCTGGCTGGCCACGGCGTTCACCTCGACCACGGAGCCGACCTCCACCCCGCGCATCTTCACCGGCGAGGCCACCGTGAGCCCGTTCACCGAGCCGTCGAAGTAGAGCACGTAGCGCTCCAGCTGGCGCAGCCAGGTGCCGCTGCCCAGGGCGACCACGCCGACCAGCAGCAGGACGACGGCGCCCACCACGAAGCCCCCGACCAGGCCGGGGTTGGCCTTCTTCACGTCTCCCCCCGGTTCAGGAAGGTGCGCACCTTCGGGTTGTCGCTGCGATCGCGCAGCTCCCGCGGGTCGCCGAGAGCGATCTGGGTGCGGGCCTCCGCGCACAGGAAGACCGAGCTGTCGGCGATGGTGAAGATGCTCTGCAGCTCGTGGGTCACCACTACGATGGTGATGCCGAGGCTGTCGCGCAGCTCGAGCAGCAGGTCGTCGAGGCGCCGCGAGCTGATCGGGTCGAGACCGGCGGAGGGCTCGTCGAAGAGCAGCACCTCCGGGTCGAGGGCCATGGCGCGGGCCACTCCGGCCCGCTTCAGCATGCCGCCGCTGACCTCCGAGGGATAGAAGTCCTCGAAGCCCGCCAGCCCGACGAGGGCCAGCTTGAAGGAGGCCACGTCGCGGATGCGCTCCCTGGAGAGATCCGTGTACTCGGTGAGGGGCAGGGCGATGTTCTCCGCCAGCGTCATCGAGCTCCACAGGGCACCGGCCTGGTAGGCGACGCCGAAGCCTCGCTTGAGTCGCTCCCGCTCCTCGTCGCTGGCGGACCAGAAGCTCTCGCCCGAGAAGAAGACGTCGCCCCGGGCCGGCTGCCGCAGGCCGATCATGTGGCGCAGCAGGGTGCTCTTTCCGCAGCCACTGTCGCCCATGATGACGAAGATCTGGCCGCGCTGGATCTCGAAGCGCAGGTCGCGCTGCACGACGAAGGAGCCGTAGGCCATGGTCAGGTCGCGCACCTCGATGTGCGGATCCGAGGCCAGCTGCTCGGCGGCCGACATCTCAGAGCCCCAGCACGTCGTAGACCACCGTGAGGATGCCGCAGGCCACCACGATGAAGACGATCCCGGTGACCACGGCGGAGGTCGTGGCCTGGCCCACGGCGGCGGCGCTGCGGCCGCACTGCATGCCGCGCAGGCAGCCCGTCAGCGCCACGATCACGCCGTAGATGGAGGCCTTGAAGAGGCCGCCGCCGAAGTCGCCGTAGTGGAGGGCTCCCTGCGTCTGGAGCAGATACTGGTCGAAGCCCACGCCGAGGGCCGAGATGCTGACCAGCAGGCCGCCGACGATGCCCATGACGCTGGCGTAGAGGGCCAGCAGCGGCATCATCAGCATCAGCGCCAGCATGCGCGGCAGCACCAGGTACTCGGTGGGATCGATGCCCAGGGTGCGCAGGGCATCGATCTCCTCGTTGACCGTCATGGTGCCGAGCTGCGCGGCGAAGGAGGCCCCGGTGCGCCCGGCCATGATGATGGCGGCCATGATCGGGCCCATGTCCCGTGCCATGCCGATGCCCACCAGGTCGGCGACGTAGATCTCGGCGCCGAACTGGCGCAGCTGGATCGCCCCCATGAAGGCCAGGATCAGTCCCACCAGGGCGCTGATCAGCGACACGATGGGCAGCGCCTCGGCTCCCACCTCCTGCAGGATCGTCCCGAACTCGGTGCGCGGGAAGGTGGCGCGGCCGCGCAGTAGGCGTCCGAAGGCCAGGGTGGCCTCGCCCAGGAAGACCAGGAAGTCGCGCGCACCCGAGCCGAGCTCTCCGGTGGCCTTGCCGATGCGCACGAGCAGGGGATCTCGCGCCCCGCCCCGCCCGGTGTCCTTCTTCTCGGGCACGGCCTCGGAGAGGGCGATCAGCCTGCGCACGCCCTCGGGCAGGCCCTCGCGCTCGGTCTCGACCTGGCGCTCGGCGCAGCCGCGCAGCACCCCCCGCAGCCAGGTGAGCAGACCCGTGTCCCAGGCCGTGACGCCGCTGGTCTCGAAGCGCAGGCTCGCCGGGCGCCCGGTAGCCACCTCGTCGAGGATCGGCTCCGTCGCAGGCAGCTCGTCGGCGAGGCGCCAGCTCCCCGAGAGCCGCAGGATCAGTACGCCGGCTTCGGCTCGCTCGATGCTCAGGTCCGTGGCGCTCAGCGGGCCCTCCTCGCTGGGTCCCATACTAGGCGCTTGGGGTCGCGACGGTAAGGCAAAATGGTCCTGCACCGGCTTGGGCGGCTCCGGAGAGGGCCGGCAGGGGCGCTGGGGCGCGATTCCTCAGCCGTGCTCGAGCAGGACGACCAGCACCGAGGCCGCGAAGCCCAGCACGGTGAAGATGCCGGCGAGCTTGCCGCCGTGCTCGAAGGCCTCGGGCATCATGGTGTTCGCGAGCATCATCAGGATGGCCCCACCGGCGAAGGTCTGGATCAGCGCCAGCAGCTCGGGCGAGGCCGCTCCGAAGAGGGCGTAGCCCGCGACGGTGCAGGCGGCGCAGGCGACCGCGATGGCCGTCCACAGCAGCAGGATCGAGAGCGGGCTCCAGCCCCCGGCTCGCATGCCCGCGGTTCCCGCGATGGCCTCGGGGAGATTCGAGATGAAGACGGCGACCAGCATGGCCGCGCTGACGCTGCCCCCGCCGAGCAGGCCGAGGCCGATCACCGTGGACTCCGGCACTCCGTCGAGGACGATCCCCAGCACCATCGGGACCACGAGGGCCGCCGCCCCGCCGCCGGCGGCCTTGCGCCCGCCTCCTCCCATGCGACCGATCCCCAGGTCGGCCAGGAAGAAGGTCGCCGCCCCGAGCAGGAAGCCGGTCGCGGGCGCTGCGGTGAACTTGGCGATCCGGATCGCCTCGAAGACCAGCTCGTAGGCGACGGCGGAGATCAGTACGCCGGCGCCGAAGGCCATGATCGCCCCGAGGGTTCGCCTGCCGAGCTCGAGCCCGCTGCCGATCAGGCCCCCGAGCACGAGGGAGGAGGTGGCCAGCAGGCCCCAGAGGAAGGCGTCGAGCATCGCAGGCGGGCTCCCGTGGGCTCGCGCTACTCGCGCGGATCGCTGGTGTAGAGACGATGGACCAGGGCCATCAGCAGGGCCGTCGTCCAGCCGAACATGACCGTGCCGTTGGCCGCCGAGAAGGCCGACAGCAGCCGCCACTCCTCACCCAGCGTGACGTCGCCGTAGCCCAGCGTGGTGTAGGTGACCATCGCGAAGTAGAAGGCGGTCGAGAGCTCCGGCAGGGCTCCGACGAGGTGGTAGGTGAAGGCCCAGAGCCCGGTCTCGACCAGTGAGGCCAGGAACATCAGCACGATCAGCGCGGAGACGACCAGCAGCCGGCTCAGCCCCGAGCTGCGGCTCCAGCGCTCGGCGTGCATGATCTTCAGGCCGTCGAAGACCAGCACCATGGCGCCGGCGTGGACGGCCGTCGTCAGCACCAGCAGCAGCACGCAGATGGCGACGAGCGCCAGCAGGATCAGCCCTCTCCGCGGGCGCGCGCGCCGAAGGCGGCCGCCAGCGGGTTGGCGCTCAGGCCGTGGCCGAGGATGCTCAGCAGCACGGTCGCCAGGGTGGTTCCGATCAGGGTCTCCTGGCCCGGCAGCTGCTCGCCGACGACGATCACCAGGAAGACGATGCTGGCGAGGCCGCGGGGGCCGAACCAGCCCAGGAAGAGCTTCGCGTCGCTGCGCAGGCCGAGGCCCGTGACGCTGAGGAAGACCGGCAGCATGCGCACGGCGGTGAGGCTCAGCACGGCGTAGCTCACGGCGCGCCAGTCGATCGAGGTGGCGTACTGCCCTACCACGGCGGCGCCGAAGACCACCCAGGTCACCAGGGTGAAGGCCTCGCCCGTCCCCTCCGCCCCTTCCAGGACGGCGGTCTTGTGCTCCTGGGCCAGGGCTCCGAAGAGGAGGCCCCCGGTGAAGCAGGCGATGAAGCCACTGCCTCCCGCCAGCTGGGCCAGGCCAAAGCTGCCCAGGGCCAGCGCTACCACCGGGGTCCCCAGCCAGGGCTCCGCGATCCAGCCGCGGCGGGAGGCGGCGCGGAGCACGGGGACGGCGGCCAGCACCAGGCCGACGCCCACCGCCGCCCCGATGCCGATCTCCTCCAGCACCAGGTGTGCGGCCAGCGCGCCCGCGCTCTGCTCTGCCGCGGAGGGGGCTGCCAGCGCCAGGAAGGTGAAGAGAATGGGCACGCAGATGCCGTCGTTGAGCCCGCTCTCGACGTTCAGGCCCTGACGCACCGCCGAGGGGACGGCCGGATTCGTGACCACCGGCTTCCCGAGAGCCGCGTCCGTCGGAGCCAGCATGGTGGCGAGCACCGCCACCTCCAGCAGGCCCAGCTCGGGGAAGAGCAGGGCGCCGGTGGCGACGCCCAGCCCGATCGTCAGCGGCAGGCCCAGCAGCAGCAGCCGCTGCGGGAGCTGAAAGCTGCGCCGCAGCACGGCGAGGTCCGCAGTCGAGGCGTCGGTGAAGAGCACCAGGGCGAGCGTCAGCTCGGCGATCGTGCGGAGGCCCTCGCCGCCGACGTCGAGCTGGAGCAGGCCCAGGCCCGCCGGGCCGGCCAGCAGGCCGAAGCCGACGTAGACCACCGCTCCGTTCACCGGCGTGCGTTCCAGCCTGCCGGCGACCACGCTGTAGGCGAAGGCGAAGAGGGCCAGGACGGCCAGACTCTGGTACACCGGATTCCCCCCCCTGGCCTCAGGGCCGCAGGGCCCGCCCGCGCTCCGGGCCATCGAGCAGGCCCTTCACCTCGTCCGGATCCTCGAGCACGGCGGCGCGCGCCGCGCGGCGTCCGGAGCCGGCTACAGGGGCTTCCGCGCCAGCCAGTAGTGCATCGGCGTGAAGATCCCCTGGCGGGCGCCCTCGATCATGCCCTCTCCCAGGGCGCTCATCACGTCATTGTAGGCGCGGGCGGTCCCCGGCGAGACCAGCCGCAGCTTCTCCGCCAGGGCCAGCCACCTCTCCCAGGAGAGCAGCGAGAAGGTGGAGTAGAGCACCCTGCGCACGCGGCTGGTCTCCTCGAAGAAGTAGTACCAGCGCTTGCCGCCAAGCCCGATGCCGAAGTCGTTGTGGTCGCGCTGGGTGACGATCTCGAAGCCCGCCCTCTTCAGGGCCTCGGTGAGATCCGACATCTTGACCATCCGGCAGACCCCGAGGCCGTACTCGATGAGGTGCCGGACCCGCCGGTGCTCCGGGTTCTCCGGATCGAAGCGCTCGGTCATCTCCCAGTTGAATCCCGTGAACTTCCCACCGGGCTTGAGCACCCGGAAGACCTCCCGGCAGAGCCTCTCGTAGTCCGGGGAGTGGGCCAGGGACTCGCACATGTAGACGCCGTCCAGGCTCTCGCTGTCGATCGGGGTCTCGTGGTAGTCGGAGCAGACCAGCTCGATCTGGTGGTCGATCCCGGCCTGCTCGTTCCACTTCTTCATCTGGGCCAGGTGGCCCTCGTTGATGTTCACCGCCTTGATTCGCGCGCCGGTGAACTGGGCGATGGTTCGCGTGGGTCCGCCCGTGCCGCAGCCGAAGTCCCCGATCGTCATCGTCTCGTTCGCACCCAGCGAGAGGGCCAGGTAGCACTGGTACATCTGCTGGCAGGCCGCGTAGGACTGCCACTTGCCATCCTCGGTGGGAAACAGGATTCCGGTGGAGTAGTGCGGACCCCAGACCAGGTGCAAGAGGTCCGTCGTCATGTTGTAGTAGTTCTTGACCAGGTCGAGGTAGCGATCCCGGCGCAGCTCCTTGAGGTTCCGCTCGTCGGCGTCCAGGTCCGTCGTGTCGTAGAGCTCCAGGTGGCGGTCCAGGTCCTCTTGCTTCACGTCCCGCGGGAGCCGGCTCTTCAGCCAGAGCCAAAGCCCGATCCCCAGGCCGAAGACTCCGATTGCCACCACGATCGCCACGTTCATCGCTCCAGTCTCCTCTCCAGAGCCCGTCGCTGGGCCGCCGGTACTCTAACTGCGCCGCGCCTGCCTCCGCACGCAAAAATCTCTCCCTTCCGGAGCCGGTCGCCGCGGGCCCGGGCGGGCCCCGATTCAGGCCGTGGTGCGGGCGAAGCGGTGGAAGCGGGCGCCCAGGAGCAGGCAGCCCGCGCCGTAGATCAGGAGCACGCCCAGGATCGGGGCGATCTCGACCAGCGTGCGCTCGCGCAGGATCAGGTCCGTGACGCCCACCATCGCCCAGGCCGTCGGCGTGATCTGGGCGGCCTGCTGCAGCCACAGCGGCTCCTGGAAGAGGGGCCACCAGCAGCCCCCGACCGAGCAGACCAGCATCACCACAGTGAGTCCCAGTGGGATGATCTGCTCCCGGGAGCCGACGAAGGCCGACACCAGGAGGCTGAAGCCGGTCATGCAGAAGACGACGGCCACCACCAGCACCCCGAAGGTCGCGATGGAGGGACCCAGGGAGACGCCGAAGACCCAGTGTCCGAAGGCGAAGAGGACCGCCATCTGGGCGACCCCGATCAGGAAGCGGGCCAGCAGCTTGCCGCCCAGCAGCACCGCCCGCGGCACCGGCGCGATTCGCAGGCGGGTGAGCGTTCCCGAGTCCTCCTCCTCGCGCAGCCCGAAGGCCACGCCGAAGAGCACGCCCATCAGCACGAACATGACGCTGAAGCCCGGAACGTTCTGGTCGGCGGGGCGCGCGTTCTTGCGGGTGCCGGTGAGGTTGTCCTCTTCGATGTGCAGCAGCTCCTCGTAGAGCGGGTCCGCCACGGCCGCCGCCTCGCGGTCGGCCAGCAGCAGCAGGGCGCGTATGGTGTTGAGCTCCGGCCCCTTGGCCGGGTCGGTCAGCAGCGTGAGGGTCGAGGCCCGGTCGGTGAGATAGTTCTTGCTGGTTCCCTCGGGGATCACCAGGGCTGCCGCCGCCCTGTTCTCCCGGCCCACCCAGCGCTGGGCGGTCTCGAGATCGACCCGCTCGATCACCACGTGCTCCGCCAGCGTCTGGGCCAGCAGCTCGGGCACCGGGCCCCCGTCGTCGTCGACGAAGGGCAGCAGGATGAAGCCGCCCTCTCGTCCCCCCTGGGTGCCCGCCACGATGGCGATCACCACCGCCGGCACCAGCACCGTGAACAGCAGGGCCGCGCGGTCGCGCAGGAAGAGGCGCAGATCCTTGACGGCGACGGTCCAGGCGATCAAGCCGGGTCCCGCTTCGCGGCCTTCCTGTTGGCGCGGCGCATGCGGTCGAGCAGCTCGGTGAAGGTCTGGGAGCGGAGCAGGCTGTCGAACTGCTCGCGGTAGTTCGCGACCAGGCTGATGCCCTCGACGACGATGTCGGTGGCGGTCCAGCGCTCTCCCTGGCGGTGCAGGGGGTAGTCCACCGAGTAGGCGTCCTTGGTGGTGCGGATGCGGGTGGGGACCAGGGCCCGATCGCCCTCCTGCCGCACCTCTCCGAAGCCGAAGACCGGCTTGCGGAAGAGCAGCAGGCGCCGCAGGTAGGCCCGCACCAGGACCTCGTCGAAGAGCTCCTGGAACTCCTCCTGCTCCGCCGGCTCGAGGCTCTCGAAGCGCTCGCCGAGGGCGCGCCGCCCCATCAGCTCCGTATCGAGCAGCTCGCGCGCCAGGTCCGAGAGCACCATCAGCTTCTCGTTGCGGCTGCGCTCGCTGGCGACCTCGGCCTGGGCCCGGTCGAGCACGTCCTGGACCGAGCCGAGGGGGGTTCCGGCGTCGACCGCGAGGAGAAGGGGAACGAGGCATACAAGGGTCCACACGGCGATGCCGTGACATCGATGCATGAGGCTCCTCCTAGTCCCGGAGTCCGTGGCCCGTGAGGTGCATGAAGAGGCGCTCGAGCTTGGGCACCACCCGGACGGGCTCCTCGGCGTCGATCAGCTCCATCAGCTCGGGCAGGGTCCCGGCGGCGATGATCTGCCCGCCGTCCAGGATCGCGATCCGATCGCAGAGCCTCTCGGCCTCCTCCATGTAGTGGGTCGTGTAGATCACCGTGGTGCCCTGGGCCGCCACGCTGCGCACCGCCTCGAAGAGGTTCTCCCGCGATTGCGGATCGACGCCGGCGGTGGGCTCGTCGAGCAGCAGCAGGCGCGGCTCGTGCACGAGGCTGCAGGCCAGGTTGAGGCGGCGCTGCATGCCGCCCGAGTAGATGCGCACGCGGTCGTGGCGGCGGTGGCCGAGGCCGACCATCTCGAGCAGCGCATCGGCCCGCTCCCGCGCCTGGGCCGCCGCCACCCCGTGGAGCCGCGCGAAGAACAGCAGGTTCTCCTCGGCCGTCAGCTCCGGGTAGAGGCTGATCTGCTGCGGCGCCAGCCCCACCCAGCGCCGCACGCGCTCCACCTCGTGGACCAGGCTGGCGCCGAAGACCTCCGCCTCACCGGAGCTGGGCGGCAGCAGGGTGGAGAGCATCGACAGGGTGGTCGTCTTGCCGGCGCCGTTCGGGCCCAGCAGCCCGAAGGTCTCACCGGCGGCAATCCGCAGGGAGATCCCCCGCACCGCCTCGAGATCTCCGAAGCGCCGCGCCAGATCGGTGAGGACGACCTCCTTGTCGCTGCCGGCGGCTCCCACGCGGCGCGCATTATGGCGAGAAACTGGCTGAGACAGCAAGATAGACTCCGGTCTCATTTTCTGTCATGCTCCTTCCATGGCGAACCCGCCGTCCGTGGGGAATTCAACCCTGCGCGCGCCGACCGGCTCGGCCCCCGAGGACGAGGACCCGGAGCTGGCGGATCCGCAGCCGGCGCCGCGGACGCTCGTCATCGAGCGCCGGCTGAGCCGCGCCCAGGCGCGCCGGCGCGACCGGGTTCGGGCCTCGGCCCGGGCGTTGGCCGAAGCAGGGGGCTACGGGGCGGTCACCATGGACGCGGTCGCCTCCCGCTCCGAGGTCGCCCGCGCCACCATCTATCGCTACTTCAGCTCGAAGGACCACCTGCTCTCCGAGGTCGCCGTGGAGTGGGGCGAGACCCTGGCCGAGGCCCTGCGCAGCGAGGGCCCGCGCGGCGACGGCCCGGCGGCCCGCGTTGCCTCGGCCTTCCGCCGCGTGCTCGAGGCCGCCCTCGACTCGCCGCGCCTCACCGAGGCGGTCGGGCGCGCGGCGATCTCCTCGGATCCCGAGGCGCTGCGCTCCCAGGAGCAGTTCCTCTCGGTGCTCTCCGGTCTGGTCGGGGCCGCCCTGGGTGACGCCCCCATCCGCCGTCGCGCCGATCGGGAGAAGGTTCTGGGCAACGTCCTGTTCTCGGCCCTGGTCAACATCACCACGGGCCGTTTCGACGAGCGCCAGGCCGTGGAAATTCTCGAGACCGCTGCGGACCTGCTCTTCGCCGAGGAGGGAGCCGATTGAAGTTCGCGATGTTCTACGAGATTCCGGTGGCGAGGCCCTGGCACGATCGCAGCGAGCAGCAGGCCTATCGCGAGGTGCTCGAGCAGGTCGTCTTCGGGGAGCAGATGGGCTTCGAATCGGTGTGGACCGTCGAGCACCACTTCCTCGAGGAGTACTCCCACTGCTCGAATCCGGAGGTCCTCTACGGTGCGATCGCCGCGTGCACCGAACGTATCCGCATCGGCTACGGCGTGCGCCTGGCTCCCAAGCCCTACAACCATCCGGTTCGCTCGGCCGAGTCGGCCGCCGTCCTCGACCTGCTCTCCGACGGGCGCGTCGAGTTCGGCACCGGTCGCTCCAGTACCCGCCTGGAGCTCGAGGGCTTCGGGGTACACCCCGACGAGACGCGCGAGATGTGGCTCGAGGCCGTCGGGCACATCGTGCACTGCTGGACCGAGGAGTACAACCAGTTCCAGGGCCGGCACTGGCAGCTGCCGCGTCGCCGGGTCCAGCCCAAGCCCATCCAGCGCCCCCACCCTCCGATCTGGGGGGCGACGGGCAGCCCCGAAGGGCACCGCATGATGGGCGAGCTGGGCCTGGGCCTGCTCTCCTTCAGCGTGGGCACCTCTCCCGACCAGCTGACGGAGCGCCTCGAGCTCTACCGTGCCGGCCTGGCGCGCTGCCGGCAGCCTCTCGGGGCCGAGATCAACGATCGCGCCGCCTGCTTCACGATGGTGAACTGCGCGCCGACCCGAGAGGAGAGCTACGAGGTCTCGCGCCGCTCCTTCGAGTGGTATCTGCGCCACTCGGCCGAGATGGTGGCCTCGGTGCCCGCCTGGCTCGACGAGATGAAGCAGGCCGAGCACGGCAGCTACGCCTATCTCGACGAGGCCGCGCAGATGGTGGGCCAGAAGCTCCACGAGCTGGCCACGCTCGAGGCCCTGCTCGAGATGAACGCCTGCATCGCGGGCGACCCGGAGGAGGTGATCGAGCGCTGCCGGGCCTACCGGGCCACCGGCGCGGATCTCCTGCTCTGCCTCTTCAACCCCTACGACGTTCCGCACGAAAAGGTCATGCAGACCCTCGAGCTGTTCGGGAAGCACGTCATCCCCGCCTTCGACTAGGAGAGAGCCATGGCAGCACCGGTCCAGAGCTTCGACCGCAACATCGTCCACCCCGACGTCTACGCCGACCACGGCTATCCCCACGACATCTGGACCTGGCTGCGCCAGAACGACCCGCTGCACCGCTGGGAGAGGACGGCGGGCCTGCCCTTCTGGGCGGTGACCAAGCGCGCCGACATCGTCGAGATCTCCACCCAGCCCGAGATCTTCCTGAACGGCCCCCGGCTGGTGATCTCCCACGAGCCCGAGGTCCGCAACGAGGAGTTTCCGCCGACGCTGATCCAGATGGACAACCCGCGGCACAGCGCCTACCGGAAGCTGGTGAGCCACCGCTTCAAGCCCGCTGGCCTGCGCCGCATCCACCACGACATCGAGCGGATCGGCAAGGAGATCGTCGACGCTCTGATCGAGAAGGAGGAGTGGAGCTGCGACTTCGTGAAGGAGGTCAGCGCTCCGCTGCCGATCGCCGTGATCGCCTGGCTGCTCGGCGTGCCCCGGGCCGACTGGGATCAGCTCTTCGACTGGACCAACCGGACCATCGGCTCGGCCGATCCCGAGTACCAGCGGGAGGGGCAGGACCAGCAGGCCACGGGCCGCGCCGCCATGATCGAGCTCTTCACCTACTTCAGCCAGCTGGTGGAGGAGAAGAAGAAGAATCCCTCGGACGACCTGATCTCGCTCTTCGCCACCGCGGAGATCGACGGCGAGAAGCTCGAGCCGATGGACGTGCTCGCCTGGTGCCTGATCATCGTCGTGGCGGGGAACGAGACCACCCGCAACGGGACCACCGGCGGAATGCTGGCCTTCATCGAGCACCAGGACCAGCTGCGCAAGCTCCAGGCCCAGCCGGAGCTGCTGCCCCTGGCCGTCGAGGAGGTCGTGCGCTGGACCAGCCCGATCATCCACTTCGCCCGCACCGCCACGCGCGACTACGAGCTGCGCGGCAAGACCATCCGCGAGGGCGATGCGCTGGCGCTCTTCTACCCCTCGGCCAACCGCGACGAGGAGGTCTTCGAGGAGCCGAATCGCTTCCGGATCGACCGCAATCCGAATCGCCACGTCGGCTTCGGGGTGGGCGAGCACTTCTGTCTCGGCGTGCATCTGGCCCGGCTCGAGCTGGAGGTCGCCTACAAGCACCTGCTCCCGCGGATCGAGGAGATCGAGCTGGCCGGGCCCGTCGAGCGGCTGCGCTCGAGCCTGGTCGGGGGCGTGAAGCACCTGCCGATCCGCTACAGGCTGCGGCCCACCTAGACCCTCCGCGAAGGAGACGCTCCCGGCTACTCTGCGCGCCGATGGGGCTGGGCGCAGCGCGGCGGGTCGGACTCGTCGTGGCGGCCAACCTCGCCGGGGCCGCGCTCCTGCTGGCGCTCCTCGAGGGCATCGCGCGGGGGCTGGCCCCGGCGGAGCCGCCGGCCCTCTTCGACCTGCCCGAGCTGCACCGGCGCGGCCGGCCCTTCGTGGTCGCGCACCCGCAGCGCGGCTTCGCGCTGCGCCCCGGATTCGCCAGCGAGGAGATCCGCGTCGGTGCGTGGGGCCTGCGGGGCCCGGAGCGCAGCCCGCCCTTCGCGGGCCCGCTGCTGCTCGCGGTGGGCGACTCGACGGTCTTCGGCTGGGGCGTTCGGGACGACGAGGCCTGGCCCGCGGTCCTGGAGCGACGCCTTCCGGGCGTCACCGTGCTGAACGCCGGCGTGCCCTCCTACACCTCGCCCCAGGCGCGCGCCTACCTGGACGAGCTGCTGCCGCGCTTCTCGCCGGACATCGTGCTGATCGGCGTGCTCTGGAACGACATCTGGTTCTCCTCCCTGGATCCCTGGTACCCCGAGGCGCTCGTGCTGCGCCGGCCCCGCGCCTGGCGGCGCTGGCTCTTCGAGCACTCCGCCCTCTTCCGGGCCCTGGCGCTGCGGGGACGGCCGCGCGCGGCGCGCCAGGACGTCTTCAACACCCGAGCCCTGGACCACTACGCGAGCCAGCTCGATGCGATGGCACGCGCCTGTGCCCGGGCCGGGGCCCGGCTCGTCTTTCTGGCCCCGCCCTTCGACGAGTCGCACCTGCGCGAGGACGGCGGCACGCCCCTGGGCCAGCTTCACTTCAGTCGCCCCTTCGTGGGCGAGCTCGCCCGGCGCTACACCGCAGCGCTCGCGGAGGTGGCCTCCCGCCACGGCGTGGCGGCGCTGGATCACCGCATCTCCCTCAGCACGCCGCGGCAGCCGCGCCTCTTCCTGGATGCCATCCACGCCACCGCCGAGGGCCACCGCCTGCTCGCCGGGGACGTGGCTCGCTTCCTGCGTCAGCAGGGCTGGCTGGAGTCGCCCTAGGCTAGGAGCCCGGAGCGGAGTCGTCGGCGGCCGCCCGTCGCTCGGCGCGCTCCGCGAGGGTCTGGTCGAGGTAGGCGAGATAGGCCGAGATCAGCCGGAAGGACTCGAGGTACTCACCGATCTGGCTGTCGGCCAGCACGATCAGCATGGTGGGGATGTCGAAGTTGCTCGGCACCACGGGCACCTGCACCGTCTTGGCGACGCTGAAGCGTGGATCCAGCGCGAAGCCGGCCTGCCGGAGCTCGGTGGTGGTGAACTCGACCCGCCGCATGGGCACCTCGAGGGAGCGGCTCACCGAGCGCAGGTCCAGCTGCAGCTCGGGGTCGGCCTGGCGGAGCATCCGCAGCTGCCTCAGACCGCGGCTGCGCAGGTCGACCAGCGCAGTGACGGGCTCGCGCGCCTCGTCGCCCAAGGCCTTCAGGGCCAACCGCGTCGCCGCCGGGCTGGCGCTGTCGCGGCTCTCGTGCCCGAAGGCCAGGAACAGATACGTGTGTCGGCGCGGCTCGGCCGCCAGCGCTCGGTAGAGGTTCGGGAGCATCGCGGCCGCAGGCCAGCCGTCGGCATCCGCGGAGCGCGGAGCGTCGTAGCTGGTGCTGACCAGGATCGTGGTCGGGCTGAGGCCCGGCAGGGCACAGAGCAGCAGCGGGCGCTGCGAGCTCTTCAGCTCGCGCAGCTCGACCTCGCCGCAGCCGGCCTCCTCGAAGAGCGCTCGTAGCCGTTCGTAGCGCGGCAGGCTCGGATCCGGGATGGGCAGGGCGCTGTCCATCAGCGCGTGCGGATCCTGGGCGATGCGTACCGTGCGATCGCCGGGGACCGACATCACCGAATGGCCCGAGCAGGCGAGCGCCGACACCAGAGTCGAGAGAGCCACGGCGCGTCGCAGGGAGACCCGCCGTCTGAGCCGTCCAAGAACCACCGCTACCCCTCTCTCGGCCCGCGCCTCTACCCTACCATGCCGCCCGGAATCCGCGATGGAGGCCGGAGGGTGCGCCGCGGCCCGTGAAACGCCGCTGGCGGCACTGCCGTGCGCGCTGGCCGTGCCCGCGCTCTTCTTCGGCCTGCTCGAGGGCTTCCTGGCGGGGGTGGAGACCCGAGACGCTGCACGGAGCCCTGGCGGCTCGTCCCGAGGTGGTCGTCGCCCGGCTGCTCGCGCGGCGCCTCGAGCGGCTCGCCGCGCCGGGCCCTCAGCCGAAGAGCGATCGCGCGCCCGAGGCGTCGTAGCGGAGCAGCTTCATCTCCGCGACGCCGAACCCGCCCATGGCCTTCTGGAAGGCGGCCATGTGCGGGGCCTTGAAATGGGCATCCAGGGCCTCCTGCGAATCCCAGTGCTCGAAGACGTGGAAGACGCCCTCGTCGGCCAGGTCCGCGGAGAAGACGTAGGCCGAGCAGCCGCTCTCCTGGCGGGTGGCCTCCATCACGGCGTGGGCGGCGGCGATCGCCTCGGATCGCTTGCTCGGGTCGATGCGGATGTGGCCGGCGATGACGATCATGGCAGCTCCTCGCAGGTTCGACGCAGGCCGACCCTACCCCGCACCCGCGTCGATCGTCAATGCTCGGAGCGGGGCAGCAGCATGCGCAGGCCGGCCACGGCCAGCGGCAGCACCACCGGGAAGGCCAGGAACCAGACGCGCCCGATGTTCGCGCCGATCAGGAGCGGGATGGCGACGACCAGCGGCAGGATCCAGGTCGCGCGTCGCAGCGGGTGGCCCGGGGCCAGGCTGCGCCAGCCGAGGCCGGCCAGCAGCCAGCAGGCGCCGAAGCACAGGGCCCCGTCGACGGCGAGGCGCGCCAGGCGCTGCGGCCGCGCCAGGCCCTGCAGGTTGCGGAGCAGGGTGGCCGGGTCGTAGGCGTAGCCGACCTCGGTGGGCAGGATCCAGCTGCGCAGGACGCCGTAGGCGAGCAGGGCCGGGGCGCAGGCCAGCAGGGCCCACAGCAGGTCGCGACGCCGGCGGCACAGCAGCGGTGCGAAGGCCACGACCAGGAAGACGGTCTCGCGGACCAGGGCGCCGACGGCAACGGCCAGCGCCAGCCAGGCGAAGCGGCGCGCCTGCAGCGCCAGCAGCGCGGCCAGCAGCGTGGCGTAGGAGCTGGCGTCGACGATCGGCACGCCCGCGTAGTTGACGACGAAGAAGGAGGTCAGGAAGAGCAGCGCGCCGAGCAGCCCCTCCTCGGGAGAGAAGCCCATGCGGGCCATCCAGGCCGCCAGCAGCCAGGCCGCGAGCGCCAGCGAGAGGCAGTTCACCACGCCGAAGCGGAAGGCGATCACGCGATCGGGGGTGATGTCGAAGATGGCGTCGGCGGCGGCGGGCGGGGGCGGAACCAGGCGCACCAGCCAGGGCACCGCGATCCGGTAGCGGTAGGGCTTGGGGATCTCGGTCAGCGGGGCTCCGCCCGCCATGCGCACGTACTGCGCGACGTCGCCCTCGCGCCCGCCGGTGGCCGGGTCGCTCAGGTCGTGGCGTGCGACGTGGAAGTAGGTGACCGAGCCCGAGGCCGAGAGCAGCAGCGCGAAGAGCAGCAGGCCGCGTCCCGCCGCCAGCGCTCGCGCCCGGAGCTCCGCGCGCCGGGCCGAGCCGGCCGGCGCCGCCTCGATCGTCACCCCACTCGCCACGCACCTGGAGTCGGGCGCGCGGGCCTCCAGCTTGAGCGGAAGCCTCGCGTCCCGTCGCAGCGCGGGCCCGTGCCGGCGCTCAGGCCAGCCCGCTCACCTCGCTGCGCTTCAGCACGCGACAGCGCGGCTCCGGGTGAGAGTCGGCGCGCACCCAGCGCACGCACATGGTCCCGTGGTGGTGCCCGGAGGTGTCCATCCAGTTGGGTACGCCCGGATCCTCGTGGGCGACGGCGATGCGCACGCTGCCGTCTTCGCGGCGCTGGGCCTGGCCGCTGTTCACGTGCACCCTGCGGAAACGGTAGTCGAGGGACTCGGCCCAGATGTTGCCGAGCTGGAAGTTCCAGTAGTGGCAGGCCGGGGGGACCAGGTCGACGACCAGGACCTCCTCGGGCGCCAGCTCCCAGCGCCCCAGCCAGATGCGGATGTTCGGATCGCCTCCCACCAGGCGGTGGTTCTCCGGGTCCGGCAGGTGGAACCGGTTGGGCGGGGCCTGGTCGAGGAAGGAGACCACCCAGTCGGCGAACCACTGGGCGCAGCCGATGGCGTAGAGGGCGGAGCCCATCAGCTGCCCCGGGACGCGCTCCGGATCCAGCGGCGCCGGAGCGCCCTCGGCCTCCAGGCACTCGATCGCAAGCTCCACCGGCTGCTCGCGCTCCCGGTGCAGGAAGGTCTGGCGGACCAGGATCTGGGCCGTGTCCGGGCTCATGCGCAGCCAGTTGCCCGGCTGCGGCTGCTGGCTGGCGAGGATCTCGAAGCTGCCGTCCGGGGCCAGCTCCAGCTCGCTGTCGTTCAGGTGGCCGGCGCCTCCGGTCAGCCGCTCGCGCGCCGCGAAGTTCTGGTTCTGGGCGGCGAAGCTCAGGTAGTGGATGGAGCCCCGCCGGCCGCGGATGCGGTAGCTCAGGTTCCCCTTCACCGAGGCGCTGACGTAGTAGTTGTCCGGATTGTCGAGGCCCATCTTGACGCCCTCCGGCATGGCCCGGAAGACGGGGTGCTCGGGGCCGCTGGACTCGGCGAAGGAGACGAGGCCCGCTCTCAGCAGGCGGCTCAGGTAGCGGAGGCCCTCGGCCCGGTCGAAGGGGCTGGTGCCCAGATCTTCCCGCTGCAGCACCTCGCCGGCCTTCTTCAGCAGCTCGCAGAACTCGGACCAGGCCTCGCCGCTCTGCACCTTCTCGATCGGGCTCTCGCTCATCCGCCTCTCCGTCGGCTCCGCACTCCGATCGATCCTACCGCTCCCGGATGGGATACGCTCTCGCGCCCGTAGGGAGCGCTCCTCCATGTCGCTGCGCATCGCGATCATCGGCTCCGGCTTCTCCGGCCTGTGCCTCGGCATAGAGCTCAAGAAGGCGGGCTTCGCCGACTTCACCGTCTACGAGAAGGCCGAGGGCCTGGGCGGGACCTGGCGCGAGAACACCTATCCCGGGGCGGCCTGCGACTCGCCCTCTTTCGCCTACTGCTTCTCCTTCGCCCAGAAGACCGACTGGTCGCGCAAGTGGGCTCCCCAGCCCGAGATCCTCGGCTACCTGGAGCAGTGCGCGGACGACTTCGGCCTGCGCCCCCATCTCCGCTTCGGGACCGAGATCGCGAGCGCGCGCTTCGATCCACTGGCCGGCCTCTGGGAGCTCAGGACGAGCGAGGGCGAGACGATCGAGGCGGAGGTGCTGATCAGCTCGGTGGGCCAGCTGAACCGGCCCTTCGTCCCGCAGCTCCCGGGCCTCTCGGACTTCCGGGGGCCCTGCTTCCACTCGGCGGGCTGGGACGACCGGGTGCCCCTGGAGGGGCGCCCGGTGGCGGTGATCGGCAACGCCGCCAGCGCCATCCAGCTGGTTCCGCGCGTCGCGGAGCGGGCCTCGCGACTCAGCATCTTCCAGCGCAGCGCCAACTGGATGATGCCGAAGGGCGACCGCGAGTACAGCGAGGCCGAGAGGCGGCGCTTCGCGCGTTCCCCCTGGCTGGCCCGCCTGTACCGCTGGTGGATCTGGCTCTCCTTCGAGCTGCGCTGGCCGCTCTTCCGCGGCAACCGCTGGATGCGGCGCAACGCCGAGCGGCTCTCCCTGCGGCACATGCACGCCGCGGTCGCCGACCCCGAGCTGCGGGAGGCGCTGACGCCGGACTACCCGATCGGCGGCAAGCGCATCCGCATCTCCGACGACTACTACTCGACACTGGTGCGCGACGACGTCGAGCTGGTCACCAGCGGAATCGAGCGCATCGTGGAGGACGGGGTGGTCGACCGGGAGGGGCGTCACCACCCCGCCGAGGTGCTGGTGCTGGCGACCGGCTTCGAGTCCACCTCCTTCCTCGTCCCCATGCGCATCGAGGGCCTCGGCGGCCGCCTCCTGCAGGACGAGTGGGGTGACGGCGCCCACGCCTACCTGGGAATCAGCGTCGCGGGCTTCCCGAACTTCTTCATGACCTACGGGCCCAACACGAATCTCGGTCACAACAGCATCATCTTCATGATCGAGTGCCAGAGCCGCTACATCCTGGGCTGCCTCGAGGCGATGCGCGCCCGGGAGCTGGCCTGGATCGACCTGCGCCCGGAGGTGCAGGAGGACTTCAACCTGCAGCTCCAGGAGGAGCTGGCCTCGACGGTCTGGTCGCAGACGGGCAAGAGCTGGTACAAGACCGATTCGGGACGCATCACCAACAACTGGTCCGGGACGACGCTGCGCTACTGGTGGCGCACCCGCCGTCCCGCGCTGCGCTGCTACCGCCAGGTCGCGCGCAGCGCGTCTCGGCCCGCCGGCTCCAGGGCGGTCGCTCCCGACTCGGTCGCTGCGGCCGGGAGCTGAGCCACCGCGATGGCGCCGTCTGGGCCATGGGAGAGCTGGGACGCGCCTTCTCGGTCGCGCTGCGCCTGCTGCTCGGCGGAGACGCCGAGCTCTGGGAGATCGTCGCCCTCTCGCTGCGGGTGAGTCTGCTGGCCCTGCTGCCCGCCGCGCTCCTCGGCCTGCCGCTGGGCGCGCTGCTGGGCCTGGTCCCCTTCCCGGGGAGACGCGCGCTCGTGATCCTGGTGAACGCGCTGATGGGGCTGCCGCCGGTGGTCGTCGGCCTCGTGGTCTACGTGCTGCTGTCGCGCCAGGGCCCGCTCGGCGGGCTGGGCTGGCTCTTTACGCCCAAGGCCATGGTCGTCGCTCAGGCGGCTCTGGTCACGCCGATCGTCGCGGCCCTGACCCGGCAGGTGATCGAGGATCTGTGGGAGGAGTACGAGGAGCAGCTGCGCTCGCTGGGCGCCGGTCCCTGGCGGGCCATCCCGACCCTCCTCTGGGAGGGGCGCTACCGCCTGGTGACGACGCTGCCGGCGCCCTCCGGCCGCGCCATCGCCGAGGTGGGCGCCGTCATCATCGTCGGCGGCAACATCGCCCACCACACCCGGGTCATGACCACGGCCATCGCCCTGGAGACCAGCCGCGGCGACCTGGCCCTGGCCCTGGCCCTGGGCCTGGTGCTGCTGCCCCTGGCCCTGCTCGTGAACGCCGCCGCCACCCTCTCCGGGGGCCTGGCGCGGAGCTTCGAGGCGTGAGCCCGGCGAGCCTGCCCCTGGTCTTCGAGGACGTGGGCTTCGCGGTGCGCGGCCGTCCGCTGCTCCGCGGCATCTCCCTGCAGCTCTCGGCGGGCACGCGCAGCGTGATCCTCGGCCCGAACGGCGCCGGCAAGAGCCTGCTGCTGCGCCTGGCCCACGGCCTCCTCCGGCCGACCTCGGGGCGCATCTGCTGGGCGGGTGCGGACTGGTCGCCGGCGGTGCTGCACAGCCAGGCGATGGTCTTCCAGCAGAGCGTGCTGCTGCGGCGCAGCGTGCGGGCCAACGTCGAGTACGCCCTCGCCGTGCGCGGGCTGCCCCGGGCCGGCCGGCGCCAGCGCAGCCAACGGGCCCTGGAGCAGGCGGGCCTGTCGCCCCTCGCCGGGCGCATGGCGCGCACCCTGTCGGGTGGCGAGCAGCAGCGCCTGGCCCTGGCGCGGGCCTGGGCCCTGGAGCCCGAGCTGCTGCTCCTCGACGAGCCCACGGCCTCCCTCGATCCGGCCGCCAGCCGCGCGGTCGAGCAGCTCGTCGACCTGATCCACGAATGGGGGAGCAAGATCCTGATGACGACCCACGACCTGGCCCAGGCCCGGCGCCTCGCCGACGAGGTGATCTTCCTGCACGGGGGCCGGCTGCTCGAGCGCGCACCCGCCGCCGAGTTCTTCGCGGGCCCCAAGAGCGACGAGGCCTCGGCCTTCCTGCGCGGCGAGCTCTCGTGGTGAGGCCGCTCCCGGTCGCGCTGGGGCTGGCGCTCGCGCTCGGCCTCTCGGGGCCGCTGCACGCCGAGGAGGCGCCCTTCCTGGTGCTGGCCTCCACCACCTCCACCCAGGCCTCCGGGCTCTACGACGCGCTGCTGCCGGCCTTCCGCCGCGAGACGGGCATCGAGGTGCGGGTGGTGGCGGTCGGGACGGGGCAGGCCCTGCGGCTGGCCGAGCGCGGCGACGCCGACGCCCTGCTGGTGCACGCACCGGCCGCCGAGCGGGCCTTCGTCGAAGCCGGTCACGGCCTGGCCCGCCACGAGGTGATGTGGAACGACTTCGTGATCGTGGGGCCGGCCGAGGACCCGGCGCGCCTGCGCGGAAGCACCGACGTGGGCGCGGCGCTGCGGCGCATCGCCGAGGCCGAGGCGCCCTTCCTCTCCCGCGGCGACGACTCCGGCACCCACAAGAAGGAGCTCTCCCTGTGGCGGGAGGCCCGTCTCGATCCCGCCACCTTCGCCGGCAGCTGGTACCGCGAGGCGGGCTCCGGCATGGGCAGGACCCTCAACACCGCCAACGGGATGGGCTCCTACACGCTGACGGATCGCGGCACCTGGCTCGCCTACCGCAACAGGAGCCAGCTCCAGCTGCTCGTCGAGGGCGATCCGGCGCTGCGCAACCCCTACGGCGCCATCGTGGTGAATCCCGCGCGGCATCCCCACGTGAAGCACGAGCTGGCGCAGCGCTTCGTCGACTGGCTGCTCTCCCCGGCCGGGCAGCGGCGCATCGGGGAGTTCCGCGTCCAGGGACAGCCCCTCTTCCATCCGCTGCGCGCCGGCGCCCCGGCCGAGCGCGGGGCCGCCGCGCCGCCTCAGCCCAGGGTCAGCAGCTCGTGGGCGCCGCGCGTGCGCTCCGGGATGGCCACGCCGATCGGGCAGCTGCCGAGACAGGGCGCGCTGCAGCCCGCGCAGGCCGAGGCGTCGCGGGCCAGCTTCGCGTAGCCCTGCATCGCCTGCTTCTCCCAGCCGTAGTCCTCGAAGTACATGCGGTGCCGCAGCACGTCCCCGATCGGCACGCCCTCGGGACAGGAGTCGTGGCAGACACCGCAGTGGGGCGCGCAGTAGCTGCCCGCGATGGCCCGGTCGTAGCGGCGGAGCAGCGCCGCGTCGCGCTGGCCGAAGGGCTTGCCCGAGGCGTAGAGGTACTCGTCCACGTGCTGCAGCTCGAAGAAGGAGACCACCGCGCAGGAGACGTCCGGGTTGTCGAGGGCCCACTTGAGGGCGGCCTGGGCGTAGGAGTCCGCGTAGGACTGGAAGTCGAGCAGGCCCCGGTGCTTGGCGCCCTTGAGCGTCTTCATGGCCACGACGCCCATGTCCTGCCGCTCGCGAGCGCGCCGGATCACCTCGCGCATCTCCGGCCACAGGCCGTGGTGGTAGGCCAGCATCATCACGTCGAAGCGGCCCGACTCGATCGCCCGGTCTGCCACCTCCACCAGCCGCGGCGTATGGCTCGAGAAGCCGAGGAAGCGCACCTTGCCCTCCTGCTTCAGCTGATCGAAGGCGGTGTGGACGTTGTCGTCCATCAGCCGCTCGACCTCGTCGCAGGAGTGGATGTGGACCAGGTCGACGTGGTCGAGGCCCAGCCTCCCCAGGCTCTCCTCGATGGCCCGCTTGTAGGTGGCGACCGGCGTGCCCGCCGGCAGGTGGCCCTGCGGCGTGCAGAACTTGGTGGCCACGAAGACCTCGTCGCGGGGCCGGCCCCGAAGCGCCCGGCCCATGGCCTGCTCGCTGCCCGAGCCGGAGTAGTCGGGCGAGGTGTCGAAGTAGTTGACGCCGCGCTCCAGGGCCAGGCGCCCGATCCGCTCCCCCTGCTCGCCCTCGATCCGGCCCGTCCCCAGCACGATGTCCGAGACCGGCCACTCGGTGCGTCCCAGCCTGCGGCGGGCCGCGATGCGGCTGCCCTTCCAGGGCTCGAGCAGCTCCGGGTGGGTCTTCCGAGGCTCCAGCGAGCGGTCGAAGATCTGCCCGCCGACCGAGGACCATCCCTGGTCCGGGTTGCCGACTCCGAAGAAGGTGCGCGCGAGGCCGGCACCGGCACCCAGGACGAGCGCCGCCAGGCCGCTGGTGGCACCGGCCGCCGTGCCGGTGAGGAAGCTGCGCCGCGCGGCGTCGACGGCGGCGCGGCGCGACGCGCGCACCCAGAAGAAGGCGACCCCGGCGGAGGCCAGCACCAGGCACAGGCCCAGCGCGATGCCCGCGGCCGTCATGCCGATGTTCGGCACGAAGAGCCGTCCCAGCGGCTCCATGAGGCCGCCCAGCGGGAAGGCGCCGGGATCCAGACCGATCGCGGCCCAGCGCGAGTAGTGTCCGAAGCCGAAGAAGCCGACGGCCAGGGCCAGGAGCAGGGAGCCGAGCACGGCGATCGGAGTGCGGTTCATGGGGGCGACCTCCGCGCCATACCGTAGGGCCTCCCTCTGCGGGGCCAAGCGCCGGCGGAGCTGGGCTCGTGCAGTCGGGGCCGAGCTGGGCTGTATTCCCGCCCGTGGGCCCCGGCGTCATCGTGGTGACCGGAGCGGCGCGCGGCATCGGGCGGGCCTGCGCGCAGGCGCTCGGACGGGCGAACCGCCCACTGCTGCTGGTCGACCTGGACGAGGGCCCGCTCGCGGCGACCGCGGGCGCGCTCGGTGCCCGCACCCTGGCCGGCGACCTCAGCCAGGCCGCCTGCCGCGCCGAGCTGCGGGCGGCCGTCGCCGAGGCGGGCGGCCTGGCGGCCCTGGCCCACGCCGCGGGGGTCTCCGGCGCCCAGGCGCAGCCCCGACGCGTGCTCGAGGTGAATCTGGTCGCGACGGCCGAGCTGCTGGAGCTGCTGTTGCCCCAGGCCGGCCCCGGAAGCGTCGCCGTGCTGGTGGCCTCCCAGGCGGGTCATCTGGTGGGACGCGGCGTCGGTGCCGAGCTCACCTGCCTGCTCGACGCGCCGCGGGCCGCGGACTTCCTCGACCGCCTCGCCGAGGCGGCCGGGCCCCTCGCCCGCGCTGCGGCCGGCGCCTACGGCCTGTCGAAGTACGGCGTGCAGCGGCTGGTCGTGTCGGAGGCGCCGCGCTGGGGGGCGCGCGGCGCGCGCATCGCCTCGGTGTCGCCTGGCATCGTCGACACCCGCATGGGTCGGGCCGAGCAGCGCCTCCACGGGGCGCCGGTCGCGGCCCTGCTGGAGCGCACCCCGGTGGGCGGCCGCATGGGTCGCCCCGAGGAGATCGCCGCAGTGGTGGCCTTCCTCTGCTCCGATGCGGCCTCCTACGTCTCGGGTACCGATCTCAAGGTGGACGGCGGCAGCACCGAGCAGGTCTGGCGCGGCTGAGGCGCGACCTCTCGCGCAGCGTGGTAGCCTGCCTCTCGAGTCAGGCAGCTCCCCCCTGCCCGGCGAGGAGTGCCGTGCTCGCAGCGCGCTACTGGTCCCGAGCCGAGGGCTCGACCCTGGATCCCAAGGGCAAGCGCTATCGGCTGCAGCTCTGGGGCTGGTCCGAGGAGAGCCCCGCCGCGGCTCTCGAGCGGGCGCGCCAGCGTCTGTCGGAGGCCCTGGCCCGAGTCGGGCGCGGCGAGCTGGAGCGCGGCGGCTACCTCTACGGGGCCCAGCCCCTGCGCGAGGAGATCCTGCGCCGGCTCGGAGAGGCCGGTCGCCCGGGGGAGGCGGTGGTCACGCGCAATCGCTACGGGGCACAGGTGCTCTGCACGGCCCGCGTGCCCTTCATCGATGTCGACTCCCCGCAGCCCGGGCTCTGGTCCCGCCTGGCACGCCTGCTCCGCCGCGGGGCTCCGCCCGATCCGACCCTCGAGCGCCTGCGCGAGGCCGGCCGTCGCTACGCCGATCGGGCCTTCCGCCTCTACCGGACGCCAGCCGGCTACCGCGTGCTCGCGACCGACTGGCTGCTCGATCCCAGCTCCGAGGAGGCGCAGCAGCTGCTCGGGGACTTCGGGGCCGATCCCTGCTTCCGCCGGCTGTGCCGCCTGCAGCAGAGCTTCCGGGCGCGGCTGACGGCCAAGCCGTGGCGCTGCGGCCTGCCGCTCCCGCCCGGTCGGCATCCGCGCGAGGATCCCGATCTGGCCCGGCGCTTCGAGGACTGGCTTGCGCGCTACGAGGCTCGCGCCGCCGGCTTCGCGGGCTGTCGCTACCTCGAGTCCCTCGGTCCCGACGCGACCTGCCGCGAGGCCCGACCCATCGTCGAGGAGCACGACCGGGCCGCCGGGGCGCTCTCGGAGCTGCCCCTGGCCTGAGGCCGGGCTCGTTGCCCGGGGCAGAGGCGGCGGCTCCGTCGTATGCTCCGCGGCGACGCATGCGACTCCGCTCGGCCCTGCCCTGGCTCGCGGCCCTGGTTCTCTACGCCGCCTTCGCGCTCTGGTACGACAGCTGGCGCGGGCCCCTCCGTCCGGAGGAGATCCAGGCCCTGGTGGAGCGGGCCGAGTCGGCGGGCTTCGAGCCGGAGGCCATGGCCGAGCTGCTCGCCTTCCTGGAGGCGGACGACGGGCGCGAGTTCCACATGCTGAACCTGATCCGCCTGCACCCGGGCTCCGTCGCTCTTCCGGGCTCCGAGGAGCGAGCACCGGCCAGCGAGGTGCTCGAGCGCTACACCGGCTTCTTCCTGCCCAAAGTCTTCGCCCGGGCCGGCCACCCGGTGTGGGTGGGCCCGGCGGCGGGGGGCTACGTCGAGCACTGGGGCGTCGAGCCGAACCCCGGCTGGACCTCCGCCGCCATCGTCCGCTATCGCAGCCGCCGCGACCTCGCCGAGGCCGCCATGCAGCCGGGCTTCGAGGCGGCCCATCTGTTCAAGGAGGCGGCCATCAGCCACACGCTGGCCTTCCCGGTGACGCCGCTCTTCGTCGGGCCGCGCATCTGGGTGCCCCTCGGCCTCGCGCTCGCGGCGGCACTGCTGCAGCTCCTCACGCGTGGCCCGGCCAGGGCCCCTATGCGATGATCGCGCGGCCCGACGGAGGACGCCCATGGCCAACCCCCTGATCGTCTACGGCGCCGAGGTGTCGCCCTACTCGGTGAAGGTGCGCTCCTACCTCCGCTACAAGGGCATTCCCCACCGCTTCCTGACCCGCAACGCCGATACCCAGGCCGACTTCCAGAAGCACGCAAAGCTGCCGCTGATCCCGCTGGTGCTGTGCCCGAACGGGGAGGCCCTGCAGGACTCGACGCCCATCCTGGAGCACTTCGAGGCGCTCCACCCCGAGCCCGGCATCCACCCGCCGGATCCGGTGGCGGCCTTCGTCTCCGTGCTGCTCGAGGAGTTCGGCGACGAGTGGGGCAACAAGTGGATGTTCCACTACCGCTGGGCGCGCGAGGCCGATCAGCTCGCCGCCGCCGGGCGCATCGCCGCGTCGATGCTGCCGCGGGTCGACGAGCAGCAGCACCTGGCGATGCGCGAGCAGATCCGCCAGCGGATGCTCTCGCGCGTCGGCTTCGTGGGCTCGAGCGAGGCCACCGCGCCGCTGATCGAGCAGTCCTTCCGCGAGGGCATCGAAGGCCTCGAGGCTCATCTGGCCGAGCGCAGCTATCTCTTCGGCGCCCGGCCGGCCTTCGGCGACTTCGGTCTCTGGGGCCAGGTCTACGAGGCCTGGAGCGATCCGACCTGCGGGGCGCTGATCGAGGGACGCGCGCCCCGGGTGCTCGACTGGGTGCAGCGCATGCTCTGGCCGCGGGCCGAAGGGGACTTCGAGCCCTGGAGCGATCTCGAGCCCACCCTCTTGCCCTTCCTGGAGGAGCAGGTGGGCCGTCGCTTCCTGCCCTGGTCGCTGGCCAACGCCCGCGCCCTGGCCGAGGGCGACGAGGAGCTGAGCGTCGAGTTGCCCGAGGGCCCCTTCGTCCAGAAGCCGCAGAAGTACCACGCCAGGTCGCTCCAGGCGCTGCGCGAGAAGTACGCGGCTGTTCCCGACCGCCAGCGGCTCGATCCGGTCCTCGAGCGCGCGGGCTGCCTGCCCGCGCTGGCCGGCTGAGCGCGCTCAGGGGGATCGACTCCTGCAACGCCCCCCACCCGATCGGCTGGAAGGCGACCGGCGCCTCGGCGAGAACCCGCAGGCAGCGCCTGACCCGAGTCCCAGCTGTGACGCTCCGGCGCCGCCGGCATCCCAGACGGGTCGCCTCCCGGGGATCCTCAGGGATGGCAGGGGCATGGCGTCCGGGGCGAAGCGAGGCGGGAGGAGAAGCGATGAGAGCTGAAGTGCGCAGCGAGAGCATGGGGAGCCGGCGCCGGGCCTCGATCCTCGCGCTGCTCTGCGGGGCGGTGCTGCTGCCCGCGGCCGGGGGCACGGCGGAGGCGCCGGACCCGGCGGCGCCGATCCAGGGCGACCCGGACGCCTCGCGCTGCCGCAAGGGGGGGCTCGGCCTGGACGGCTACGACCCGGTCAGCTTCTACAGCGGCCCGGAGCCCGTGCTCGGGCGTGCGGAGCTGAGCCTCGAGCACGAAGGCGCGACCTATCGCTTCGCGAGCGAAGCGAGCCGCGAGCGCTTTGCGGCCGATCCCGCCGCCTTCCTGCCCCGCTACGGCGGCTGGTGCGCCATGACCCTCGCCCTCGGTCGACTCGCCTGCCCCGACGTGCTCAACTTCGAGATCCAGGACGGGGAGCTGCTGCTCTTCGAGACGACCGTCTTCACCAACGGCCGCATCGTCTGGAATCGGGATCCGCAGGCCAACCTGGAGCGCGCGGATGCGAACTACCAACGCATCGGGGCGAGATAGCTCCGGGGGAGCGGCAGCGGCTCGACGGGCGCGCACCGGCGCGCTGCGGGCCTCGGCAGGTGCCTTTGCAGTCCTCTGCGGCCTGGGCTGCGGCCCGAGCCCGCAGCTGGTCCTGGTGGTTTCGCCGGAGGAGCCCGCTCCCCAGGTCGCGAGCCAGATCCGATCGCTGCTGGCCGACGTGAGCGGGATCGCCATCCAGGTCCGCTCCGGGGGCGGGGTCCGGGAGAATCTGGAGCTGCTGGTCTCGGGCGAGGCCGACCTCAGCATTGCCGACGACGGCGGTCCCTTCGAGCCCCGCATCAGCACCCTGGTTCCCCTCTACCCCGGCATCCTGCACGTGCTCCACGACGGCCGGATCGAGGCGACGCAGGCCGGGGAGCTGATTCGGGACCGACGCGTCTACGCGGGGCCCGCGGGCGGCATCGCCCGCGAGCTCCTCGCGCTGGTGGCCCGCGACGCGCGCCTCGCGGAGGGAGACTACGGCGTCGCCGAGAGCCCCTGGGAGGACGACATCTCGGTCTACTTCACCGTCGGGGGCCTGCTCGGAGCCCAGAGCCTGCGCGAGCTTCCGGACTTCCAGCTCTTCGGCTTCGACCGGCCGGAGTCGATCGGCCACGGATCCCGGGTCGAGGCCCTCGCCCTGCGCCATCCCCAGCTCAGCCCCTTCGTGATCCCGGCGGGGCTCTACGGCGAGCTGGCCCCGGAGCCGGTGGTCACCGTCTCGATCGGCTCCTACCTGGTCGCGCGGACCGACCTCGATCCCGAGCTGGCCTACCGCATCAGCCGCACGCTGCTCGAGAATCGCGCCTACCTGCGCGCCATGAATCCGCTCCTCGAGCGCGGCCTGCACGAGCGCTTCGACCCTTCCCGGCTCAATCGCCCGCTCCACCCGGGCTCCCGCACCTACCTGGAGCGCGGCGAGCCGGGCCTGCTGGAGCGCTACGCCGAGTCCCTGACGCTGGGCTTCACGCTGCTGCTGGCGGCGGGCAGCGGTGGCATCGCCCTGCGCAACTGGTCGCGACAGCGCAAGAAGGACCGCATCGACGACTACTACGCCGAGCTGCTGGACATCCGGCGGCGCTCGCGCCGGCTCCATTCGCCGGCCGAGGCCCAGGCCCTGCTGGCGGCGGTGCAGGAGAAGCAGGACCAGGCCTTCGAGCTGCTGATGGCCGAGAAGCTGGATGCCAACGAGAGCTTCCGCATCTTCGTCACCCTGTGCCAGGAGGTCTCCCGGGAGGTCGAGGCCAGGATCGCGAGCCTCGGCAGCGCCGACGCGGCGCCCTAAGCTCCGCCGATGGAGAGGATCTCCTGCGCGACCCTCTGGGGCGGCATCCGCAACCAGAGCATCGACGTCTGCTCGCGCTCGATCGAGGCCAGTCTCTTCTCGAGCGCCGCCGACGGCGGCAAGGGCGGCGACGTCTACTTCATGAGCGTCTGCTCCCAGGACGCCCTCACGCGCGTCGCGGTGGCGGACGTGGCCGGTCACGGCGAGCCGGTCAGCGCCGTCAGCCAGTGGCTCTACGACTCCCTGGAGGCGCGCATGGGCGCCGTCGAGGGCAACCGGGTGCTGGAAGACCTGAACGGCCTGGCGGTGGCCCGCGGCATTCCGGCCCTGGCCACCGGCGCGGTGATCGGCTTCTACCACCACGACTCCCGGGTCTACTTCTCCTACGCCGGTCACATGCCCATGCTGGTCCGGCGGGCGGGCGGGGAGAGCTGGGATGCGGCCGAGCTCCAGGAGGAGAAGGCCGGCTCCAACCTGCCCCTCGGCGTGCTCGCGGACACCCGCTACGACCAGGACTGCTTCGCGGCGTCCCGCGGCGACCGCCTCTTCCTCTACACGGACGGCCTGATCGAGGCCCCGAGCTCCGCGGGCGAGCGCTTCGGCCAGGAGCGGCTCCGCGAGACCCTGACGGAGAACGCCGAGCTCCCCGTCGGCGAGCTGAAGCAGGCGGTGCTCGACGCCGCCCTGGGCTTCGCCGGCGGCTCCTTTCGCCACGACGACACCACCCTGATCGCCCTCGAGGTGCTCTGAGCTAGGAGCGCCAGGCGCGATCCGTGCGCCAGGTCCGGTCCACCCAGTGGGCCTGCAAGACCCGTTCGGCGTCGAAGATCAGCAGCTCCTCCACGCCCACCTGCAGCGCCTCGACGAGCACCTTCTCGAGGGTCTGCTTCCGCTGTCGGGGCGTCAGCTCCATGAAGGAGGGCTTGGCGGTCGCCACCAGGATGGAGCCGTCGTCCGCGAAGTCGCGGTAGGCGTCCTCCAGGTAGGGCGACAGGCTCAGCTTCTGGCGCTGCGAGAGCTCGTGGACGGCGCGCGGGTCGCCCGGCCCCAGGTGGGAGAGGGCCACGCCCAGCATCAGCAGCGCCACCGCTCCGAGGGCCAGAGTGCGCCGCCAGCCGCCGCCCAGCAGGTCGAAGAAGGGGAGAGGGGCCTCGTGCAGACGGCTCTTCTCCAGGTACTCGCGCACCAGGTCGAGGACGTCGCGATCGAGGTGATCCTCCTCGCCCGAGCCCTTCCAGCGCTGGCGTGCCTCGTCGTAGCGGCGCCGGGCCGCGATCAGCACGGCCGTCAGGAAGCGCGACTTGGTGTCGGAGAGGCGCAGCGCGTCCCAGTAGTCCACGCGGATGCGGCTGTCGATCTCCGACTGCACCTCCTCGCCCAGGTCGCAGATCCAGACGCCGAGCTGGCTCTCGTGCAGCCCCAGCGCCGTGACGTCCGCCCGGCTCTCGGAGAGCTGGAGCGCCAGGTGCCCGAGCACCACGGTCATGCGTACCAGGCGCTGGCTCTCGTCCCGGAGATCGGCGAAAGCCTGGCGGTCGCCCTCCTGCAGCAGCTCCAGGTCGAGGCCGCAGGCGAGGCGGGCGGCCGGCCCGGCGTCGTTGCCAGCGCCCAGGATGCGCTGCTGGAGGGCCTCCTCCACCGCCAGCACGCCCGGGTGCTCGTGCGGGGCCAGGCGCCGGCCTGCCTCGTTCTCCTCGGCCGTCGGCGGGGCGAAGCCGGTCTCGGCATCGATGGCCGAGTCCAGCTCCCGCTCCGCCTGCAGGCTCCTCTCGAAGGAGTTCCGGGCGGCCGCGTTGTAGCCGATCACGCAGCGCAGCACGGCGGGCACGAAGTAGAAGGCGGCGATCTCCGCCTTGTAGGCGGCCATCTCCCGGACGACCGCATCGCCGCCCTCGCCCTTCGCGAGTCGCTCGGCGGCGTGCTGGAAGCGCGCCGCGATCGATGCCTCGAGCGCCGAGCCGCAGGCATGCGTCGCCGCGCAGCGCTCGCGCACGAAGTCCGAGAGGTTGGCCGGATCGGCGTCCAGCAGCCAGACGCCGTCCCGCTCGTGGGTGCAGAGCAGCGTGATGACGTAGTCGGCGACGTGCAGGTACCGGGAGCTGGCCTCCGGGCTCTCGAGACAGAGCTCCAGGAGGGCCAGCGCCTCGGCGCGGTGCTCGCGGCTCCGGGCCGAGAGGGAGGCGCGGAGCTGCGCGACCTGGGTCTCGTCGAGCCTCCGGTGCAGCAGCGCGGCGTAGCCGTCGAGGGCGCCGTCGAGCTGCTCGAGCTCCTGCCTCACCTGCTCCGGCGCGAGCCGGGAGCTCTCCGGTCCGTCGGCGCGGACCGCGAGCCGCTGAAGCCACCGCTGGATCTCGCGCAGCGCGGCGAGGTCGCGGACCTCGGAGCGCGACGAGCGCAGGGCGCGCTGCGCGGCGCGCAGGGTGGCGAAGCGCCGGGAGCGCTCGGCGATCTCCTGACGCGGATCCGTCTCGCTGCGCTGTGCCCGTCCCCTCCCCAGCCTCACCCGGCATCTCCCTCGCTGCGCGGCACTCGTTCCGGTCCCGCAGCGCCTCGCTAGCGGTTCTTCTTCTTGCCCTTCTTCTTCTTGTTCTTCTTGTTCTTCTTCTTCTTCTTCTTCTTGCCCTCGTCCTCCGCCTGGGCGGCGGGGCCGGGGGCTCCTCCGATCGGCCCGTCGACGTTGGCGTTGCCGCCGCCGCCCTGGCTGCCGCTCCCGGTCTTCTTCGTCCCCGACACGGTGCTGTCGGCGATCGAGTCTCCCGAGCCGGAGTCGGGCGGGGGCGGAGGCGGCGCTTCCTCGCCATCGTCCGACTCCCCGTCGGAGGAGCCGCTCGAGGACGAGCCCGAGCCAGAGCCGCCGGAGGGGGCCGCGGGCTGCGTGCCGCCCTGGGCGCCCGGTCCGCCAGCGCCCTGGGAGCCCTCGCCACCCGCCGCTGCGCTCGAGCCTCCGGAGTCCGAGCCGCCCTGGCTGCCTCCCGCGTCATCGCCCCCGCTCGCCGCGGCGCCGCCCTGGCCCGGGGAGGGGCCCTGGCCCCCGGAGGATCCCTTGGCGGAGCTGACGCTGGTCGTGCGCCCCAGGATCTCGTCGGAGACGATGACGGGCTCGATCGAGCTGACCTTGCGATCGGCCGCGGCGGTGCCCGAGAGGCCCAGCAGGGCGAGGAGGCAGAGGCTCGGCAGCGCGAGCCGCCGGCACGGCCGAGAGGGGAGATCGAACATGGCAGTGTCTCCTTCGAGTGTATTTGGACTCACTCGATCACCGTGAGGTCGTTCTCGATGATCAGGATGTCGAGGGTGGCGTCGGAGGGGTCGAGGTCGGCCGTGGCGGTGGCGCGGTAGTTCGAGTCGGGCACGCCGCCGAGATCCCAGGTGTCGAGCGTGAAGGTGTAGCGCTGGCCCACGATGCTCCCGTCCTCGCGCAGCGTGCCTCCGGTGAGCGGTGGGCCGATCTCCTGGAAGGAGTCCGAGTAGCGCATCTCCTTGCCGAAGTAGCTGGTCTGGAGATCGTGGATGGTGCGCAGGCCGTAGTAGGCCTCGGTGCGCTGGGCGCGGTGGACGTGGGCCCGGTAGCGGGGGATCGCCACGCTGGCCAGGACGCCGAGGATGGAGACGACCACGGTCATCTCCACCAGCGTGAGACCAGCCCTGCTCCTGGCACGGATCCGCATCCCGCCGACTCCTCTTCCCTGGGAAGGGTTTCGACGCGCCGTGACACGCTCTTGATGCCGTGATTCGGATCACCCGGGCGAGCTGCACCGGCGCTGCCGGTGGCGTGCCGGTCGGCTGCCGCCCGCCGACGCAGCCCTGCGTCGGCCTAGGCTCGTGGCTGGGCTCAGTGGAGGCTGCGAGCGCCGATCAGGCTCTGGACCGCCTCGGTGATGCCGTCGGTGGAGAGATGGAACATGGGAAAGATGCGCCGGATGATGCGGACCGTCTCGTACTCGTCCCAGATCTGGGGCAGCTCCGGATTCAGCCAGACCACTCGCTGGAAGTGATCGCGGATCCGGTGCAGCCAGTCGATGCCGCGAGTCTCGCTCATGCGCCGCGGATCGATGTTCCCGAAGGGCTCCATCAGCTCGGCCGGGTGCATGGCGGCGTCTCCGACGATCATCACCTTCCAGCTCTCGTTCAGCTTGCGCAGCAGATCGCCGGTGGGCAGCGCGTCGCGGCGCAGCAGCCGGGCGTCGCGCCCCAGCAGCTCGTAGGGGCAGTTGTGGAAGTACCAGGCCTGGAAGTCGCGCAGGCCCCGCTCCTCGTGAAGGGCGGTGAGCAGCCGGCTCACCGGCTCGTAGAAGGGCTCCATGGTGCCCCCCACGTCCATCAGCAGCAGCAGGCGCACGTCGTTGCGGCGCTCGGGCCGGAAGACCAGCTCGATCTCGCCGGCGTTGCGGCAGGTCTCGTCGATGCTGCTCTCCAGGTCGAACTCGGTCGGCGGGCCGCTGCGGGTCAGCTGGCGCATGCGGCGCAGCGCCACCTTGGTCTGACGCAGGTCGAGGGTGGAGTCGGTGCGGTAGCTCTCGAAGCGCCGCTCCTCGGCCACCTTCATCGCAGAGCGGCTGCGCGACCGGCCGCCGACGCGGATGCCGGTCGGGTGCTCGCCGCCGTGGCCGTAGGGCGAGTGTCCGCCCGTTCCCACCCAGCGCCCTCCGCCGTCGTGGCGCTCGCTCTGCTCGGCCAGGGTCTCCAGGAAGCGCTGCAGCAGCTCGTCGGAGGCCAGCCGCTCGAGCAGGGCCCGCTGCTCCTCGCTGATGCCCGCGTAGTCCTTGGGCTCGTTCAGCCACTCCTCGAGCTTGGCGTCGATGTCGAGAGCGCCCTCGACGCCCTCGAAGACGCCGAGGAAGGCGCGGTCGAAGGCGTCGAAGTAGGTCTCGCTCTTCACCAGGCAGGCCCGGGCGAGGTGATAGAAGTGCTGCAGGCTCGAGCCGTGGAGGCCCTTCTCCAGGGCCTCCACCAAGGTCATCCACTCCTGCATGCCCACCGGGACGCCTTCCTCCCGGAGCGCGTAGAAGAGGTCGAGGAACATGCCGTGCCTAGTTGTTGTAGCGGGGGCCGAGCTGGCTCCAGTCCTGGGGATAGCGACCGCCGCGCTCGTGATACTGGTCGAGGGCCTCGGTATCGCGCTCGTTCTTGAGCAGCGAGCCCAGGAAGGGGATGTGGCTCTCGATGTCGTCGGCGCTCATGCCCGAGCGCAGCAACACGCTGATCCAGTCGATCAGCGCGGAGGTCGAGGGCTTCTTGCGCAGCTCGCTCTGCTCGCGTAGCCAGTAGAACTTGATGAGAACCTGGTCCAGCAGCCGGGCCTCCAGGTTCGGATGGTGCACGGCCACGATCTGCTTCATCAGCTCCTTGTCCGGGAAGTCGATGAAGTGGAAGATGCAGCGCCGCAGGAAGGCGTCGGGCAGCTCGCGCTCGTTGTTCGAGGTGATGATGACGATGGGTCGCTCCTGCGCCGCCACCTCGTCCCCGGTCTCCATGATGGTGAAGCGCATCTCGTCGAGCTCGCGGAGCAGGTCGTTCGGGAACTCGAGGTCGGACTTGTCGATCTCGTCGATCAGCAGCACCTGCTGGGCC
>CAZYOL010000002.1:0-55997 GCA_964649065.1 uncultured Spirochaetales bacterium
GCTGCCAGCGACGACTTCGCCACCGCCCTGGCCCGCCGGGCACCCGGCGTCGCAGCTCCGGCTCCCTTGAGCCCTCCGGAGCCGCCCCCGCAGGCAGACGAGCCGGAGCGTCGCGCGTCGGAACGCTCCGAGGCCGAGAGCGCGCGCAAGGCGCCCCTGGAGGAGCTCGCATCCCTGCGCGAGCGCGGCCTGCTGACCCCGGAGGCCTACGAGGAGCTGCGCCGCCGGCTCGAAGGCTCTTCCTAGCGGCGCGGTAGCGCTCGATCTCGGCCCGGCAGCGCAACCTGCCGATTTCTACCGGCCAGCATGGCGAGGGCCCGGGACGCTCCGGCGCTTCACGCCAGGGCCTTCCGCAGCTTCGAGAGGGTCCCTTCGTAGTCGGCGGAGCCGAAGATGGCCGAGCCGGCCACGAAGGTGTCGGCTCCGGCTCGCGCCACGTCCGCGATGTTCTCGGGCTTGATGCCGCCGTCGACCTCGAGCCAGATCTCCCGCGAGCAGGCGTCGATGCGGCGGCGGGCCTCCCGGAGCTTCGGGAGCACCGCGGGGAGGAAGGACTGGCCGCCGAAGCCCGGGTTGACCGACATGATCAAGACCAGATCGAGCTTCTCGAGCACGTAGTCGAGGTAGCTCAAGGGGGTCGCGGGATTGAAGACCAGGCCCGCCCGGCAGCCGGTCTCGTGGATCAGCCCGATCGTACGATCCACGTGCTCCGAGGCTTCGGGGTGGAAGCTGATGATGTCGGCACCGGCCTCGGCGAAATCGGGGACGATGCGGTCGACGGGCTTCACCATCAGGTGGACGTCGATCGGAACGGAGACCAGGGGCCGCAGGGCGGCGCAGACCATGGGGCCGACGGTGAGGTTCGGCACGTAGTGGTTGTCCATGACGTCGAAGTGCACCAGGTCGGCGCCGGCGTCGACGACTGCGCGGACCTCCTCGCCGAGGCGGGCGAAGTCGGCGGACAGGATGCTGGGGGCGATGCGGTAGCTCATGAGGCGATCCCGACCCGGGCTCCGGCCGCGGTGGCGTCGGCCTGCAGCTCGATGGCCCCCGGGCCGTCGTCCCGCCGGCTCTCGGGTCGCTCAAGATAGTAGGCTCGTCGAGGAAGAGCACCCCGCCCCGAGTGCGCTTCAGCGCTCAGAGCTCGGGGTTGGCGACGCGCTCGGGCGGGGCAGGGGAGGGGCCCGCAGCCGCCTCCGACCCGCGAGAGCCCAGGCTCCAGCGCCAGAGCGAGTTGGCCGGCAGCTGCAGCACCAGCAGCCAGTGCTCGAGGAGGCCCAGTGCCGCCAGGCTGGCCAGCAGGCTCGCGGCGGTGACCTGGAAGGGGGCGTCCCAGGAGGCCCGCGCCCACTGCACCAGAGCGGCCGTCACGACGGTCGCCGCCGTGATCGAGAAGGGGAAGAGCAGGTTCATGGACCTGCGCGACAGGAAGTGCTCGAGGTAGCGCAGATGCTCGGGCAGCAGCTCCTGGGCCAGGTTGGGAACCCCCAGGAAGAGGTTCAGCTTGGCGCTGAGGCGCATGCCCCAGAGCAGCGCAAAGGTCCAGGCGGCGACCGGGTTCGGAGCGCCCCAGCCGAGCGCGAAGAGCAGGGCGCCCGTGCCCAGCAGCGCCAGCTCGTGGTAGAGGAGCGTGGACGCGGCGTGGCCGAAGTGGCGCCATCCCCGACAGCCCGCGGAGCAGGCTTCGACGCGGGGACCGGTCAGGAAGCCCAGGAGGAAGACGAGCTCGTTCCAGCCCCAGAGCAGCACGGCACCGCTGAAGGCCACGTAGGCGGCCCCGGGCGTCGCCAGGGAGCTCGCCTCGACGACCGCGTAGAGGGCCAGCAGGGACACTGCGGAGGCCCCGGCCAGACTGATCCGGAAGGTGCGCCGCGGCAGCCCGTCCAGGTACAGGACGACGCTGGTGCTGAGCCACCAGATCAGCAGCGTGTACAGGAGCGGCAGCCCGACCAGGGCCCAGGGGCTCGACACCCTGCGAGGATACGGGGCAGCCCTGCCGCGTGCGACCGGCGTCAGGCCGGGGCCTTCAGTCGAGCTCGACGCTCTCTCGGTACTCGGGCACCCAGGCCGCGTAGCCGAGCTCGTCCTGCACCTGCCGCCGCAGCGTGTCCGCCGGGACGGGCTCGCCGTGGGTCACGAAGACCCGGCGCGGCGGCTTCTCGCAGGCGCGCAGCCAGCCCAGCAGGCCCGCCTGGTCGGCGTGGGCCGAGAAGATGTCGAGCTGGATCACCTCGGCCTCGACGGGCACTTGGGCTCCGTGGATCTTCACCCGGCGCGCGCCGCGCACCAGGGCGTCGCCTCGCGTGCCCGCCGCCTGGAAGCCGGAGAAGAGGATGGTGTTGCGCGAATCCGGGGCCAGGGCGCGCAGGTGGTGCAGCACCCGGCCGCCCGAGGCCATGCCGCTGGCCGAGACGATCACTGCGGGAGAGCGCCGCTCGCTGAGCTGCCGAGACTCCTCCGGGCTGCGCACGAAGTGCGCGACGTCGCAGACCGCGCTGCAGGCCTCGGGGCCGAGCCGGTGGTGCGCAGCGGAACGGCGAAACAGCTCGGTGACGTCGGTGGCCATCGGGCTGTTCAGGAAGACCGGCACCTCGCGGGCGAGGCCGCGCGCGAAGATCTCGTGCAGGCAGTAGAGCAGGGTCTGGGCACGACCCACGGCGAAGGCCGGGATCAGCAGCACGCCGCCCCGGGCGTGGGTCTTCTCGAGCACTGCGGCGAGGCTCTCGAAGGGGTCGACGCGGGCGTGCAGGCGGTCGCCGTAGGTCGACTCGATCACGACCCAGTCCGGCTCGCCCGGCGCCTCGGGCGGCGGCATGAGCAGGTCCTCGCTGCGGCCCAGGTCGCCCGAGAAGAGCAGGCGCTGCCCGCGGTGCTCGACCTCGATCGAGGCGGCGCCCAGGATGTGGCCGGCGCGGCGCAGCCGGAAGCGGAAGGGGCCGAGCGACTGCCAGGAGCCGAAGTCCAGCGTGGCGAAGCTCGCCAGCGCGGCCACGGCGTCGGCCTCGGTGTAGAGCGGCAGGGCCGGATGGTGCTTGGAGAAGCCCTTGCGGTTGGCGTAGCGGGCGTCCTCCTCGTGCAGGTGGCCCGAGTCCGGCAGCAGGATCCGGCACAGCTCGCGGGTGGGCTCCGAGGCGTAGACGGGCCCGGAGAAGCCGTCCCGGACCAGCGCGGGCAGGTAGCCGCTGTGGTCGATGTGGGCGTGGGTGAGCAGCACCGCGTCGACGCCGGCCGGGTCGATCGGCAGCGGCGCCCAGTTGCGCAGCCGCAGCTGCTTCAGGCCCTGGTAGACGCCGCAGTCCACCAGCAGCCGCGCGCCCTCGGCCTCGAGCAGGTACTTGGAGCCGGTCACGGTGCCGGCGGCGCCGAGGAAGCTGAGCTTCAGGTCTGGACCTCCACGGCGGGGCAGGATACCGCCATCCGGGCGGTCGCCTTCAACTGGCACTGGCACGTGCCAGTGCCCTTCAACTTGACATAATCCATCTTATCGGACGTCAGGGGGAGGGCGCAGCGAGGGGGCCAGCCGGCGGGGCACGTCCGGGCCGTCCGCGAAGCCCGGCAGGCCGTCCTCGCCGTAGAGCGCGTGGAGACCGAAGCTGCGCAGGATGTCGAGACCCTGGGCGATCTGGGGGGGCTCGAGGTGCTTGCGCCAGGAGGCCAGGCGGTCTTCGCCGGAGTGCACGGCGCTGTCCGGGCGGCTCACGACCGAGGGAATCGAGATCTCCCGGAGCAGCGCTGGCGCGAAACGAAGGCCCAGGTGCTCGTACAGGGCCCGGGTGCTGGCCTCGGGGTCGGAGACCAGGTTCTCGTAGAAGAGCACGTAGAGCGGAGCGGCGGCGAACTGACGCAGCGGGACGAAGTTCTCGACGCACCACATCAGCATGTGCCGCTCGAAGCGCGACTCCGCGGCCTCGAGGCGGGCTCGATGGGGCGCCAGGTGGTCCTCCACCAGCTCCGGCTGCTCGAGGAACCAGCGCAGCGGAGCCCGCCAGCGGACGGCCAGGCGGGACGCCACCACGGCGAAGGGATTCCGGATCAGGTAGACGAGAGCCACCTCGGGATGCCGGACCGCGATCCAGCGCAGGAAGAGCTGCGCGCGCACGACCTTGATGAGGCGTCCGCGCGGCCAGAGGCAGCGATTCTGGGCGTCGGGCCAGCCGCGTATGCGCCCGGCCAGGATGCGTTCGATGGGCTCGACGTACTCGGCCGGCGCACTGTCGGGGCGCAGATAGAGCCGACGCGGGAAGTGCCGGCACAGGGCGACCCGCTGTGGGTGGAAGGGCTCGAAGATCGTGCGCAGGTCGTTGCGCGCGTTGATGACGTCGGAAACCCAGGTCGAGCCGCTGCGCCCCGAGCCCGCCAGCAGGATGGATCGGGCTGGATCCTTCGGGTGGTCCCAGTAGAGCCAGTGGCTGGCCCGCCGCTGGAGCTTGCGCCAGGTCGTCGCGAGCGGAGGCCTCACCCGGCGAGGCGTGCCGCGGCGACGGGAGCGGGCTCGCCGCCTCCCGGGAGGCGTCCCGGGCGGGCGCCGGGCGTCGCCCTGCCCCACCCGCCCCGCCGCCTCGCCGCGCCGAGATCGTCCATCGGTCCCCCCCTTTCGCTGCGCTCCGGAAGCTATCCGACCCCGGCGCGCTCCCACAGCAGCGCCGGCTGTCGTAGGCCCGTTCGCCCGCTGGGCCCCCAGGGGCTACCGTCGTCGGATCGCCAGCGAGGCAACCAAAATCCCCCTCCAGGGCACTAAACCTGCATGGGAGAGCATCCGAAGAGCGGATTCGTGCTGCTTCCGGTGCGCATCGGCTGGCTGCCCGCGACCGGCGGCTCCCGCACCTGCCACCGCCTCGTGGGCGTAGGGCTGCGGCGTGGGTGAGATCGCCGACGCGCTGCGCCGCGCCCGCGAGGGCCGAAAGCTCGAGCAGCGGAGCCGCGGCCGCGAGGTCGGCCGGACGGCTCACGCCCCCCTGAGGGCCCGCTCCCGGCCGCCCGGCCCCGATCCGTCCCTCGCCGACCTCGAGCGGCCCGCGCGGGATCCCTCGGTGGGCGAGGCCTGCCGGAGGACGGCCTTGGCGATCTCCCGCGAGCTGGAGTCGCGCGGGATCCGTCTCGCGGCCATCGTCGGCGCCGAGCAGGGCGTGGGCAAGACGACGGTCGCCTGCGATCTGGCCCTCGCCCTCGCCTCCCTCGGCACCGAGCGAAGCGTGGCGCTGATCGACCTGGACCTGCGCAAGCCCGACGTCGCGCGGTCGCTGGGACTGCGGCCGCGCAGCTGCCTGAGCCTCGTGCTGCGGGGCGAGGCCAGCCTGGAGGAGGTCTGCATTTCCCTTCGCCTGCCCCAGCTCGACGTCTACCCGGTGGTCCACGCGCAGCGCGCGGCCCACGAGCTCTTCGTCTCGGGCCGCTTCCGCCAGATGCTGTCCCACCTCGAGCAGCGCTACGAGACGGTCCTCTTCGACACGCCGCCGGTGCTGGGCGTCGCCGACACCTCCCTGATCATGCGCCAGGTGGCCAGCTGCATCCCAGTGGCCCGGGTGGGATACACCCGAACCCGGGCCTTCCAGCAGATGATGAGCGAGCTCCCCGCTGATCGCGTGCTGGGCGTCGTCATCAACGGAGCCCGGCTCAGCCGCTACGCGAGCTACGAGTACGGCGCCGGGCAGGCCGAAGCCGCCGGCTCCCCCCAGGAGGCGGAGCCCGCCGCCGGGAGCCCGCGTTGAAGCTGAGGGACGTCTTCGTCGACCCCGAGGGCAACGTCTTCGAGCGCGACGACGGAACGGCCATCCCGGCCTTCCTCACCGACCCGGTCGGCGTGGTTCGGCGCCGCTGGGTCTGGATGCTGGGGGCGCTCCTGCTCGGGCTGATGGGCACGGCCGCGGCCTGGAGCTCCTGGAGCCCGAGCTACGTGGCGACCGCAACGATCCAGATCAGCGACTCCGAGATTCCGGACGAGTTCATCCGGTCTACGGTTCGAGAGGACACGATCCAGAACATCAGCGGCATGATCGGCAACGTCCTCTCCCAGCGAACCCTGGCCAAGCTCATCGAGGACATCGGCATCTACGAAGATCTCCGCGACGAGCTGACGATGCTCGACCTGGTCAAGAAGCTGAGGAGCGGCGTGACGATCGGCCCCAGGCCCGACCGGCGCGGCGGGCTCCAGGACACCTCCCTGATCTCCGCGGTCGAGTTCCGGGCGGATCGACCGGAACACACGGCCGAGGTCGCCAACGCGCTGGCGAGTCTGCTGATCGATGCGGGCACCCGCCGCCGGACCGAGCAGGCGGAGCTGACGACCGACTTCCTGCGCCAGGAGCTCGCGCGCGACGAGAACGAGCTGCGCGCGCAGGCCGCACGCGTCAGCAGCTTCCGCACCGAGCATCGCGGGGAGCTCCCCGAGGAGCTGACCACCAACACCCAGAAGCTGGCGATGCTGGAGCAGCGTCGCGAATCCCTCGTGGCCCAGATCGCCGAGCGGGAGCGCCGGGGATTCGAGGGGCCCACGGAGCCGGGCTCGCCCAACGAGCTGCTGCTGGAGGAGCTCCGGCGCTCCCTCGCCCGCGAGGTGGCAGCCCACACGGACGAGCACCCGAACGTGCTGGCGCTGCGACGCCAGATCGAGGGCATCGAGGCCCTCGTGAAGGAGGAGCGCATCCAGCGCGGGGGCGGTCAGGACCCGGCCCTTCGCTACCGCGCGGAGCGCGAGCACGACCTCGCCCGGCTGCGGCAGAGCCTCCGTCAGATCGAGGAGACGATCGTCGAGGTCAACGGCAAGATCGATCGCACGCCGGCCCGGGCCCAGGAGCTGGCTGCCCTCGAGCAGCGCGCCACCGTCCTCCGGGAGGACTACCTGCAGACGCTTCGGAAGGTCGAGGAGGCGGAGCTCGCCGAGAGCCTGGAGTCCGCACAACAGGGAGCCCGGATCTCCATCCTCGACCCGGCCGTGCGAGCGTCGTCGGTGGCGCGGCCCCGCTGGACGATCGCCGCCACGGGCCTGGCTTTCGCCCTGGCCCTGAGCGTCGGGGCGGCGGTCCTGCTGGAGATCCTCGATCCGGTCGTGGTGCGGACCTCCCAGCTCGAGGAGCTGACCGGAAGCCCCGTCCTGGGGAGCTTCCCGCGCTTCTAGGGCGCGGGCGTGACGGGGAAGGGCTGACCCGGGGCCGTGAGCGTCGGGGTCGGCTCGGGCTCCGGCTCGGGCTCGGGCCCCGGAGGCGGCGAGGGCGTGTAGCCTTCCGGATACCGGACGATCGGGTTCGAGAAGGGGCTCCGGCGGCCCTGGGCGTCGTAGGCGCTCACGACGATGTAGAGGATTTCGTCCGCGGGAACCGGCAGCGCGAACTCGTACAGTGCGCTGCCGTTGCGAGCGGGGAGCTTGGCGTCGACCTGCTGGTCGTACTCTCCCGACACGGAGCCGAAGTGGACGTTGAAGCCCTGGATGACCGGTGCGTCGGGGTACTCCCACTCGAGAAGCTCCAGGCGCTGCTCCGCGCCGGCCTGTCCTGCCAGCGCCAGAACGATCAGACCGGTGCCGAGGATCGAGAGTCTTCGATGAAGCCTTGCCATTCCCACGTACCTCCTCCTGGGAGCCACCGGAGTTTTCGGAAGAATCTCCGCTTGCTCTGTGATGAGGCTCACCCCCCGTCGAGCAGCGGCCCGACCGGGGCAGCGCCGTGAGTCGCGACTCGACGCTGGTCGTGGTCTCTCCGTGCCGGAACGAGGAACGGACCCTCGAGCAGACCATCGCCTGCATGCGCGCCCAGACGCGTCCCCCGAGGGCGTGGATCGTCGTCGACGACGGCTCGACGGACAAGACCCCGGAGATCCTCCGGCGGGCCGCCGCGGAGATCCCCTGGCTGCAGGTCGTCTCGCGCCCGGATCGCGGCTTTCGCCGCGTCGGGCCCGGGGTGATCGATGCCTTCTACGAGGGGCTGGCCGCCGTCGACGGCCCCTACGATTTCGTGGCCAAGATGGACGTCGACCTCGAGTTCGGCCCCCGTTACCTGGAGCGCGCCCTCGCCCTCCTGGATGGCGACCCGGGTCTCGCGGCCCTCAGTGGCAAGGTCTATCGCCGTGAGGACGATGGATGGGTCGAGGAGTTCATGATCGACGAGATGGTGGCCGGCCAGTTCAAGCTCTATCGGCGCGAGGCCTTCGAGGAGATCGGCGGCTTCGTGCGCGAAGTGATGTGGGATGGAATCGACATCCATCGCGCGCGCATGGCCGGCTACCGCACGCTCAGTCTCGACGACCCCGACCTGCGCATCCTTCACCTGCGCCTGATGGGCTCCTCCGAGAGCAACGTCTACCAGGGACGCCTCCGCTGGGGGCGCGGCCAGTGGTTCATGGGCTCGAGCTTCCTCTACGTGCTCGCCAGTGGCCTGTTTCGCATGCGCGAGCGCCCCTACGGGATCGGCGGCCTGCTGATCATCGCCGGCTACCTGCAGGCCGCCCTGCAGCGACGGCCCCGCTACGGAGATGCGGAGTTCCGGACGGAGCTGCGACGCTGGCAGCACGGGCGCCTGCGCTCGCTGCTGCAGCGCGGGAGGGTCCGGTGAGCCTCGCTCCGGCGCCGCCGCGGGACGAGGATGGCGACGGGGTGTCGCTGATGGGCCTGCGCCTCGCGCGGCGGAGCCGCGGCGAGATCCTGGACGAGCTCTTCGCGGGCCTTCGGGACGGCATCGGCGGCTGGATCGTCACCGCCAATCTCGACCACCTGAGGCGCTTCGTGGCGGATCCGGAGGCCCGGGCCCTCGCCGAGCGGGCCACCCGCGTGGTGCCGGACGGCGTGCCGCTGCTCTGGGCCGCCCGTCTCCAGGGTACGCCCTTTCCCGATCGCGTCGCCGGGTCGGACCTGGTCTGGCTGCTGGCCGAGCGGGCGGCCCGAGAGGGGCGCTCCGTCTACCTGATGGGCGGCAATCCCGGCACCGCCGACCGGGCCGCGGAGAAGCTGCAAAGCCGCTTTCCGGGGCTGGCGATCGCCGGGACCTCCTGCCCGCGCGTCTCGAGCCGTCCCGGATCGGCCGAGCTCGAGCCGATCCGGCGGGAGCTCCTCGAGCGCTCGCCGGACATCGTCTACGTCGGTCTGGGGGCGCCGAAGCAGGAGCGGGTGATCGACGCCCTTCGGCACGAGCTGCCGGGGGCCTGGTGGATCGGCGTCGGGATCAGCCTGAGCTTCATCGATGGGGAGGTCCGCAGGGCCCCGCCGTGGATGCAGCGGACGGGGCTCGAGTGGCTCCACCGCCTCGTCCAGGAGCCCGGTCGGCTGGCGCGCCGCTACCTCGTCGAAGACCTGCCCTTCGGGCTCCGGCTGGCCGCTCACGTGCTCCGCGCGCGGCTCTCGGGCCGCTCCGTCTCGGCCGCCTGGGCCCAGGGCAGCGGCCGTCCCAGCCAGAGCGAGAGCTCGCGGTCCGACTCCCGGTAGGCCTCGCGCAGCGTCGCGCGCGTGGACTCCGGCAGGGCCGGCACGCCCGGCTGCAGGCTCAGGCGGCGCAGCGTCCCGTAGAGCCGCCGCAGCAGGCGTTGGTCGAGTCGCCGGCTCGCCTGGGCCCACTTGTGCAGATTCGCAATCGCGTAGTAGAGCGGTACCGAGCGCGGGTGCACGCCGCGGTTGCGCGAGGCCAGCCGCTCCTCCGCCACGGCCTCCGTCGGGGCGACGCCGATGTGCCGGAAGACCCGGGCCATCACGGCTTCCGGGTCGGCGACCAGCTCCTCGAAGAAGACCACACAGAGCTGCTCGCGGGAGAAGCGGCGCTCGAAGCGGCGGAGCTGCTCGTGGTAGCGGCCGCGGCCCAGATAGGAGTAGCGGTTCCGGGCCTCGTAGCCGCCGGAAGCCAGCCGCGCGGGCTCCCTCCGGAAGGCCGCCTCCGCGGAGAGGTACTCGCGGCCCCGCCGGACCTCGTACCAGTAGTGCGACCAGGCCCGTACGACCGGATCGCGCAGGATGGCCACCAGCCGTGCCTCGGGCAGGGTGCGCCAGAGGCGCTCGCAGGCCTCCTCGTAGTACATGTAACAGGGCGTCGACTCGCCGGGAATCTGCTCCGGCCGCGCCTGCTCGAAGTGCGCGGCGTAGGCCTCGACACCGCGCTGGTAGAAGCCCTCGCGATCGTCGAAGAAGTGGAGCTCCTTTCGCTTCGGCAGGTAGATCGACTCGTGGCGGGAGAGCATCTCCCACAGGGTGCTGGTGCCGCAGCGCATGGCGCCGATGCAGACGAAGCCCGGCAGCCTCAAGGCGTCTCTCCGCGGGGCTCCTCCCCGTACTGGATCCGGCGCTGCATGCGGGCCGCCTCGTCGGCCGGGGCGCGCATCAGCGCGGGATACCAGCGCGCAGCGTCCAGCACCCCGTGCGCGCGCGGCAGCTCGAGATTTGCCTTGGAGAGGTCGTGGAGCAGGCCCACGAGCAGCCGGCGCAGCAGGTAGAGGGCACAGCGCCGGCGCGCGAGGTCGCGGTCGGGGCAATGCCTGGAGCTGAGCGCCAGGACGTTGCTGGTCGCGAGGTAGCTACGTCGGCGCAGGCTCTCGCGTCCGGTGGGCGCCTCCAGGTGGCAGAGCTTCGCATCGAAGCGCTGCACGAAGCAGCCGTGGCGGGAGATGCGGTAGCTGAGGTCCAGGTCGTCTCCTCCGGCGCGGATGTTCTCATCGAAGCGCTCCTGCTGCACCCACCTGCGCCGAAAGGTCATGCGAGCGCCGTGCATGAGCCGGAAGCGCCCCACCGGAAGCGAGCGCAGCGCGGCGGGCAGCTCGAGGTCCGGATAGCGTCGGTCGTAGGGGATCCAGGTCTCGTCGACCCGCAGCCAGCGCTTGAGCCGGCCCTTGAGCGCCCGTCCCCAGCCGCCCGAGCCGGAATCGGGCCGCGCTCCGGCTCCCCGCTCGGATCCCTCGGGAGCATCCGGGGGCACGTTGGTCAGGATCGGGCTCACGCCGGCGACCTGGCCCTCCGTGTCGAGATCGTAGACCTCCATCACCCGGGCCGCGCACTCGGGCGCCAGCAGGGAGTCGTCGTCCACGACGAAGAGCACGTCCGCGCTGCACAGGTCGCAGACCTGGTTGCGTTGGACGGTCTTCGAGCGGGCACGGGCCTGCTCGTAGCGCCAGGTGATGTCCGGGTAGCGCGGCCGGAGCTCCGAGAGCACCCGGTCGCGGCTCGCCTGCCACTCGTCACTGCTGTCCACCACCGCGATCTCGAGAGGCGGCCGCGACTGGCCGGCAGCCAGCGCCAGGCAGCGGAAGAGCACGTCGGGCCGGTTGTAGGTGGCGATGGCCAGGGCCCAGGTCTGGGGCGGGCCGGGGGCGGCCCTGCGAGGTCCCTCCCCCATCAGAGCCGGTCTCCACGGCCTTTCCCCCTGGGGAAGCGCCGCGTGTGGCATGGCAGGCCAAGGCCGGAGCCGGGCAGGCCTTTTGTAGTCTCCGTCACCGACCTCACCGGTCTGCTGCCGATACTCCGGACACGCTGCAGGGCGAGGACGGGGCTCTCGCCGCAGGCTCGAGGAGGGATGGACGGATGCGAAGATATCAAGCTCTCGACTCCCGGCCGGGGGCTGCCGGGTCCCGGAGCCGGGTGGGTTTCCCGGGCGCGCTGGCCCTGGCGCTGGTCGTCCTCTGCACGGCGGCCTCGGCCCGGGCGGAGATCAAGAACATCGACCTCTCCGGGGTGGGGGGGCCGCACCGCGTGCGCGGTGTCGCGCCGCTCCACGTCTTCTTCGACGCCCGGAACACGACCTGTAACGATCCGGACCGCTCCGGCGTCACGGACCGCTGCAAGCACCCCACCCTGCCCACCAGCGTCGACGAGTACCACCCCCCCGCCCACAGCCTGGACTACAGCTGGGACTTCGGCGACCCGGAGAGCGGCAGCTACGCCATCGCCGGGACCTCGATCAACTTCTCGCGGAACGCCATGCACACCGTCGTGGCCTCGCACATCTACGACGAGCCGGGCACCTACAAGGCCAAGCTGACGGTGCGCGATCCGATGGGCAGCCAGGTCGAGACGCGGGACTGGGTGATCGTGGTGGATCCTCCGACCCAGGTCTACTGCGTCCATCCCGGCCAGAAGCCCTCGGGCGGCTCGGATGGCTGTCCCGCGGGCGCCATCGGCATCCAGAGCTCGAACTGGAAGAGCGTCCTCACCGAGTACGACGACCTGGACGGGGCGGCCATCCTCTTCCGCCGGGGCAAGACCTTCGACGTCGGGGATGGGAACGGATACACCTTCACCAGCGGTCGTGCGCTGCGCATCGGGGCCTACGGCCCCGGCTCGGAGCAGGCCCTCTTCCTGAGCGATCGGGCCACTCCCTTCAACGCGAGCTTCAACTCGCGCGACAAGGCCGTCTCCGACATCCGCGTCGACTGGCGAGACGCCAACAGCAACCGCCTCTTCAATGCGGACCGCTACTTCGACAACATCGGCTTCCAGCGCGTCACCGTGACCAAGGGCCGTGGGAAGGCGGGCATCCGCGTCAACTGGAAGCTGCTCTACAAGAACAACGACAAGCTCCCGGAGTACTTCTTCTGCCACGCCTGCGACATCCAGGAGATCAACTCGAGCGGCGCCGACAACATCGTCTGGGGGAGCTTCCGCTACGCCGCCTTCGTCGCGAGCACCTTCCGGGACACGATGAACCAGGGCGGCGAGCAGCAGGAGCACATCGTCCGCCTCTCCACCTACCAGACCGTGCTCTTCTACGGCAACCGGCTCGGAGACCAGGACGACGGGCGCGCCGTGCTGACCCTGCGCTGCTCGCAGCAGGCCCCGCCCTACGGCGGGCCCGACGGCAAGAGCGACCTCTGCAACCTCACCGACGGCAACCGCGGAGAGTGGTGCCAGGTGCCCTCGCGCTGGGCGGTCATCTACGGCAACGAGATCAGCTCGACGACGAAGGCCATCTCGCCCTGCGCGCAGAACAAGGGGCCCTGGGGCGCCTGGAACCGCAACGTGATCCTCGACAGCAACTACCTCTACCCCTCCATCGAGTTCTCGGCCTCCAAGTTCAAGTCCTGGATGGGAGGCGAGGCCTGCGTAGGCGTGACCGTGCGCAACAACATCATGAACGGCTCCACGAAGAATCCCACCGGGATGATCCTCTACAGCGGGCCCAGCAAGAACGAGGGCCCCGGGGACTTCAACTTCATCTACAACAACACCGGCTACGACGTGCCCTCGAACCGGAACATGGTCGAGTGCAAGACCACGAACGACTGCCGCACGGACTACAGCTACGCCGAGGTGTCGAACAACGTCGCCTACTCGCCCGACCACAGCGATCTCAAGCTGAACAACTGGGACGGGCCCGAGGTCGAGATCAACAACATCGACATCGAGAAGGGCCAGACGAATCCCTTCGACCTGAAGCATCCGGTGGGCTACACCGCCTCGCCGGCCACGCTCTTCCGGCCGCGGCAGGGCGGCCCGCTGGACGACACGGCCACCTACGACGGCGCCTTCACCCGGCCCTATCGCGACTTCACCGGCGCGCCGCGCTCTCCGACCACCGACACGGGGGCGATCGACGACGACGCGGGCCTGCCGGCGCCGAGCCTGCGCCCCTGAGGGCGGTCCGCGTCTAGGAAGCCGGCGTCTCGAGGGCGGCCCACAGGGCCTCCTCGAGACGCTCGGCGGAGCGCTCCCAGGTGAAGCCCCGGGCGATGCCGTAGCTGGCCCGGCTCATGGCAGCCCAGTCTTCGGGGGCCTGGCGGAGCACCCGGAGCAGGGCATCGGCCATCTCGCGCGGATCGTCGACGGCCACCAGGTAGCCCGAGCGGCCGTGCTCCACGTAGTCCTCCGGTCCGCCGCAGCGGGTGGAGACCACCGGGCAGTGCGAGGCCGCGGCCTCCAGGCCCGGCATGCCGAAGCCCTCGAGCCGGGAGGGGAGCAGCCAGCACTCACAGCGCCGGGCCAGCGCGGCGACCTGCGCCGGGCTCGGCCGCAGGTGGTACTCGAGCTGCTTCGGCGGCACCGGCTCCGGCCGCAGCGGGACGCGGCCGAAGGCCAGCACCCGCAGTGCGGGCAGCTCCCGCTGCGCGAGCGCCAGGGCCTCGAAGGCCACGCGCGCCCCCTTCCAGTCCTGGATTCCGTAGAGCATGCCCACCGTCGGCGCCTCCAGATCCGGGCGGCGCTCGCAGGAGTCGAAGATCGACCAGTCGATTCCGTTGGGGACCAGCCGGGCCTCCGGGTCCCCGTACTCCTCCCGCATCACGCGCTGGAGCCAACGTGCGATGACGATCTTGAGGCCGGGAAGGCCGTAGGTCGCACGCACCCGCTCGGCCTCCCCCCCGTGGAGCTCGTGGTGTCGGATCAGGTAGACCGGCCGGCCGGCGCGCGTCGGCCAGCCCTGCAGGGCCTCGCGGACCTGCCACCAGCTCGCGATCTGGAAGTCGGCCGGAGGAACGTCTTCGTGTGTCACCAGGGGACGGCGGACGGGAATCAGGGGCACTCTCGCGCCCGCCAGGTGGCCGCGGGCGCGGGGCCGGCGCAGGCGCCGGGCCCAGGCCAGGGGCTTCCAGACGGGAGGCCAGGGCTTGTCGAGGGCGCTGTAGGCCACGTGGACCACGTGGCCGCGGGCCGCGAGAGCCTCGGCCAGGAGTCGATTCGACTTGACGCCCCCGGCCAGGCTGTCGCGGGCCAGGATCCAGTTGACGCGCAGGGGCGCGCGCCGCCCCCCTTGCAGCGAGCGCTCGCTGCTACCCTCAGCCCCGGTGCGCATCGGCTACCTCGTGCCCGAGTTTCCGGGCCAGACCCACGCCTTCTTCTGGCGAGAGATCCTGGCGATGCGCGCGCAGGGCCACGAGCTCACGCTGCTCAGCACCAGGCGGCCGCCGCGCGCCGCCTGCCCCCACGACTTCGCCGAGCAGGCGCACCGGGAGACGATCTATCTCTACCCCCCGCACGGGCGGGATGCGCTGGCCCTGCTGGCCCGCGTCGGACGCAGCCCCGCCGTGCTGGCCTATCTGCGCGAGCTGAGCGGCACCCGGCGCGAGCGCCTGCGCAGCGCGGGCCTGGTGCTGTGCGCGGCGGGGCTGGTACGGATCGCCGAGCACCGGGGCCTCGGCCACGTCCATGTGCACTCCTGCGCCAACTCCGCGCACATCGCCGCCCTGGCCCGCCGGCTGGGGGGGCCCTCCTTCAGCCTGAGCCTGCACGGAGACCTCTCGGTCTACGGCCGCGACCACCGCGCCAAGACCCGCGATGCCGAGTTCGTCGCCGCCGTGACCCGGCCGCTGCGCGAGCAGCTCCTCGAGCTGGGGCTGCCGCCCGAGCGGCTTCCGATCGTGCCGATGGGAGTCGACACCGAGCGCTTCTGCCCCGGACAGGCGGCTGCGGACTCCCGGGAGGGCTTCCAGCTGGTGACCGTGGCGCGCCTGCATCCGAACAAGGGCCACGTCCACGCCCTCCGGGCCCTGGCGCGCGGCCGAGACGAGGGGCTCGACATCCACTACCGGGTCGCCGGCACCGGACCGCACCGCGAGGTCCTGCAGGGCCAGATCCGGGAGCTCGGCCTGGAGGGCTGCGTGGAGCTGCTCGGGGGCCTCGGGCAGTCCGAGGTGCTCGCGCTGCTGCAGGGCGCCGACGCCCTGGTGCTTCCGAGCGTCGGCCTCGGCGAGGCGGCGCCGGTCTCGTTGATGGAGGCCATGGCGGTCGGCCTGCCGGCGATCTGCTCCCGCATCGGCGGGACCCCCGACATGATCGACGACGGCGTCGACGGAATCCTCGTCGAGCAGGGCGACGAGGACGGACTGCTCCGGGCCCTGCGTCGCCTGGTGGGCGAGCCGGAGCTGGGCTCGCGCCTCGGCGCCGCCGCGCGGGCTCGGGCCCTGGCGGACTTCGACTACCGGCGCCAGGCCGCCCGCCTGCTCGAGGCGATCCAGAAGGGTGCCGCCTCCGGCTGAGGCCGCTCTCACGCGGGCAGCCCCAGGCGGAGCGCCACGATCAGCCCGGTGCCCGCCAGGGCGGGGAGATCCAGGGACGGCAGCCACACGCCATAGGGGCGGATCGCCCAGGCCAGCACCGGGTACTGGGCGATGCGGCCGGCCGCCAGCCCGACCAGCAGTCCCTCCAGGCCACCCAGCAGCCCCCCGAGCAGCATGGGCCCCAGCACCAGCACCGCTCGGGCGACCTGGAGCACCAGGTGTCGACCCGAGTCGCCCGCTGCCAGCAGCACCGGGGATGCCGTTCGGGTCACGATCGAGCCGACCGCCCCGACGGCCAGGACCTCGACCATCCAGCCGGCCTCGACGTAGCGCTCGTCGTAGAGCCAGCCCACCAGGGGCTCCCCGAACAGGATCAGCAGCCAGGCGGCGGGGACCAGCGCCCCCAGCAGGACTCCGCGCACCCGCCGGGTGCGGCTGCGCAGGGACTCGGGCTCCTGATCCAGGACCCGGGCGTAGAGCGGCACGATGACCTTGCGCGAGAGCACTCCGGTGACCTCGACCAGCGAGTTGACCAGGAAGAAGGCGATCGAGTAGACGCCCAGCTCCGCGGCGGAGAGCAGCTTGCCCAGCACCAGTCGGTCACCCTGGCCGATCAGGAAGCTCAGGGCCGTTCCCAGCAGGATCCAGCGGCCGAAGCGGAACATGGCCCGGGCCGCCTCCGGATCCCAGGCGAAGCGGTTCCGGTAGCCGCGGATCAGGAAGTGGCTCAAGAGCAGGTAGAGCGCCGACTGCAGCACCCCTCCGACCACCAGGGCCCAGACCGAGCGAGTCCACAGGGCCGCGGCGACGGTGGCCCCCAGGCCGAAGCCCTGCACGACCAGGTCCAGGGCGATGGTGCGGCCCGGGCTCAGACGTCGCAGGAGGGTGGCGCCGGAGGTCGACTGGAAGCCGTGCAGGATCGCGTTGGTGGCGATCACCGGCAGCAGCAGCAGCAGCATCGGCTCGCCGTAGAAGCTCGCGGCGGGCCAGGCCAGGGCCGCGACGGTGGCCCAGATGGCCGCGCCCCGCAGCACCTGGATCGTCCAGGCCGTGTTGCGGAAGCTCTCCTCCTCGCCGCGGGGGTGGTAGACCAGGCTGCCGCGCACACCCACGTCGGAGAACATCTTCACGCCCTGCATGAAGACGCGGGCCAGGGCCATCAGGCCGAAGGCTTCGGGGAAGAGCAGGCGGGTGAGGATCAGGTTTCCGGCGAGGCGCAGGGCCTGGCTCAGGCCGTGCCCCGCCAGGGTCAGCAGGCCGCCCCGCAGCGCACGGCGGCGCAGGCCCGCCCAGGCCGAGGCCTCACCGCCGAGCTCGGCGGTGCTCACCGATCGCTGGGATAGCCGTCCGGGTGGCTCTTGTGCCAACGCCAGGCGGAGTCGATCGTATCCGTGATCTCGAGGTAGCGAGGCTGCCAGCCCAGGCCATCCATCAGCTTGCGGGGGTCGGCGACCAGCTCGGGCGGGTCGCCCGGCCGGCGCTCCGAGACCTCGTAGGGGATCTTGCAGCCGGTCACCTGCTCGCAGGCGGCCAGGATCTGATGCACCGACTGGCCCCGGCCCGTCCCGACGTTGTAGACCTCGCGGGTCTCCGGCCCGGTGGCCTCGATTGCAAGCTCGTGCGCCGTGGCCAGGTCGTCGACGTGGATGTAGTCGCGGATGCAGGTGCCATCGGGCGTCGGGTAGTCCTCTCCGAAGAGCACGAGCTGCTCGCGCTTGCCGAGGGCCACTTCCAGCACGATCGGAATCAGGTGCGTCTCCGGGCGGTGGTCTTCGCCATGCCGGCCGTCGGCAGAGCCTCCCGAGGCGTTGAAGTAGCGCAGCAGCGTGAAGCCGATGCCGTAGGCGTCCGCGAAGTCCCGGATCATCCACTCGACGGCCAGCTTGGTGCGCGCGTAGGGGCTGAAGGGCTTCTGGGGCGTCTCCTCGTCCATCGGGCAGCGCTCCGTCAGCCCGTAGGTGGCGCAGGTGCTCGAGAAGAGCAGGCGCCCTACGCCGGCCTCGCGCATGGCGTTCAGCAGGCTGAGCGTACCCCCGACGTTGTTTCGGTAGTGGTACTCGGGGTTCGAGACCGACTCGCCCACGTAGGTGGCTGCGGCGAAGTGCATCACCGCCTCGGCCTCGAGCTCGCGCAGCGCGGCCACCAGCGCGGCCGTGTCGGCGATGTCGGCCCGCACCAGCGGCGCCCCCTCGACGGCCTCGGCATGTCCCAGGCAGAGGTTGTCGTAGGCCACGACCTGGTGGCCCTGGCGCACGAGGTGGCGCAGGCAGGCGCTGCCCACGAAGCCGGCTCCGCCGGTGACGAGAATCTTCATGCCGTGTCCTCCGAGCGCGCTCCGGCCGGCCTCGGCCGGCTCCCGCAGTGGGCCCGGCCCGGCTGCGGTGGAGCGGGAAAGGGATCGTATCGATCAGCTGCGGGCAAGCCCCGCGCGGAACTCTTGGACCAGGGGATCGAGGCAGTCGGGAAGCCCGAAGTGCCGCTCGACGTGGGCTCGGCCCGCCTTCGCGAGCAGGGCCGACCGCTCCGGGTCGGCCAGCAGGGTCTCCAGCGCCTCCGCCAGCCCCTCCGAGTCGCCCGGCTGGGTGAGGAGCCCCGTCTCGTCGTGGCGGACCAGATCGGGAATCCCGGCGATGCGGGTGGTGACGACGGGCAGGCCGCAGGCCATCGCCTCCATCAGGAGCTGGGGCAGGCCGTCGACGTCCCCATCCGGAGCCCGCACACAGGGCAGGCAGAAGACCGCACCCGAGGCCATGAAGGCCGGGATGTCCTCCTGGCGCAGGGCCTCGCCGGTGAGCTCGATGTGCGACTCGAGCCCCGCGTGCCGGATCTGGGCGCGCAGCTCCGCCTCGAGCGGCCCGCTCCCGGCCAGGATGCAGCGGAAGGCGATGCCGCGGTCGAGCAGCAGCCGGCAGGCCGCGACGAGCTGCGCGAAGCCCTTCTTGTCCACCAGTCGGCCGGCGGCCAGGATGAGCGGCTCGGGGGCTTCGGAGCCGGCCTCGCCCCCGGGCTGGAAGTGGCGCGTGTCGATGCCGCAGTAGACGATGCGCAGCTTCTCGGGGCTCGCCCCCAGCTCCAGGTAGAGGTCGCGGTGGAAGCTCGAGATGCAGGCGATGAAGGCGGCGCGCCGCACCTTGTCCTGCAGGGCGGCCCGCTCGCGGAAGAGGTCGGCCGCGTGTCCCGTGAAGCTGAAGGGTACGCCCAGCAGCCAGGCGCCGTACATGGCCACGCTGCCCCCCGAGTGGATCCACTGCGAGTGGATCCAGCTCACGCGCTGCCGGCGCAGGCCGCGCGCCCAGTGGCAGGCCACGGCCAGGTGCCCGAGGGTCTTGAGGCGGATCTCCAGGGACTCGCGCGGTCCGGTGAGAGCGTTCCACAGGCACTGGAAGAAGCGCATCCCGAAGAGGAAGGGAGCTGCTGCCAGGGAGAGCAGCAGGCCCAGCTTCGGGAGCGGATAGAGGACCTGGGTCTGCCGGTCGAGCGCGGCGATGTCCGGGGACCGGAAGTAGGTCTTCTCGGGACGCTTGAGCGCGTGGAGCGCGAACGGAACCCCCCGCGCCGCCAGGACGCGCAGCTCGTTGCCCACCCAGGCGTCTCCGACGCCCTGGGTCGTCATGTAGTGGATCATCTCGACCGCCTACGCCTCCGAGGCCGGGCCTGGCCCTCCGGTGGGTGCCTGGGCGCGAGGGGAAGGTTACTGGATGAATCGTTCGCCGATCTCCCGCATGCGCCTGCGCACCGGGAGGTGCAGGCGGTCGAGCCGGAGTCGGCGCAGGACCAGGTCTGCGACCACGAGGGGAAGGCCGAAGCGGCGCGCCCGCACCCGGAAGCGGCCCAGGCGGTCCTGGGCGCGGAGGCCCCAGGAGCGCGCCCAGCCGACCCGGAGCGGGGGCAGCTCCGAGCGCGGATAGCCGCGCTGCTCGAGCAGCCGGCCCACTCGGGCCTCCGCCAGCCGGATCTCCTCCGGCTGGGCACGGGAGCGCCACTGCTCGGCCAGCGCGGCATCCGGCGCCGGATACGTGGAGTCCTCGGGATAGCTCAGCATGGCGGCGTCCCAGGGCAGGCCCAGGAAGGCGCAGAGTCGGCGCAGCTCGCGCTCCGGGCTGCGCAGCAGGTCCTCGTAGCGGATCTCGGTCCAGCGTTCGGGCGCCAGGGCGTCGCGCAGCCGCTCCCACTGCTCCTCCGCCTCGATCCAGCGCTCCACGCCCACCCAGGCGTTCCCGCACCAGCCGCGCGCCACCACCGAGCGGGCCACGTCGCGCGGGTCCCGGAGCAGGTGGATGAAGCGGGCCTCGGGCCAGATGTGGAGGAGCCGGTCCAGGTGCAGGTGCACGGTCATGCCGAGCACGGGCTTGCCGCGGCTGTGCTGGCGCAGAAAGGAGTCGGCCAGCTCGAGGTAGTCGAGGCCCGGCTCGACGCGCAGGCCCGAGCGGCGGAAGCTCCCCTGGGTCTCGAGGAAGCGCGCGTAGGCCCGGAGCTCCGGGAGCTCGCCGCGCGGCCCCACCCGGGCCACCACGTAGTCGATCTCGTGGGGACAGGAGATCGCCGGGTGGTGGTCCAGCATCAGCCGCAAGAGCGTCGACCCCGAGCGCTGGGCGCCCACCACGAAGAAGGGCGGGACGGGGCCCGCGGAGGTTCCCGAGGCACTCACGGCCTAGGCGACCTCGGCCCAGCGCGGCTCGCCCCGGAGGACTTGTCGGCTCCAGCTCCGGCAGGAGAGCTCCAGACCCAGCCAGGCCCCGAGCCGCGCCAGATCCGGGTCGAGGGCCACCGCCAGGCGCTCGCGCACCGGCGCCGAGAGCTCGGGCCGCTCGCTCATCTGCCAGCGCCGCTTGACGCGCCGGCGCAGCGCCGGGGGCACCAGCCGGCGCGCCGCCACGGCCGGTCCCCAGCCCAAGAGCAGGCGGGTGAGCGGGGTCTTGCGCAGGCGCTCGGCAGAGACGTTGGCGGCGCCCTGCCCTGCCCTCCAGCGGGCCTGCTGCCAGTCCGGGTCTCCCACGAAGCGGCAGATGCGCGCCAGCTCGGCGTCGCGGTCGCGCATCAGACGCTCGAAGAAGACGGGGAGCAGGGCCTCGCTGCCGTAGGCCTCGAGGTAGGGCTCGAGCTGGCGGGCATAGGAGCTGTAGGCGACGTAGCTCGGATCGCGGGAGACGACCTCGTCGATGGCCCCCGAGCAGCGTCCCTCGCTCCACTCGTGCACGTAGTGGGAGACGATGCGATCGATGGGGTGGCGCATCACGTAGACGAGCCGGGGCCGGGGCAGCAGCTTGCGCATCCGCTCGACCGTGTGCGGGTGGCGGGGCAGCTTGCTGTAGTGGGTGCTCGACTCGCCGCAGCGGCGGCCGGCCGCCTCCGCGAAGAGGGATCGGTACCAGCTCTCGCCGCGCGCGTAGACCTCGTCGTCGCTGAAGAAGTTCGGCTCCTTCGGCCGCGACAGGAAGAGCCCGGGGCGCGCCGCGAGCTGCTCGTGCAGACTGCTGGTCCCAGCCTTCATGGCGCCGATCACCAGGAAATCGGGGAGAAGTCCCTCCATCAGGCCAGCCAGTTGTCGAGCCACTCGCGCTCGACCGTGTGGCGGTGGCGCCCCCCCAGCACCTCCCGAGCCCAGGAGATCGTGCGCCCCGCGCTCCAGGCCGCGTTGGCCAGGAAGGGCCCCAGGCTTCCGTAGGCGTGGCGGAAGTAGCGGGCCCGCGACTCGTAGTAGTAGCGGGGGCGGCGTCTGCGGGCGCGGGTCAGGGCCTTGACCGGAGAGCTGCCTCCGCGGAGGTGCACCATCCGCGCGCTGGGCTCGTGCCGGATCGTCCAGCCGGCCGCGCGGACCCGGCGGCAGTAGTCCACGTCCTCGAAGTACATGAAGAAGCCCTCGTCGAGGGGACCCACCTGCTCGATGACCTCGCGGCGGATCAGGACGGCGGCGAAGCTGGTCCAGTCCGGCTCCGCCGGGCCTTCCGCGATCGGAAGCGACACCGTCCAGCGCGACAGCAGCCGGCTCACCGGTCCGGTGCCGGCGGCATTCTCGAGCTCGCTCCAGGGGCTCAGGAAGCGGAAGCAGCTGATCTGGGGGGTGCCATCCGGCCACTCGAGGCGAGGGCTGCAGAGGCCCACGTCCGGGGAGTCGTGGAGGGCCTTCCAGAGCCCCTCGACCGAGCCCGGTCGCAGCAGGATGTCGCTGTTGAGGAGCAGGTAGGCGTCGGCCTCGACGGATCGGATGCCGCAGTTGTGGCCCGCCGCGAAGCCCCCGTTGCGCCCGGACTCGATCAGCTGCGACGCCACGCCGGAGCTCCGATCCAGGGACGCCTGCAGTCGTTCGACGCTGCCGTCGCCACTCGCGTTGTCCACGACCAGCACCGCGTCCCGGCCGGGAGCCAGCTCCGGGAGCAGCGAGGCGAGGCAGTCCTCGACCAGATCCGGGGTCTGGTAGTTGAGAATGCAGGCGGCGATGCGAGCCCGTCCGGGCAGCTCTGCCGCGCCGGCCCCGCTCACCCGACCCCTCCCTTGTACTCGATCAGGTGCGGCTGCCGACCCAGCAGCCAACGCGCGACGGCGAAACGCACGGCCCCCTGAGCCTCGGCGAACTTGCCGAGCAGGCAGGCCAGGGCGTAGGGGGCGGCGTCGCGGGGGGCGTCGCCCCGCTCCCGGCGGGCGCGGTAGCTGCGCAGGCCCGGTACCGCGTAGAGGCCCAGGGCCAACAGGGCGATCGGGAAGCCCGCGAGCGCCGCGGCGGCGATGGCGAGCGGGAGCGCCAGCCCCCAGGCCAGAGCAGAGCCGAGCTCCCGGCAGCGGAAGCGCTCGGGACCATCGCCGTGGAGCCAGGCCAGCTCCGCGTAGGCGTGCCCACAGCGCAGCGAGCGCCGCCACCACTGGTCCAGGCGGTAGATCGCGGCGTCGTGGAGCGTCATCTCCCGGTCGAGGCGCACGATCCGACGGCCGCTGCGGCGGATCCGGTAGCAGAGCTCGGGCTCCTCGCCGGCGATCAGGCCCTCGTCGAAGCCCTCCATCTCCTGCAGCACCCCGGAGCGCATCAGAGCGTCGCCGCCGCAGGCCGAGACCGGCCCGGAGCCGGCATCCCACTCCATGTCGATCAGTCTGTTGTAGACGGAGGCCTCCGGGTGACGCTCTCGGCGCCGCCCGCAGACCACCGCCACCTCCGGATGGGCGTCGAGGTAGGCCATGGCGGCCGGCAGCCAGCCCTCCCGGAGCTCGCAGTCGCCGTCCAGGAACTGCAGGTAGTCGAGCTCCGGATGGGTCTCGAGCAGGCGTCTCCGGCCGGCGTTGCGCCCTCGCGCCATGGTGAAGGGCCGGCTCATGTCGAGCTCGACGACGTCCACGCCCCGGCTGCGGGCGAAGCCGACGCTGTCGTCCTCGGAGCCCGAGTCCACGTAGACGACGGGGAGGCCCTCGGGAATCGAACGCAGGCAGGTCTTCAGGCGCTCGCCCTCGTTGCGTCCGATGGCGACGACTCCGGTCCGGCAGGCGACGGGATCCACAGTATTGCGTCTCTCCGGGTGGCGGGGCCGCGGCCCCTGGAGCATATCGGCAGGCTTCTCGCGCATCCAAGCCCCGTCGGCGCCAGCTCGGCTCTTGGCAGCGAGGGCTCCTCGAGGATTCGGCCCGCCTGGCCGATGGCAGTGCCATGGGGGGCTGGCTAGCCTCGCCAGGAGGTTCGAGCTTCCGTCGATGCGAGGGAATTCCGGGCTTCGAGGGTCCCCGCGCGAGGCCGCCAGCGCCGCGCGCCTGCCCGATTTCATCGTGATCGGCGCCATGAAGGGCGGCACGACCACGTTGGTCGAGTATCTGCGCCGCGACCCGCGCATCTTCATGAGTCGGCCCAAAGAGCCCCAGTTCTTCAGTCGAGACGAAAAATTCCAGCGCGGCTTCGACTGGTACGGCTCGCTCTTTGCGCAGGCCGATCCGGAGCAGGTCTGCGGGGAGGCCTCCACCTGCTACAGCCGTTGGCCCGCGCACGGAGACGTCGCCGAGCGCATCGCCCGGCACCTGCCGGAGGTGCGGCTGGTCTACGTGGTGCGGCACCCGGTCGACCGGGCCTACTCGCACTACGGTCACGTCATGCAGGAGCGCTTCACGGCGGACGCGCCGATCCTCTCCTTCGAGGAGGCCCTCGAGGAGCTGCCGGAGCTGGTCGACGCGAGCCTGTACCGGACGCAGCTCGAGCGCTACCTGCGCTTCTTCCCGCGCGAGGCCATTCTGGTGCTGAGCAGCGAGGATCTCTACCGGAGTCCGGAGCCGCCCCTGGGCGAGCTGCAGCGCTTCCTCGGCCTGCAGCCGCTCGACCTGCTGCAGGACGGGCCCGTCCGGGCGAATCCGCGCGGCGAGATGGTTCGGCGTCGCCAGCATCGCAAGCAGCTGGCTCGCCTGCGCCAGGCTCCCGGCCTCTCGCGGGCGATCGATTGGCTCCCCGGCTCGCTGCGCCGCCGGCTGCGCGGCGCCCTCGGCAGCCCGGCCGTGGGCAAGCTCCTCACCCGGGGTGACGTGGCCGCCCATCAGCAGGCCCTCTCGCCCCTGCAGGCCTCGACCCGGAAGCGGCTCCTGGAGCGTTTCCGAGGGCCCAACCGCGAGCTGGAGCTCTACCTCGGCCGGGAGCTGCCCGGCTGGTCCGCCTGAGCTCCGCGGGGCGCGCCCCATGAACGCGCTCGTCACGCCCGCCCTGCTCTGCTGGCCGCTGGTCACCCTGCTGCTCTTCCGGCTGCTGCCCGCGCGCCGGGCGGTCATCGCCAGCCTGGTGATCGGCTACGCGCTGCTGCCGGCCTTCGGCATCAAGCTGCCGGGCTGGCCGGGGAGCTTCGGAAAGGCCAATGCGATCGCCCTCTCCTGCCTGCTGGCCCTGCTGGTCCTGGACTGGCGGCGCCTCTCGACCTTCCGCTACCGGCTGGTCGACGTCCCGATCACGGTCTTCTGCCTCAGCCCCTTCGTGACCTCCCTGACGAACGGCCTGGGCGCCTACGACGGTCTGGCTACGGCCTTCGGCCAGGTGATGGACTTCGGCGTCTTCTGGTTCCTCGGGAGGCTCTACTTCACCAACGCCGACGACCTGCGCGACCTGGCCTGGGGCATCTTCATCGGCGGCCTGATCTGCGCTCCCCTGGCCCTGTGGGAGATCCGCATGTCTCCCCATCTCCACACGATCGTCTACGGGGGCTCGCCCGTGCCCTTCCGCATGTTCCATCGCTACGGCGGCTATCGGCCCCTGGCCTTCATGTCGAGCCCGCTCATGCTGGGCATGTGGATCTCCACGGCCTGCATCTGCGGCTTCGCCCTCTGGAGCTCCAAGGGGGATCCGCCGAGGGCCCGGAGGCTGCTGGCCTGGTCGCTGCCCGTGCTCTTCCTGACCTCGATGTTGGGCAAGACCTTTGCCGCTGCGACCCTCGGCGTGGTGGGCTGCCTCTTGATCTGGCTGAGCCAGCGCTACCGCACCCGTCTGCTGCTGGCCGGTCTGCTGCTGGCGGGCATGCTCTATCCCGCGCTCCGGGCCTCGCAGATCCTGCCCGCCGAGCCCATCGCGGGCACCGCCGAGATGCTCTACGAAGCCCGCCGGGTCGCGTCGCTGCGCTTCCGCCTCATCAACGAAGACATCCTCGGAGACCATGCGCTCGAGCGACCCTGGTTCGGCTGGGGTGCCTGGGGCCGCAACCGGATGATCGAGGGCATGAACCCGGGAGACATCGTGACCGATGGGCTCTGGATCATCGTCTTCGGCAAGCAGGGAAGTGTCGGATTGGCGGCCTTCGGCCTCGCCTTCGCGCTTCCCGTCCTCGTGGTCCTGCTGCGCATCCCGCCCCGGGCCTGGCGCGCCCCGCGCGCAGCGCCGGTGATCGCCCTGGCCACCGTGATCACGCTGTACTGGATCGATTCGCTGCTCAACGCCTTCGCGACGCCCGTGACGCTGGTCGCGATGGGAGGGACCGCGGGCGCGGTCTCGGCGCGCTATCGCATCGTCCGCCACGCCCAGCAGCTGCCCCCGGCGGAGGGGGAGGCGGGGCGGCTGCTGGGGGCCCGGGGAGGCGCAGGGGCCCGACGACTGGGCTCAGCGTAGGCGGGCGATGCGGCGGATCCCGCGCAGCGCGCGCCGCGACTGGCGCTCGAGCGGGGCGAGCACCCTGCCCCGCCACCACTCGTCGGGGCGGGCCCGGAAGACGGTGCTGTGCTTTGCCGCCGAGCCGGACGGGGCCTCCTCCGTGTAGTAGTAGCCGGCGAAGGAGTTCCGGCTGCGCCCCTGCGGGCAGGTGACCTTGCGCACCCCGTGGAAGCTGGTCTCGCTGGTCTCGAAGAAGACGCAGCGATTGAAGCGCGGCTCGAGGCTCGCGACACACCGGCGGACGTCGGCGTCCCAGAACTCGAGCTGACCACCCCACTCGGACTGCCAGTCGGGGTTCATGAAGACGAGAATGTTCAGGCGGCGGTAGAGGGCGCGGTCCTTCAACATGTTGAAGTCCACGTGCACGTCCAGGCGCGCTCCGGCCCGCATCAGGTGCATCCCACCGCCGACCAGCTCGGGATCGGCCAGAAGATTCTGGATTCCGGTGATCCGGGAGAGGGTGTCCAGGAAGGCGGGTGCGGCCAGCGCCTCGTGCAGTCGCAGCACGGGCTCGGGGAACTTCGGAGTCTCGGTGACCTGCACCTTGCCGCTCTCGTGGACGGCCCGATAGGACTTGCCGAGCGGCAGGGCCGCCTCGAAGTCCGGGTAGGAGGCGGCCACGGTGCGCGCGAAATCCGGCTGCAGGAAGTCGTCCACCACCATGTGAGGCACCGGCAGGACGCTCCGGAAGGCGGCCCGGGCGGCCTCGGGATCCAGCGGGCGGATCTTCTCCCAGACCTCACTTTGCATGGCAGATCGTCCTCGTGCCTTGCCGTGTCGCAATCGGCTCGCCAAAGGCTCAACCCGGAGCCCGGCGGCGTCGATGGGGATGCGCGGCTACGACGCGACAGTTTCGGGCGGGCTCTCCCCCGAGTCCGTCCCAGTGATGCAGTGTATCGCACGAGCCTTCGGGGAAGTTGAGCCGTTTCCTTCGCGCTCGGCCCGTGCTGCGCGGAGTCTATACTGCCCCCGCCGCGGCTCGGAGGAATTCCGCCTCACCATGCTCGTCGAAGACCGGGACCCTCGCAGCGAGCTCGGCGCTCGTGCCTTCTGGACCGGCCTGCTGCTGGCGACACTCGTCGGTGGGGCCATCCGCCTCCACGACCTGGGATCCGCCAGCCTCTGGGCCGACGAGATCTTCATGGTCCGCTCGACGCTGCAGGTCTGCGACTGGGACTTCTCGAACAAGACTTTGGGCTACGTGCCGACCTCCCTGACGCTGTCCGCCTTCGGGGTGCCCTGTGCCGGGCGCTCGCTCTCGAACAACGCCCGATGGCAGGAGCTCGGTGTGACGGCCTTCCGGGCCCGCCTGGCCTCCGCGCTGGTGGGCATCCTGACGCTGCCGATCCTGGGCCTGGCGGGGCGCAGGCTGCTCGGCGCGCGCGGCTCGCTCTGGCTCGTCGGCCTGCTGGCCTTCGCGCCCTGGCACGTCCAGTGGTCGCAGACGGCGCGCTTCTACAGCCAGCAGTTCCTCTTCTACAACCTGGCGCTGCTCGGCTACTACACCGCCGTCGTCGAGCGATCGACGCGCCACCTGGCGGCGGCGGTCGCCGCGGCGGTGGCGGCGGTCTTCACGCAGCCCACCGCCCTGCTCCTGCTGCCCGTGCTGGGCGCCGACTTCGCCCTGGCCTGGGCCCGGGGCCGCCGGCCGCGCATCTCGCCGCTCGGCTGGGGCTGCGTGGCGCTCGCCCTGGCGCTCTGCGCGTGGGTGCTGGTCGGCCAGCATCTGGGGGAGCCGGAAGACCTCGGTGCCTTCGCCGAGAAGCGCCGCGGGAATCCGCTGAAGGTGCTCGCCAAGATCTTCTTCCGCGTGGACCCGGCGATCCTGCTGCTCGCCGCTTCGGGAGCCCTGGTGCAGCTCCGGAGCCGGCGCACCGGCTTCCTGCTGCTCGCCGCGCTCGTCCCGCCCGCCGTGGTCGGGCTGCTGGGCACCCGCCTCTGGGTCGCCGACCGCTACGCCTTCGTGTGTCTCTTCGCCTGGCTGGCGCTGGCGGCGCTGGCGGCGCAGCAGCTCTACGACGCGGCGCGCCCCCGGCTGGGCCGCATCGCCGCGGCGGCGCCGGTGGGACTCGCCGTGCTCTCGATGCTGACGATGGGCTTCGTGGCGGAGATGAGCACCCGGGGCATGCACCCGCGCTGGCGCGAAGCCTACGCCTGGGTCGGGGCCCAGCGCCGGCCGGGCGAGTGGGTCTACTCGAATCCGGTGGTGGCCCGGTACTACCTGCAGACCGAAGAGGTGCGGCCGCTGCGGCGCATCGGTCCGGCGGCGCTGCGGGAGGAGCTGGCCAGCCGCTCTCGCGCCGCCTGGGTGGTGCGGGAGGCGCTGGAGCCCGGCGCCGGCAAGCACGGCTTCCTGGCCGAGCTCGGCAGCCTCCAGGCCGTCTTCCCGATGCGCGGCGCCTGGACCCGGCACGAGGTCTACGTCTACCGGATCCCCGGGCCCGACGAGGCCGGCTCGTCGGGCTCGGCCAGCGGAAACTCGGGCTTGGGCCCCTTCCCGACCGCCCAGCGGTAGACCTGCAGCGTGCGTTCCGCCTTGGCGGACCAGGTGAAGAGCCGGAAGACGCGACGCCGGGCGGCCTCGCCGGTCGCGCGCACCGCCCCGGGATCGAGGACCAGCTGCTCGAGTCGCTTGCGAAGCGCTTCGACCAGGGTCGCGCGGGGCCCGAGGGGAACCCGCCAGCCGCTGGCCTCGCCCACCAGCTCGGCCGGCCCTCCGTAGTCCACGACGATCGGCGCCAGGCCCAGGGCCATGGCCTCCAGCACGGCCCCTCCCCCGAACTCGCGCACGCTCGGGAAGCCGAAGACGTCGGACTCGACGAGCCGCTCCTGGACCCGCTCGTGGGGCACCCAGCCGTCCAGCGTCACCGCAGCCTCGACCGAGGCCTCGCGGATGCGCGCCCGGAGCGTCGGCATCTCCGGCCCGTCGCCGATGATGTCCAGCCGGAGCCGGCCGGCGCGCAGCAGCGGCAGGGCCGCCTCCAGCAGCATGTCGGCGCCCTTGTAGGGCACCAGGCGCCCCAGGAAGGCCACGCGCAGCGGCTGCCTCACCGGGCCCCGGGCGCACAGGTGGAAGCGCTCCGGATCGATGGCGTTCTCGGGGATGTAGACGCACTTCTCGCGGCACGAGCGGGGCATCTGCTCCCAGGTGGCGCCGGAGCCCACGATCAGCGCTGCCGCCTCGTGCAGCGTCGAGGCGTGGCCGGGCAGCAGCCGATAGGCCCCGCGCACGTAGGAGAGCCACTCCCGCTCGCGGCGGCGCTCCTTGTCGAAGTCCCGCGGCCAGGGCAGGCCGCCGTTCAGCGGGCCGAGCACGAAGGGCACGCCCGCGTGGCTGCAGCGACGCGCGATGCGGCTCGGGGTGGTCGGCGAGAGTGGGGTGAGGCGGTGGACGAGATCGAAGTCTCCCCCCTGGATGCGAGCCCCGAGCTGGCGCCAGAGCAGCCTCTCGAAGTAGGCGTAGGAGATCGCCGCCAGGGCGGTGACCGTCGTCCAGCCACGTCCCGCTCCGCCGCGCAGGCGCTTCGAGAGCTTCCAGACCCGGCGCGCCACGGCCTCGGAGTCGATGGCCGTGAAGTCCCGGCCTTCCTCCAGTCCCGCCCGGAGGAAGGCCTCGCGGTTGCGCACCTGGGTGACGATGTGGGCGTCGCAGCGCTCGGCGATGGCGCGGGCATGCGACCAGCCCACGAGCGGCACGCTCACCAGCTCCGGGTTCGCCGCCTCCGCGATGACGAGGACGCGCAGGGCGTCGGGACGGGGCCAGGCCACGGGCGCCTCCACCTCTGCGCTCAATCCGACGCGGACGGGGCGGCGCCGGGCCCGCCGCTGCAGGGGACGCCGGGCCGCGCTACAGGGTGAACGGCGGCCCTGGGCCGCCCGCTCCAGGGGGAGGCCTTCCGGCGATGTGGCTCTACGGCGATGCCCACGTCCACGTCTACCCGGCCTTCGACGCGTCCCGCCTGCTCAGCCAGGCGAGCCAGCGGGCCGAGGCGCTGGCGGCGCCCTTCCTGCTGCTGCTCGCCGAGAGCGCCGGACACGACTGGTACCGCGCTGCCCGCGAGGCGGCGGCTGGGGGCCGCGGCCCCCTTGGAGCCACCGCCGAGCCGCTCGCCTTGCAGCTCCAGGACTGTGCGCCGGCGTCCTCGGTCTTCGTCGTCGCGGGTCGCCAGATCGTCTCCACCGAGGGCCTGGAGGTGCTCGGCCTGGCCCTCGATCCGGACTGCGCAGCCGCCGCGATCGTCGATCGGACGCGGTGCGCGGAGGAGCTCCTCGAAGCGCTGCTCGACGCCGACGCCGTGGCGGTGCTGCCCTGGGGCTTCGGCAAGTGGCTCGGGGAACGAGGGCGCAGAGTCGCGGAGCTGGCGCGGCAGGACCGCCTGCGCGACCACGCGCGCTTCTTCCTGGGAGACGTTCCGCAACGCTGCTGGCCCTGGCCGCGCCCCGCCGTGTTCGAGGCTCCGGCGCGGGTGCTGTGCGGCAGCGATCCCCTGCCCCTTCCCGGCGGCGAGGCCCGGGTCGGCTGCCTCGGCTTCCGGATCGAAGCCTCCCTCGACGCGCAGCAGCCGGCCCGCTCGCTGCTGTCGGCCCTGACGGGGCGCGCCCGCCTCGAGGCGACCGGGAGCCGCGACGCGCTGCTGCGGACGCTGCTCGCCCAAGGGCGCTACGCGCTGCGCCGCCGGGGCCGGGCGACCGCCCCGGGAGCGGGGTAGGCACTCGGCTCTTCGCGGCGGCTCGGCAGCTGGGGAAAGCAGCTCTCCCGCACCAGACGCGCGGCCTCGCGAGCGCCCTCCTCCAGCTGGCTCACCACCGCCTGCTGGGCCGCGCGGATCGAGGAGCGCTGGTTCCAGGCGTCGAGCAGCCTCTCGGCCACGAAGGAGGCCGTCAGCTCGCCGAGCTCGTGGGAGCGCTCGGGCGTGCCGAGCTGCCTCAGGAAGGAGCGCACCTTGGGCGCGTAGGCCAGGCCCACGATCGGCGTGCCGGAGCGGGCGGCCAGGATCAGCGAGTGCAGCCGCATGCCGGTGAAGAGCTCGAGGCGGCTCATCACGCCCAGTAGCTCGTGGTTGTCGTAGTCGGAGTTGGTGAGCAGCGCGGGCGCCCAGCTCTCGCCCGTCTCGCGACGATGAGCCTCCGCGAGGAGCTGCCGCAGACGCTGGCCGAAGGTCTCGTCCATCACCTGGGTCGTGATCAGGACCGGGACGATGCCGTGCTCGACGCGCAGGCGACAGAGCCCTTCGGCCACGGCGGGCAGCAGGCCTTCGCGACGGCTCAGCTTGTCGGCGGCCGGGAGCCAGTCGTCGACGTAGCGCGTGACGTTGAAGCCGAGCAGGCGCTCCGCCTCCGCGTCGGCGTCCAGGCCGTGGGCTGCGACGATCTCGTCCACGCGCTCGGGCTCGGCTCCCCAGTCGAGGAAGACGGCGTCGGCGGTCTGGTGGATCGGCTGCTCGACGCCGATCTCGCGGAAGAGCCGCAGCGAGTCCTCCTCCCGCACCGAGAGCAGGGCACAGCCCTCCGCCACCCCGCGCGCGAAGCGCCGGCCCGCCGGGCGCTCGAGGGGGCCGATTCCGACGCTGTAGCACGCGACCCGGCTTCCGCAGAGCCGGGCCCAGGGGACCAGGAAGACCAGGGTGATCAGGAAGTTGAACAGCGGGTTCCAGAGGCCGACGTCGAAGATGATGCCATCGGTGATGAGGGTGAGGTCCGTGCGCCGGATGCTGCGCAGCGTGGGGATTCCCAGCAGCCGGATCGATCCGGTCCACGGCATCACCGAGATCGGCCGCACCTGGAACTTGTCTCCGTAGTGTCGCCGGATGAAGTCGGGGTCGGTGGTGGGCACCTCGAAGCGCACGTCGGGGCCCAGCTCGTCGCACAGGGCGCGCATGATCGAGGCCAGGATCGCCACGTCGCCGGCGTTGCGGCCGGAGTAGGAGCCGAGGATGGTGATGCTGGCAGCGTCGGGAGTCATCGGGAGCGTCCGTCCTTCCTGGTCACAGCCAACCGTGCTTCTCGTACCAGGCGTGGATCTTCCGCACCTCGCCCTCGAAATCCTGGTGGGGCCGGTAGCCGAGCTCGCTGCGGGCCTTGGTCGTGTCGAAGCTCCGATCCTTGGTGAAGAAGTCCACGCGCCTCCGGTAGAGCGGGGGCTCGACGCCCAGCGGCCGGCAGATCCACTCGGTGAGAGAGCCGGCGAGCTGGACCGGTCGCGCGGGGATCCGCAGCGGCAGGGGCTTCACCCCGGCGACCCGGGCGATGGCTTCGACCAGCTCCCGGATCGCAACCGGGCGCTCGCCGGCCAGGATGTAGGTCTGGCCGGCGGCCTCCGGCTGGCTGGCCGCGAGCAGAAAGCCCTCGGCGAGGTCCGACACGTCCACCCAGTGCGCCAGCGTTCGACCGCTTCCGATCACCGGGAAGCGGCGTCGGGCCACGCCGCGGAAGAGCTTGAGGGTGCGCCGGTCGCCCTCCCCCCAGATCATGGCGGGTCGGATCACCACGCCCTCTAGCCGGCCCGAGGCGAAGCGCTGCTGGGCCAGCTTCTCGCCCTCGCACTTGGTCTCCTGGTAGACGTCTCCGGGGCGGTAGGGCTCGCTCTCGTCGGCCGGCGGCGAGGGGATGTGGCTGTGAACGCCCACGGTGCTGCAGTGGACGAAGCGGGCGACGCCGGCCGCCTCCGCCGCGTCGAGGAGATGGCGCGTGCCCTCCACGTTCACCTCGTGGTAGGCGGAGTCGGGCAGCCCGGCCTGGCGGAAGAGCGCGGCCAGATGGAAGACGATCTCGACCTCGCGGACGGCCTCCCGGACGGCGGCGCGCTCGACGACATCGCCGCTGAGGACCTGCGCGCCAGCCTCCCGCAGGGCGGTGACGGTCGCCGGGTCGCTGCTGGGGCGCGCGAGCACCGAGACCCGAGCGCCTTCGCGCAGCAGGCGTCGCGTCAGGTGCCCACCGCTGAAGCCGGTTGCTCCGGTCACCAGCACACGTCTGCCCTGCAGACCCGTCACGGCCTGGCGTTCTCCCCTGAGGCTCGCGCCCCGTCCGCGCAGCGCACGCGCGCCGCCGCCTCGCGTCGGTGTATCGGCCGACCGCCCGCCGATCCCAACCGAAAGCTAGCCAACGGGGGGCAGCGCAGCGGGCGCGATGGAGCGATAGGCGCCGAGCAGCTTGCGCCGGAAGGCGGGCAGCCCGTAGTCGTGATCGAGGCGCTCGCGCGCCAGCTCGGCCAGCGTCCCGTAGCGGGCGGGATCGCGAAGCACCGCCTCCAGGGTAGCGGCGAGGCTGGTGGCCTCCGGCGCACACAGGGCGGCGGTCGAGGTGTCGAGGACCTGGGTGTGGGACTCGATCTCGGTGGCGACGATGGGCCTTCCGGAGCGCATGTAGCCGTAGATCTTGAAGGGGGTGTTGGTGCCCTCCGTGCGCGGCGAGACCAGGGCGTCGGCCAGGGCCAGCCATTCCGGCATCTCCGCGGGCGGCCGCTGGCCCACCAGCCGGAAGCAAGGCTCGAGGCCCAGCTCCCGGGCCCGGCCTTCGGTGCGCTCCACCTGGCTCGCATCGCCCCCGACCAGCACGAAGCAGGCCTCGGGCAGGCGTGGCCGCAGGATCGCCGCCGCCTCCAGCAGCAGCTCGAGGCCCTGGTAGGACTCCAGATTGCCCGTGTAGACGACCGTCTTCCGGCCCTCGAGGCCGAGCCTCTGGCGCAGGGCAGCCACCGCCCTTGGCTCCGGGTCGCGGGAGGACTCCTCCAGGGGAGCATCCTCGATCTGGAAGACCGGCAGCTCCGGCTGCCGGCTCCTCACCGCCTCGGTCAGCGCGCGGCAGACCGTGATGGCCGCCGAGGCACTGCGCAGTGCGTAGTCCTCCAGGGCGGCGACCCAGCGCAGGACGCGAGGGCTGCGGACCGCTCCCGAGTAGGCCAGCTGATCGCTGATCAGGGAGTCGAGGTCGTAGATGAGCGGTGCTCCCAGCCAGCGCAGCGGCAGGGCCAGGAAGACCGACTCCTCGATGGCGTGCACCACCACGTGGCGGCGGCGAAGGAAGAGCCACAGCACCAGGCCCGCGAGGGAGAGATCACAGAGCACCTTGCTCCACGAGAAACCGATCGGTACGTGTCGAATGCCCGGGATCGCCAGCCCCCGGTGGATCTCCAGGCCCGCCATCTCGACCGGCTGGCCCAGGGGGAAAGTGGCCAGGTCGACCGTGGACCCGGCCTCGGTGAGCACCCGACACATCTGCAGCACGTTCATGGGCGTCCCGCGCGGCTCGTAGAAGGGCTGCGGGGCGATCAGCAGGATGCGGGGAGCCTGGGGCACGCCGGCGCTTCACCAGATGTGCTCTGCCGTACTCGACAGGTTCAGGTAGATGAAGCGCCGGTAGTCGCGGATCGAGCGCACGGCCGTCACGCTGTGATAGGAGTTGTTCGAGCACAGGAAGAAGGCGCCGAGGTTCTCCCGCGGGACCAGCTCTCGCACCACCTTGGTGCGATCCTCCGGGGGCATCCGCTCGTAGTCCCGGTAGGCCTTGCGCTCGAGGTGCTCGTGCACCCGCAGCACCCCGCCCTCCATGCCGATCTCCTCCGCATCGCAGAAGTAGACGATCATCGAGACCAGGCGGCTGGGATTGTCGCAGTGCACCGGCTTGTCGTAGCCGGTGCCGCTCTGCTCCAAGTCGAAGCGGACGAAGAGCTCGTCGGCATCGTCGTCGCGGCCCCAACCGAACCAGCGGGCCTTGCGCGAGCGCCACCAGGTGGAGAAGCGACCCTCGACGTGGTCCACCAGATGGGCCCGCCCGGGGTCGATCCGGCACTGGAAACGCTCCAGGTGCGGGCCGAAAAGCGACAGTGTGTACTGCAGAAAGGCCGGAGAGTTCACGTAGTCGTAGAACTCCTGCCAGGCCCCCGAGCCGCTCAAGAACTCCTCGAAGCCCGGGTCCCCGCGGTACAGATCGCGGCCCGTCCGGGCCCCGAAGCGGCTGCCCCGGCCGTCGAAGAGCTCGTCCGAGGGGAACTCGCTGCGCAGGCGCCGATAGAAGTCCTCGCGGAGCATCCCCTGCTTGATGGCGTGGGGATAGGGGTCGGCCACCACGTCCTCGGGGCGGATCGTGATGAAGCCTCCACTGGGGGCTGCGCTGCCCTCGGAGGGCTCGTGTCTTCGTTCGCTCATGGCTCGGGACTCCTCGCGCGTCGGCTCGTCGCCGCCGCTTCGGTCAGCTGCTGCGTGGCCAGGCTGGCCACGAAAGCTTCCATGCGCCGGTAGCTGGCGGCAAAGCGCCGCTCCTTGCGGGTCCGGTTCCAGCGCAGGTAGGCCAGCGCGGGCGGGGTCTGGGCCAGAGCGACGCCGAGGCGCCGGAACCAGCGGAATCGCGCCAGCCAGAGCACCGTGTTGCGCAGCAGCATCGAGGCGAAGGCGCCTCGCTTGGCGCGGCCCATGAGCCGTCCGTAACGCGGGGCCGGCAGGCCGAGGCGGCGCCGGGTCTCGATGTTCAGGGGCACGAAGTCCCTCTTGTAGCTCGCGTGCTTCTCGAAGTTGACCTGGAAGGTCTCCAGGGGGATGGGATTCAGCTCCAGGTAGCCGTCGGCCTGGGCCCTGGAGAGGGCCTCGGCGCCCTCCGGGGTCCGCACCAGCACGCTGCTGCGGCTGTCGGGATAGAGGAAGCGGCCGTCCTCGCCTCGCAGCCAGGGGTCTCCCACGGCGATGTCCGCGTACTCCGCGGAGTAGTCGGTGCACATGTTGCACCGGGCCGGGGCGTAGAACCACTTGAGGACGTTGAAGGCATCCCGAAACTCCTCGAAGCGCAGCATGCGCTGGGCCTCCCCGCTGCGCCGCTGGGCGGACATGACGCCGGGCCAGGCTCCGTCCCGAAAGTCGATGCGGGTCACGTCGCTGCGCGGGATCCCGCTGAAGCTGAAGAGGTCCTCGAAGAGGATGGGGTCGAAGACCACGTTGCAGAAGATCCCGATCACCAGGGAGATGCGCTCCCGGAGCTTCTTGCTCGAGCGCTGGTACTTCCGCAGGGCGTGGACGAAGCAGGGCAAGGCCACCACGGCGTAGCGGCCCTCCACCTCCTCGATCTCCCGGAGCTCGCGCAGGAAGGGGACGGCGATGTACTTCGAGCTGGCCGCCTGCCGGATCTCCTCGGGGGAGCGGGCCACCACCGGCTTGAGGCTCACGCCGTCCGCGTCGGCCTGGGAGCCCAGCACCAGGGCTCCGTCGATGTGGCCCTTCTCGAGCAGGTAGACGAGCAGCTGGCTGACCACGCCGCCGCTCGCCGCGCCCTCGCGCAGCTGCGGATCGAGCGCGTGCCCGACGTAGGCGCCCCGGGCGATCCCCGTGATCGAGCGGGGATCCGGCTGCAGCCCGAAGTGCTCGCCGTCGAGGCGAGCGAGATCCAGATCCTCGCCGGGGCAGACCTTGAGACAGCGCTGGCAGCCCTGCGGGCAGCGACTCTCGTCGACCACGTAGGGCAGCGCCCGGTCGTCGAAGCGGATGATGTCCACCGGGCAGGCGGGCTCGCAGGCGCCGCAGCGGACGCAGAGCCCCCGGTCCGCGATCTGGTTGCCGACGTGCGGGTTGTCGGCGAGGTAGGGCCGGGCGTGGGCCTGGCTCACTTTCGCTCTCCGACGATCCGGGCCGGGACTCCCGCCGCGATGGCCAAGGGCGGCACGTCGCGGGTGACCACGGCGCCCGCACCGACGATGCAGCCGCGGCCCAGGGTCAGCCCGTCGAGCACAATGGCGCCGAGGCCCACCCAGACCTCGTCCTCGATGCGCAGCCCGCCCTCCTTGCTGAGACCCTGCCGGGAGATCGGCGTGTCGAGGTCGCCCCGCTCGTGCTCGCTGGCGCCGACACAGGCCCGTGCTGCCAGCAGGACGTCGCGCCCGATCTCGAGCCGGTGCGAGGTGACGATCCGGCACTCGTGGCCGATGCTGGTGTCGTCTCCGATCTCGATCTGGCCGGCTCGGGTCTTGACGACGCTGGAGCGGCCCACGAGGACCCGCTCGCCGATGCGGATCGAGGTGCCCTCGGGGCCGACTGCGCTGAGATAGGCGTTGTCGTCGACCACCGCGCGGTCCCCCAGCTCGATGCGGTGGGGATGGCGCAGCGTGACGCTGCGCCCGATCACGACGCCTGGCCCGAGGCGGCCGAGCAGGCCCCGGTAGAGCAGGCTGCGCAGCACGATTCCAGCCGAGCCCGGCACGAAGCAGACCGTCCCGAGCAGCAGCTCGTAGTGCAGCAGCGCCAGCCAGCCCGGCCGACCGACGACCAGGCTCTGGTACTTCTGCACGGGCGAGAGCCCGCTCCCCTCCACGAGCTTGTGGAAGGCGTAGTCGTCCGCCGAGCCGAGCTCAGGCGGGGACGAATTCGTCGCTCTTCTCGTCACGCACCAACGCCCTTGCGTAGAAGATCCCGCCCACGCCCCCGGCGAGGATCGCCTTGGCTCGCATCAGCAGGGCCACCGAGAGCCCCAGGGCGCCCGGCAGGCCGACCTGCTCGAAGATCACGTAGTAGCTCCACTCCTGGAGGCCGATGCCGGCGATCGAGATGGGGATCATCGAGATCACCAGGATGACCGGCATTGCCACGCCGATGGCGAAGAGCGGCGGCGTGGCGCTGAAGGCCAGACAGCCCACGTAGACGTTGAGGATGGCCAGCAGGTAGAAGAGCACCGTGAGGGCCGAGACTCTCCACCAGAGCCGGGTCCCCCGATAGCTGCGGATGGCCTCCTGGAGCTGGCCGGCCTTGTGGACCCAGCGCGCCAGGATCGGGTGAGGCAGCAGCCGCCGGCAGAGGCTCAGCACCCGGGTATCGAGCACCGCGACGAGCAGGGAGCCGAAGCCCGCGAAGGCGACCGCCAGCGCCAGGGCGACGCGCGGGTCCTCCAGCAGGCCGGGGCGCAGGGCGACGCTGGTGAGGGCCAGGGCGAGCAGGCAGAAGAAGCCGCTGGCCCGTTCCACGAAGACCGAGGCCACGGCCTCCCGGAGGTCTCCCGTCTGCTTGCCGAGCTGGTAGCTGCGCACCGCGTCGCCCCCGACGTTGGAGGGCAGCAGGTTGTTGAAGAAGTAGCCCACGAGATACACGGCCCATAGCCGCCCGAAGGAGATGTGGAGCTGCTTGGCGCGGAGCAGGACCTGCCACTTCAGCACGCTCGCGATCTGCAGCACCGGAATCAGGGCGAGGCTCAGCAGGATGAAGCCGAGGTCGGCGTCGGAGAGCACCGTCCAGAGCTCGCCCCAGCCGACCTTGGCGAAGACGTAGGCCAGCAGGGCGACGCTCACGACGAGCTTCAGCCAGGTCGAAGGTCGAGGGCTGCGCAGGGCCACCGGGCCTAGCGCCCTTCCACGGGCGCCTCGGGGCACCCCGCTCGCGGGAAGCGATCCTCGCAGCGCTCCAGCTCCTTGCTGCGCCTGGGCGAATCCCAGCCCAGCGCGGCCGCCATCAGGTCCGCCGCGGCCTCGAGGGCCGGCCGGCCGGGGTGGCCGTCGCTGCCCAGCTCGGTCCGGCCGAAGACCGCGTCCTCCAGGCGCACGGCCATCTCGGCCTCCACCGCGTGGAGCAGCTCGGCGGCCAGGGTCGAGCTGCCGGGCAGGCAGGCCGCGAGCTGCGGCTGTCTGCGCGCAGCCTCCAGGACGACCTCGAACTGGCTGCCGTGGTTGCGCACCAGGGCCTCGAGGGCCGTCTCCGGCACCGCCTCGGGCCGCCGCTTGCGGGCCTGCTCGAGGAGCCCAGGGAAGCTCTCGAAGTCGCCTCCGAGCAGCGGCAGCGTGGCGCTGCGGCTCGGCGGTCCGGAGTGAGCCAGCTTCCGGCAGATCAGGTCGATGGCGCGCTCCGCCTCCCAGCGGGCCGTGGTGTACTTGGGGCCGACCAGGCTCACCAGGCCGGGCAGCCCGTCGCTGCGCTCGTGGTCTACCAGCAGGCCCCGCTTCATCGAAGCGGGCTCGCGGCCGGAGCGCGGCGGCGCGGCGAGCACCAGGCCGGATCGCAGCAGGGCGACGTCTTCCCGCCGGGCCCCGAGCCAGGGGCAGAGCGCGTCGACCTCGTCCAGGAAGCCCCGCAGCTCTCGCTCGCCGATGCGAGCCCGGTCGGGATCGCCCGAGTAGTGCTCGTGCCACACACCGACCAGCGTCGTGCGGCCCCGGGGCAGCAGGAAGAGCTGGCGCCCCGAGCGGCTCGGGACGGCGTCGGGGTCGCGCCCCGGGCTCCCCACCGCCATGGCCTGGCCGCCGGGCAGCGGGCGGCGCAGCACGAAGTAGGCGTCGCGGGTGAAGCAGGGGCTCCGGGCCCCCGCGCCCTCCGCCGCGAGCCAGCCGGGGATCCAGCCTCCGGTGGCGTTGAGGACCATCCGGCCCCGGATCTCGAAGCTCTGGTCGCCGAGGCGGTCAACGGCCCGCACCCCGTGAACGCGGGCGCCGGAGCGCAGCAGCTGGGTGGCCTCGACGTAGTTGGCCGCCTGCGCTCCGAGGCGGCTCGCCGAGAGCAGGAAGGCCAGCGCCAGCCGCGCCGGGTGCTGCATGTGGCCGTCGTGGAAGACCACGCCCCCGGTCAGGGCCGGGTGCTCGAGCTGCGGATGCAGCTCGAGGGCCTGCCGGCGGGAGAGCACGCGGCTGGTCGGGATGCGGCGCGCGGCATCCCGGATCCCGCGGTTGCGGTCCAGGCCCACGAGATCGTAGAGGCGGGCTCCCAGCGCCAGCAGCTCGCGGCCCTGCCGGCCGTGTCCGTAGCTGGGCATGAAGACCGGGAGCGGGGCCGAGAGGTGGGGCGCGATCCGCATCCATACGCCCCGCTCCGCCAGCGACTGCCGGACCCGGACGAGATCGAGGTGCTGCAGGTAGCGGATGCCGCCGTGAAGGATCTGGAAGCAGTTGGCCGAGGCCTCCCGCGCGAAGTCGCCCTTCTCGATCAAGGCGACCGAGAGGCCCCGAAGGGTCGCCTCCCAGGCCGCGCAGAGGCCGAAGACGCCGCCTCCGACCACGACGAGGTCGTACGGCTTCGAGCTCAGCGCTCCGAGATCGCGTCGCAAGGTATGGCCCCGGGAGAGAATAGCTGGCGGAACTTCAGCTATCTTCGGCCCGTTCCGATCGGGGGTGGAGCCCGGGGAGGGGGGGTCTTGGGCGATCGGCATTCCGAGCTTCCGTCGCCGGCGCTGAGCGTCGTCATTCCCGTGTACAACGAAGACGGAAACGTGCGAACGCTCGTCGAACGCGTCGTCGAGGCCCTGCGGCCGGGGCGGAATTTCGAGCTCGTGATCGTCGACGACGGCAGCTCCGACGCCACCCTCTCCATCCTGCGCGAGCTGCTGCCGACCACGCCCGAGCTCGTGGTGGTCTCGCTGCGCCGCAACTTCGGGCAGACGCTGGCCCTCCAGGCCGGCTTCGACGTGGCCCGCGGTGGGACCATCGTCACCATGGACGGCGACCTGCAGAACGACCCCCGCGACATCCCGCGGCTCCTCGAGGAGCTGGAGCGGGGGGCAGACGTCGTGAGCGGCTGGCGGAGACAGCGGCAGGACACCCTGCTGATGCGCAAGGTGCCCTCCTGGATCGCCAACCGCCTGATCCGTCTGGTGACGAAGGTGCGCATCCACGACCAGGGCTGCTCGCTCAAGGCCTACCGCAGCGAGGTGGTCCGCCAGCTCGACCTCTACGGGGACATGCACCGCTTCGTGGCGATCCTCACCATGCCCGTGGGGGCCCGGATCGCCGAGGTCGAGGTGCGCCATCATCCGCGCGTGGCGGGGGACTCGAAGTACGGGATCTCGCGCACCTTCAAGGTGGTCGCCGACCTCTTCGCCATCCAGATGCTGACCTGGTTCCGGGAGCGCCCGCTGCGCTGGTTCGCGCTGCTGGGAGTGCCCTTCCTCTTCCTTTCGCTGGGGGCGGCCCTGCTGCCCCCCCTCTTCGGCTCGGCCACGCCCGTGCTTGCCGCCGTCGCCCTGATCGCAGCCATGACCTTCGGCTCGTGCCTGTTGGTGGGAATCCTCGGGGAGGCCGTCCTCGAGGCGGCCGGGCGAGGGCGTGCGCGTCGGGTCGTCTATCACGAGGAGGCCTGAGCAATGACCGCGGCAAGCTTCCGAAAGCTCAGCGTCCTGGTTCCGGTGCCGAGCTCGGCCCACGAACTCTACGCGCTCCACGAGGCGCTCTCCGCCGAGCTGCAGGGCCTGGCTCCGGAGCTCGAGCTCCTCTACCTGGTCGGCACCGCCGATCCCGAGACGCTGGCCCAGGTCGAGCGCGTGTCCGCCGAGGCCAAGCCCGGCGTGCGCATCCTGCGTTTCGCGGACACCGTCGGCGAGGCCCCGATGCTCTCGGCGGCCGCCGACGAGGCCGAGGGCGACTTGCTGCTGACGCTGCCGGCGCGCTTCGAGGTCGACCTCGGGGAGCTGGGGGGGCTTCTCGAGGCCGTTCGCGACGGCACCCAGCTCGCCATTGCGGCGCGGCGCCGCCGCGAGTCCGGGAATGCGGCGCGCCGGCAGTCGGAGCTCTTCAACCGGCTGATGTCCTGGGCGGCGGGCTCCCACTTCCACGACATCGCCAGCGGCACCCGGGCCCTGCGTCCGGCCGTCCTGAAGGAGATTCCGCTCTACGGCGAGTTCCATCGCTACCTGCCGGTCCTGGCCGAACGCGCGGGCTTCGACGTTCGCGAGGTCGCCGTGGCGCAGGATTCGCGAGCTCGTCCGCCCTCGGTGCATCCGCCCTTCCTCTACCTGTGGCGTGCGCTCGACGTGCTCGCGGTCTTCTTCATCAGCCGCTTCACCCGTCACCCGCTGCGCCTCTTCGGCGGGGTCGGGGCCGCCTTCGCCGGAGTGGGTGGGCTCATGCTGCTGCTGCTCGGCCTCCAGCGGCTGCTGGGCACGCCGCTCGGAAATCGCCCGCTCCTGGTGCTGGCCACCCTGCTGGTGGGGCTCGGCGTGCAGACCTTCACCATCGGACTCCTGGGAGAGCTGATCCTGTTCTTCCATGCCCGGGGTATCCGCGACTACCGCCTGGCCGCAGTGCAGCGCGGCTCGCAGGCCGGCAGCCCTGCGGCACGAAGGGGTGCGGACGAGCCGGAACCGGACGAGGCCTAGGCCCCTAGAGGAGGCCCAGCAGGGCCTGCAGCCACAGCTCCGTCATGCCGCGATAGCCGGTCCCGTTCGGGTGCAGGCTGTCCGCCATCTGGTCCGGATTCGCCTCGAAGTGGCTGTAGAAGTCCGGAGCGGCCACCAGGCCGAGCGAGGTCACCAGCTCGTCGATGACCTCGTTGAACTCCCGGTTCCGGGCGTTGCGGCTCTCCGAGACCCCGACGGCGAAGGGCACCTTGCCGAGCACGACGGTCGCGCCGCGGGCCTGGATGTCCAGCACCAGGTCGCGGAGCCGGTCCTTGTAGGTGGCTCCACAGCCCGCGGCGTCCGCTTCCAGGTCTGCATCGCTGCAGCCGAGGCCGCTGGAGAGGCCGCCGGCATTGGTGCCCACCACCACCAGCCAGATCGCGTCGGAGGGGTAGCGGTCGAGGGTCTGCTCGAGGCGGTTCTGCAGGGAGGCCACCGTCTCGCCGCCGATCCCCTCGTTGTAGATGACCACGCGATCGCCCGTGGCCTCGCGGATCCGCTGGGCGAGGATCGGCGCGTAGCCGCGCCCGAGCTGGACGCCGTCGGCCGTCTCGTCGTCCTCCTTGCGGCCGTCGCCCTGGCCGGCGGTGATGCTGTCCCCCAGCGCCACCATCACCTTGCCCGCGACCAGGATGCCGGGATTGGCGTCTCCCCTCGCCTCGCCGCTCGCGGTTCCGACGAGCAGGTCGAGCCGGTGCTCGCCCGGCGCGACGTCGGCGAAGGTGGTCTCGAAGGGAGGCGCCGAGAGCTCCGCTCGCTCGGCGGCGGTGGTGCCGCCGTCCAGGAGGATGCGCACGCTGTCGCCCGCCTGCAGATTGTGGTCGCTGGCGACCACCGGGAGGGAGTACGGAGGGCCTTCGGATTCCAGGACGGCCACGCTGCGCTGGACGGGCGAGGAGAGGCCCGCAGCCGGAGCGCTGCGGGGCGCCAGGGCCACGACGTGGTCGAACTGCGCCCGGTTCTGCGCGTAGAGGGCCAGGCTGCCCGTGCCGAGATCCGGGTCGTCGACGCTGAAGCGAAGCTCCCCGTCCACCCAGACCCGGATGCGCGATCCCGCGGCTTCGATCTCGATCTCGACGGGCTGCTTCGGATCGAAGCCGCGGGTGTCGAAGGCGAGATCCGAGAAGGAGCCGGAGACCCGCTTCTCGAGCTTCGCGACGCCGATGGTCCGGCTGAGGAGGAAGCGGTAGTAGTTGGAGTTGTCGAGGTAGCGGATCATCACGCCCAGGGCGTCGCGGCCCGAGCTGTCCACCTCGACCAGCGGGCTGGCCTTGAGGCGCACCCGATAGTCCGTCAGGGCCAGGCCGTCGCTGCGGAAGGCGAAGGTCCCGCGGTAGAAGGCGCCGCGCTTGTCGACGTTGCTGGCATCCTGGAGGTAGTGCCCCGCGGACACGCGCCAGCTGCTGGCGCCGCCCTGGTCGACCACCGTCCAGGGGCCCCCGGCCGAGGAGAAGTCGTCGAAGAGCAGCACCGAGGCGCCGTGGCTGGTGAGCCGGACGTCGTCGAAGAAGACCTCGGCCGCCGCCAGCGCGTCCGACTTGCCGCTCAGCCAGGCCCCCAGGTCGAGATCGTGGGTGCCGGCGCCCACCGGAACCTCCACCTCGACGCTGCGCCAGCCCGAGTCCGGCGGCTCGATGCCGCCACAGATGCGGTCGAGGGTGTCGAAGCGGCCGTCGCTCACCGGATTGCCATCGAGGGCCAGCAGCACCTCCAGGCAGTCGCCGGGCTCGAAGGCGTCGGCCGGTGAGCTGGCGAGAGGCGTGACCACCCGGTAGCGGAGCGAGATCGACACCAGATCGTCCGAGGGCAGCGTGAAGGAGCGGCTCCAGCCGCCGGAGATGCCCGCCACCGCCGCGTCGTCGACGCCTCCGAGCTCCACGCGGAGGCTCCCCGCGGCGGCGCCGCCGCTGGCATAGCCCGGGTTGCTGGTGCCCCGGAAGAGGTCGTCCGCGTAGCTGAAGCCGTCGGCTCCGCCCGAGAAGTCCGCGTCGATGCGCCCCGTGCAGCCGTCGATCCCGTCGCAATCCGGATCCGCGCAGTCCGTGAGGCCATCGGCGTCGTTGTCGAAATCGTCCCCGCAGCGGCTCTCGACGCCCGCCTCGCAGCCGGCCAGACCGGCGCAGTCGGGATCGGCACAGTCCGCCGCGGCGTCCCCGTCGTTGTCGAAATCGTCGAAGCAGACCAGCTCCAGCGCGAGCTCGCAGAGGGCTGCTCCGGAGCAATCGGAGTCGGCGCAATCGATGCTCGCGTCGGCATCGTTGTCCAGGCCGTCGGAGCACAGGGACTCGGCCAGCGGCGCCAGGCCGAGGAAGCGGATCTCCACGTCGTCGAAGAAGACCTCGGCCACCTCGTCCTGGGTGGTCTTGGCGTTCACATGGGCCCCGATGGCGAGGACGTGGCTGCCCCCGGTCACCGGGACATCGAAGGAGAGCTGGCGCCAGCCGGGGCTCACCGTGTCTCCGCCGCAGAGCTCCTCGAGGGAGTCGAAGGGACCGGGCGCGACCAGCACACCGTCGAGGGCGGCCAGCACCTGTAGGCACTCGTCGCTCTCAAAGACGTTGGAGCCCCCGGTGACCGGGAAGAGCGGCCGGTAGCGCAGGGTCAAGCGCAGCATGCGGTCGCCCTCGACGTCGAAGCTGCGCAGCCAGCCGCCCGACATGCCCACCACGTCCTGGTCGTCGACTCCTCCGACTCGGACGCGCAGGCCCCCTCCCCCGCCGAAGCCCCCGGCGCCTTCGTGGCTGCCGGTGGCGTAGGCCGGATTGGCGGTGTGACGGAAGGCGTCGTCCTGGTAGACGAAGCTGCCGGAACCGATCTCGAAGTCGTCGAAGACGAATTGGCAGGCCGGTCCGCCCTCGCAATCGGCGTCGGCACAGTCGGTGGCCCCGTCGCCGTCGTTGTCGAAGCCGTCGTCGCAGCTCAGCTCGCTACCCGGCTCACAGAGCGCGGCGCCCAGGCAGTCGGGATCGCCGCAGTCCGGAAGCCCGTCGGCGTCGTTGTCGACGCCGTCGTCGCAGGTCGCCTCGCTGCCGAGCTCGCAGCCCGCGAGGCCGTCGCAGCTCGGATCGAGGCAGTCGGCGAGACCGTCACCGTCGTTGTCGAGACCGTCTCCGCAGCTCAGCTCGCCGCCTGGCTCGCAGATCGGCGAGACCCCGCAGTCCGGGTCGGCGCAGTCGGCGCGGCCGTCGCCGTCGATGTCGAGGCCGTCGTCGCAGCTGATCTCCGCCCCGGGCCCCAGGCCGAGGGCCAGGATCTCCACGTCGTCGAAGTCGACCCGGGTCAGCTCGTCCGCGAAGGTCTTCTTGTTGTTGTAGGCCCCGAGGCTCAGCGTGTGGGTCCCGGCCTCGAGCGGAAGGTCGAGGGAGACCAGCTGCCAGCCGCTGTCCTGGGGGCCGCCGCTCGCGCCACAGCTCTGCAGCAGGTAGGCGTCGGAGCCGGGCGACACGAGCAGGCCGTCCACGGCGGCGAGCACCTGGCTGCACTCGTCGCTCTCGTAGACGTCGGGGGGCGCCCAGAGCTCGGGGAAGCGCATGCGATAGCGGAAGCTCAGCCGCACGGTGTCGGCGCTGGCAAGCTGGAAGCTCGCCTGCCAGCCGCCGGAGATGCCCAGGATGTTGCGGCGGTCCACCCCGCCCACGGAGACCCGGAGGCCCCCGCCGCTGAAGCCGTCCGCGGCCTCGTAGCCGCCGTCGGCGTAGGCCGGCTCCGAGGTGCCGAGGAAGAGGTCGTCGGCGTAGGCGAAGGGGCCCGGCGTCGAGTCGAAGTCGGCCCGCAGCAGTGCGTCGCAGCCCGGCGCATCCGCGCAGTCCGTATCGCCGCAGTCGACGTCGCCGTCGGCGTCGTTGTCGAGGCCGTCGTTGCAGGTCAGCTCGCCGCCGAGCTCGCAGACGGCAGCGGCGGCGCAGTCGGCGTCGAAGCAGTCGATGGCGGCGTCGGCGTCGTTGTCGAAGGCATCGCTGCAGCTCAGCTCGGCGCCCAGCTCGCAGGCGGCGAGGCCGTCGCAGCTGGGGTCCAGGCAGTCGGCGAGGCCGTCCGCGTCGTTGTCGACGCCGTCGTCGCAGGTCGTCTCGCCGCCGGGCTCGCAGAGGGGGGCGACGGCGCAGTCGAGGTCCGCGCAGTCGATGTCGCCGTCGGCGTCGTTGTCGAGACCGTCGTCACAGGTGGTCTCGGCGCCGGGGGCGAGGCCCAGGGCCAGGAGCTCGACCTCGTCGAAGTCGACGAAGGTGATCTCGTCCTCGGTGGTCTTCTGGTTGCCGAAGGCCCCGAGGCTCAGGGTGTGGGGCCCGGCCGGGAGCGGCACGTCGAAGCTCACGAGCTGCCAGCCGGTGTCCTGCGGGCCGCCGGTGGCCCCGCAGAACTCGCTCAGGAAGGCGCCCGGGCCCACGGGCAGGCCATCGATCTCCACCCGGACCTGGCTGCACTCGTCGGCTTCGTAGACGTCCGGCGGTGCCCAGACCGCGGGGAACTGCATCCGGTAGCGGAGCGAGAGGCGCACGGTGTCGTCGCTCGCGAGCTGGAAGGCGGCCTGCCAGGCGCCGGACATGTCGCGGACGCGGCCCCGGTCGACGCCGCCGACCTCCACCCGCAGGGCGCCGTCGGCGAAGCCGGCCAGGGGCTCGTACTGGCCGTCGGCGTAGGCGGGCTGGGAGGTGCCGAAGACGTCGTCCGCGTAGGCAAAGGGGGTCGCCGAGGCGGCGAAATCCGCGCTCAGCAGCGCATCGCAGCCGGGGGCCTCGGAGCACTCCGGGTCGGCGCAGTCGGCCTGGCCGTCGGCGTCGTTGTCCACGCCATCGTCACAGGTCAGCTCGCCTCCGAGCTCGCAGACCGGGGCGGCCGCGCAGTCGAGATCGGCGCAGTCGGTCTGGCCGTCGGCGTCGTTGTCGAAGAGGTCTCCGCAGCTCTGCTCGCTTCCCAGCTCGCAGCCGCCGAGGCCGTCGCAGCTCGGGTCGGCGCAGTCGATCGGGCCGTCGGCGTCGTTGTCGACGCCGTCGTCGCAGGTCGTCTCGCCGCCCGGCTCGCAGAGGGGCGCGGCGGCGCAGTCGAGATCCGCGCAGTCGACGTCGCCGTCGTCGTCGTTGTCGAGGCCATCGTCGCAGGTGGTCTCGGCCCCGGGTACCAACCCGAGGGCCAGCAGCTCCACGTCGTCGAAGTCGACGTAGGTGAGCTCGTCGTCGGTGGTCTTCTGCGTGCTGTAGGCGCCGAAGCTCAGGCTGTGGAGGCCGGCCGTCAGAGGGACGTCGAGGCTGACGAGCTGCCAGCCGGTGTCCTGGGGGCCGCCGCTGGCGCCGCAGAACTCGGCCAGGTAGGGATCGGGCCCGGGCGCGGCAGGCACGCCGTCGATCGCAACCAGGACCTGGCTGCACTCGTTGGCCTCGTAGACGTCGGGCGGCGTCCAGACCGGCGGAAACTGCATCCGGTAGCGCAGGGTGATCCGTACCGTGTCGTCGCTGGGCAGCTGGAAGGCGGCCTGCCAGGCGCCGGACATGTCCTTGATCTTGGCCCCGTCGACCCCGCCGACCTCGACGCGCACGCCGCCCCCCGCGAAGCCGTCGCCCGGCCGATAGCTGCCCTGGGCATAGGCCGGCTGCGCGGTGCCGAAGAAGGCGTCGTCGAGGTAGGAGAAGGGCGTCGGGTCGGAGGAGAAGTCGCTGGCGATCAGGCTCGTCTGGGCCGTCGCCGGCCCCGCCAGGCCCAGCAGGAAGAGCCCCAAGAGGGCCAGCTGCCTCGGCGGGTGGGCCTTCGGACGGGCGGTCGACAGCGGCGCTAGCGGGGGAGCTTGGCTGGACAACTGGCGCACTTTCTCCGGGCGCGGAGCGAGGGTATCGCTCGCGCTTCCAGGTCGTAAGTGCCACCACGTGAGGAATTGGTGACGGGGAAAGGCCGCCCGGCGCGGATCCGAGCCGGGCCCCGGGGGCGACCTCAGCCCTGGGAGAGGTCCCGGAAGCCGGGTCGCGCCGATTCAGAGGCTGCGGCGAGGTCCTTCGCCTTCGCCTCCAGCAGCGACAGCGGGATCGGGCGCAGCCGCTTCGTGAAGGCCGAGAGCAGCGCTCGATCCGCCAGCAGGTTGATCAGCCGCGGGCAGCCGTGCGAGAAGCTCGCGAAGATGCTCTCCGCGCCCGGCGCGAAGACCGTCTCGAGCTGCCCCCCGGCCCGCTGCAGCCGGTGCTCGAGGTAGCCGCGGACCTCCTGGGGACGCAGCGGCTCCAGGTGGTACTCGAGGGCGATGCGCTGACGCAGCTGGCGCAGGTTGGGCACGGCCAGCTTGCTCCGGAGCTCGGGCTGACCGGTGAGCACGATCTGCAGGAGCTTCTCCGACTCGGTCTCCAGGTTGGAGAGCAGTCGGACCTCCTCCAGCGCGGCATCCCCCAGGTTCTGCGCCTCGTCGATGATGAGCACGGTGTTGAGCCCGCTCGCCAGCTTCTCGAGCAGGAAGCGGTTCAGGGCGATGACGTAGTCGGCCTTGGAGTGGAAGGGCCCGGACACCCCGTACTCGGTCGCGACCAGCTTCAGCAGATCGAGGGGGCTCATCTCTGCCGTGTTCACCACCAGCGCCACGTCGACGTCGTCGACGAGGTCTTCCAGGGTGGCCCGGAGCAGTGTCGTCTTGCCCGTCCCGACCTCGCCGGTCAGCAGCACGAAGCCCTTGCGGTGGGTGATGCCGTAGCGGAGCACCGCGAGGCCCTCTTCGTGGGTTTCGGAGGGCCAGAGAAAATGTGGATCGGGCGACATGGAGAAGGGAAGCGCGCTCAGCCCGAAGAACGCCTCGTACATGGCCTGGCTCCGTTCCCAGCGATTCGGGAGAGAGTATCGGAGGGCGAGTCGCGTTGCCGCCGGGAGGGCCCCTCGCCGGTTCGCGGCTCTCGGGGCCATGGAGTCCATCGGATACGCTCGGGTCTTCCTGTAGGGGCCCGCCGGGCCGGGAGACCGCCGCCCATGCCCAACACCCTGGCGCACGTCGGGGTCCACGTTCCCGCCTTGCGCGCCGCAGTACCCGGACGGGAGCTGCCCTGGATCCTGCTCAGCTGTGTCCTGCCGGACCTGCCCTGGATCCTGCAGCGGCTGCTGCAGGCCTCGCCCGTCGCCGTCGACCGCTACGAGCTCCGGCTCTACTGCATCGCCCAGAGCGCCTGGATCGGAACCCTGCCCCTCTGCATCGGCCTGGCGGCCCTCTCGACGCGACCGGTCCGGGTGGCCGGCCTGTTGGCGGCGGGCTCCCTCTTCCATCTGCTGCTCGACGCGCTGCAGACGAAGCTGGCCAACGGGGTGCACCTCATCGCCCCGCTCTCCTGGGAGCTGCTGAACCTGGCGTGGTTCTGGCCGGAGAGCGTCCCCGGTGTGCTCCTCACGCTCGTCGGGGCGTTCGTGGCCCTCCACTGCTGGATCCGCGCAGACGATCCCGGCGTCCGGCTCGACCTGCGGCCGCGGCGCCTCGGCTGGGCCGCCGCGGGGCTGCTGGTCTACGCGACCCTGCCCGCGCTGCTGCTGGCGGGGCCCGAGTCCGCGAACAATCACTTCGTGCGCACGCTGCGCGACACCCAAGAGCGTCCGGGCAGCCCCGTCGAGCTGGACCGGGCCCGCGCTCGGCGCCAGCGGGGAGAGCTGTGGCTCGAGCTGTGGACCGGGGAGGAGCTGCGCGCGGTCGACGCCTCCGCCCTCCCGGAGGGCACCGTGTCGCTCCGAGGCCGCTTCCGGGACGCGCGAAGCCTGGTCGTCGAGAGCCATCACGCGCACTGGTCCGCGGCGCGCGATTGGGCCAGCTATGTGGGACTGGCCTTCGTGGCGGCCTTCTGGCTGCGCAGCCTGGCGCGCGGCCACGCGGTCGCCAGGGTCGGGCAGCGCCCGGCTTCCAATGCCTGAGCCCCTCTCGCCGGCACGCGCGGGAAGCCCGTCGCGAGGGGCTGCGGACTCTGGCCGCCGTGCGCACCACCTCCTCGGCCTCGTACTTGCTCCGCGCGGAGTCGTGCTCGGGCTCGATCGGTGAGCTCGTCGCCCGGCGGCGCGTGGATGTGTCCGTGCGCACCCTGCGTGCTGCAGTGGACTCCCTCGAGATGCGGGGGCGCGCTGCGCCCGGGCTTCAGGGAGTCTCGTGACCGTTGCCGGCTCGGGGGCCGCGGGCCCGCTGCCGGTTCGTGTAGTGTCGCTCGATGACGGCGACCACCTCCTCGACCTCGTCGGTCACCCGGAAGAGCCGCAGGTCGGACTCGTCGATCATGCCCTCCTTGAGGGCCTGATCCTGCAGCCAGGACACCAGTCCGCCCCAGAACTCGCGGCCGTAGAGGATGACGGGGAAGTCGTGGATCTTCTCGGTCTGCTTGAGCGTGAGGGCCTCGAAGATCTCGTCGAGGGTGCCGAAGCCACCGGGAAGCCCCACGAAGCCGCAGGCGTACTTGACGAACATCACCTTGCGCACGAAGAAGTAGTTGAAGTGGACGATGGTGTCCGCGTAGCGGTTCGGGAGCTGCTCGCGGGGCAGGCGGATGTTGAGCCCGATGGAGCGCGCCGAGGCCTCGCTGGCGCCCCGGTTGGCCGCCTCCATGACGCCTCCGCCGCCCCCGGTGATGACGGAGAAGCCGGCCTGGGAGAGGGCCTCCGAAACCGCCACCGCGTCCCGGTAGTAGCGATGTCCCTCCGGCACGCGCGCGCTCCCGAAGATCGAGACGGCGGGCCAGACCGGGCGGAGGGTCTCGACGCCCTCGACGAACTCGCCCATGATCTTGAAGACGGTCCTGGTGTCCTTGGCGTGTCGATCGGGAAGGTCGTGCACTGGTCTCGTATCGGCTCTCGGGACGGACCCCTAAAGAAAGGCCCCTCGAGATGTCAGACGTGGGACGCCGGCGGGAATTCAGCGTGAAGCCTGGGCTGGCAGCCCTCGCACCACCAGGTGGCTCGCGCGCCGTCGCCCAGCCGCGTCGCTGCGATGCGGCTGCCGCAGCGCAGGCAGGGCAAGCCGGCGCGCCCGTACACCCAGAGCCGCGGCTCGCCGCGGGGCAGGTCGCGACCGGCCTCGACGCGCCGCAGCGTGGTGCGACGCCAGCCCCCGAGGTTCCAGCCGAGCAGCTCCCTGCCGCGCCGGTAGAGCTGCTCGAGGGCCCCGTCCGAGAGCCGGTCGACCGGCGTGAAGGGATGCAGCGAGGACAGGAACAGGACCTCGCTCTTGTAGACGTTGCCGAGACCGCAGGCCACCGTCTGGTCGAGCAGCAGCTCGGCGACGCAGGCCGCCCGGCTGCGGCGTGCCCGCGCCAGGATCCGGGGCAGCGGAAGCTCGGGGCCCAAGAGGTCCGGTCCCAGCCGGCGCAGCACCGGGTGCGCGGTCACGTCGACGCGGCGCAGCAGCTCGGCCACGGCGGGCCGCGTGCAGGCGTAGCCCGAGCCCCGGGCCGCCAGCAGCAGCTTGGCGGCGCGCGGCGGCGCGCCCGAGGGCGCGCGCTGCCAGCGACCGTGCATGCCCAGGTGGACGTGGAGCACCCAGTCCGCTGCGCCCTGGCGCGCGAGCACGACGAGCAGGTGCTTGCCCAGGGCCGCGACCTCGCGCACCCGCGCGCCGGCCAGGCCGCCCACGTAGCCCCGGTCGCGCAGCCACAGGGCGTCCAGGCGCTGCCCTTCCAGCTCCGAGCCGAGGGCGCGCGCCAGCTTGTGGATGGTGTCGCCCTCGGGCACCCCTCAGGTGCCCGACGCGGCGCGGGCCGATGGTGCGGCGAGGGCTTCGAAGCGCTCGAGGACCAGCCCGCGATGGTCCGGGCGGAAGCCCGCCGCCATCAGGTCGGCCGCCCGAGGCGAGTCCAGGGCCGGGAGGCCGTCGATCCGCTCGACGCGCAGGCTGCGCCGCCGGCGATCGTCGAAGAGCCGGCGCAGGCCCGCCAGCGCCCGCTGCCAGCGCTGCCGCTCCTGACGGGGATCCGGGGCCTCGAAGCTCAGCCAGCGGCCCCCTCCCCGCTCGACGTAGAGGGCCGGCAGGCCGTCCACCAGGACCACCCGACAGCCGACCGCGCGCCGCGGCCGGGCCGCCGGGTCGCGGGTCTCCGGCCAGGCCAGCAGCGCGCCGTAGGGGTTGGCCGGATCGGTCGCCGCCAGCACCACGGGCTCACCCGGATCGCCCTCGGCGCGGATCGCGCGCAGGCGATCGACCGCGCCCGCGTAGGCGAACTGCGCCCCGGCGAGGCCCTCGACGAAGTGGCCGCGCCGCAGCTTGCCGGCCTCCTCCATGGCGCGCAGCACCGGGTACACCGCCGCGAAGCCACCGGGGAAGGCCTCCGCCGCCAGCGCGTCCCGGCTGACCACCCCGTAGCGCTCGAGCAGCAGGTCCGCGCGGGCGTAGGCCCGCCGGGTGGGCTCTCCCGGATCGCACAGCAGGCCGTCGACCCGTGACCAGCGCCCGGAGGTGCCCGCCAGCTCGGTCGCCCGACCCCGACGGGCCGGCTTCCGGTGCCGCCGGGCCAGGGCCCGCAGGGGGGCGAAGGTGTCGTTCGTGAGCAGGCCGGCCCAGACCAGATCCCAGAGCGCGTCCAGCAGCAGGCGGGCCGGGGGGGCGCCCGCCGCCGCCGAGAGCTCGGCGAAAAAGCAGGCTCCGCGCTGCTCCAGGTGGTCGAGCACGGCGCGCTGGATCTCGCTGGGTGCGGCGAGGGGCTCCGCCGGCTCGGCCAGGTGGCCGACGCGCTCGCGGCGGTAGAGCGCAATGCGGCCGTCGCGCTCTCCGAGCGGACCGCAGCCGATCCACACGAGCTGGCCGAGGGCCCCGCGCTGGTCCAGGTCCCGCGGGTCGAAGCCCGGGACGCGGCCGGGCAGGATGGCTCCCTCCAGCTCGGCGAAGGACAGGGGCAGGCCCTCGAGCTGCTGGATCGCCTCGGAGAGTCGCAGCTCCCGATCTCCGCCGGCCCCGATCCGGTGCCAGGCGGGCAGGAAGCGGCCGAGCACCGGAGCCTCCACGGGGGCCACCTCGCCCCGGAGCCGCGCGAGCGTGCGCCTGCGGAGGCGGCGCAGCACCTCGGGCTCGCACCACTCGGCTCCCGAGCCGCTCGGATGGAACTCGCCCGCCAGCAGCTCGCCCTGCCCCGCCAGCTCGCGCAGCAGTGCGTCGGCCTGGGCCTCCGGCAGGCCGTAGCGGCCCGCCAGCTCGGCGCTCCGGAAGGGCCCGCGGACGCGCGCGAAGCGCAGCAGGAGCTGTCGCAGCGGGCCCTCGGTCGGCTCCAGAAAGGCGGCCGGCAGGCCGCCCGGCGGCGCCGCTCCGACGGCGTCCCGATACAGGCCGGCCTCCTCGGCCGCGATCCAACGCTCGCCGTCCGCCAGGCGCAGCCGCACGATGCGACGCGCCGCCGCGAGCTCTCGCAGCCAGGCCTCCGCGCTCCCCGTGCAGCGAAGCGCGACCTCCTCGTCGTCCAGGTCGCCCACCCGGCGCAGCAGGTCGAGCAGGGCCTCGGAGTCGCGAGCGCGGCGCTCGTCGGCGAGACCCTGGAGCTCGGCCTCCACCTCGGCCACCACCTCCGCGTCGAGCAGCTCGCGGAGATCCTCCTGTCCCAGCAGATCGCGCAGCATGGCGCGGTCGAGCGTGAGCGCCTGGGCCCGGCGCTCCGCGACCGGCGTGTCGCCCTGGTAGAGGTAGGTGGCGGTGTAGGCGAAGACGAGCGAGCGGGCGAAGGGCGAGGCCTGGCGGGTCTCGACCTCGTCCACCCGGATCTCGCGGCTGCGCAGCTGGCTCAGCAGGGTGCAGAGGCCCTCCAGATCGAACACGTCCTGGAGGCAGCTCCGGTAGGTCTCGAGCACGATGGGGAAGCTCGGGAACTGCCGGGCGACGGCCAGCAGGTTGTGGGCGCGCAGGCGCTGGGCCCAGAGAGGAGTCCGCGTCCCGGGACGGCGCCGTGGCAGCAGCAGGGCGCGGGCCGCGTTCTCGCGGAACTGACCGGCGAAGAGCGCCGACTGCGCGAGCTGCTCGACGACGCGGTCCTCCACCTCCTCCGGATCCGGCAGCAGGCTGCCGGTATCGGGAGGGCTCTCGGCGTCGGCCAGTCGCAGCGTGATGCCGTCGTCGCCCCAGAGCGTCTGGATCTCGAAGCCCGCCTCCGCCGAGAGCCGCGCCTCGATGGCCAGGGCCCAGGGGGCGTGGATGCGGCTTCCGAAGGGCGAGAGGATGCAGACGCGCCAATCGCCCAGCTCGTCGCGGAAGCGCTCGACGGTGATGCGTCGGTCGGTGGGAAGGGAGCCGGTGGCCTCGTGCTGCTCGATCACGTAGTCGACCAGGTTCCGCGCCGCCCAGCCGTCGAGGCCGGAGCTGTCTCGCAGCCAGGCCTCGGCCTGCGCGCGGTCCGCGTGGAGGTCCTGTGGATCGGCGCAGCGCTGCGCCAGCTCCCGGACGAAGGCGCCGAGGGCGCGCCCGAGCTCGACCGGCCGCCCCGGCCCCTCGCCGCGCCAGAAGGGCAGCTTGCCGATCTCGCCCGGCGCGGGCGCCACGATCACGCGGTCCCGGGTGATCTCGCGGACCCGCCAGGTGCTGGCGCCCAGCGTGAGCGTCTCGCCGGCGCGGGTCTCGTGGACCATCTCCTCGTCGAGCTCGCCGACGCGGGGGCCCTCGGGCCCGTTGTGCACCGCGTACTGCCCGCGGTCCGGAATGGTCCCTCCGGAGACCAGCGCCAGCTGCCCGGCGCCGCGCCGGGCCTCGACGCGATCCGTCTCGCGGTCCCAGACGATGCGCGGCCGGAGCTCCGAGAAGTCCGTCGAGGGATAGCGGCCCGCGAGCATGTCGAGCACGCCGTGGAGCTGCTCGCGCGACAGGTCGCCGAAGCTCGCGCTGCGACGCGCCAGGCGCTCGAGCTCTTCCACCGACCAGGACCGGCTCGCGCAGCTCGCGACGATCTGCTGGGCCAACACGTCCAGCGGATTGCGGGGCAGCCGGAGCGGCTCGACGGCTCCCTCGCGCATGCCGCGCGCCACCACCGTGGCCTCGAGCAGGTCGCCCCGGTGCTTCGGATAGATCCAGCCGCGGCTCACCCCGCCGACCTGGTGGCCCGCCCGGCCGACGCGCTGCAGGCCGCGCGCCACCGCCCCGGGCGACTCGACCATCAGGACGAGGTCGACGGCGCCCATGTCGATCCCCAGCTCGAGCGAGCTGGTCGCGACGATGCCCCGCAGCACTCCGGACTTGAGGGCCTCTTCGATCTGGCGCCGCTGCTCGTGGGCGATGCTCCCGTGGTGGGCGCGCACCAGCTCCTCTCCCGCCAGCTCGTTGAGGCGCCGGCTCAGCCGCTCGCAGAGACCGCGGCTGTTGACGAAGAGGATCGTGCTGCGGTGCTCCAGGATCGCCTCGAGGAGCCTGGGGTAGAGGGCGGGCCACAGGCTCGGACCGGGGTCCCGGGCATCCCGGGCCGCGAGCTCGGCCAGGATCGAGCCGGAAGGCTCGGCCTGGGGCCGAGCCTCGGCGGGCTCGGGCGCAGCGCCCGCGGGCCGGGTCATGTCCGGGACCGGGACGCGGATGCGGAGGTCGATGCGGGGCGCCTCGCCGGCGTCCACGACCGCGACGGGACGCTCGCCTCCCAGGTAGCGAGCCACCTCGCCGAGCGGGGTGGCGGTCGCCGAGAGGCCGATGCGCTGCGGGTCTCCCCGGCAGAGCTCCGCCACGCGCTCCAGCGACAAGGCCAGATGCGCGCCCCGCTTGCTGGGCGCCAGGGCGTGGATCTCGTCGACGATCACGGTCTCGACGCTCCGCAGAGTCTCGCGCTGCTGGGAGCCCAGGATCAGGTAGAGCGACTCGGGCGTCGTCACGAGGATCTCGGCCGGGTCGCGGGCCTGCTGGCGGCGTTCGCGCTGCGGGGTGTCGCCCGTGCGCACGGCGACCCGGGGCGCCCGGAAGCGCTCGCCCGCGCCGAGGCGCTCCGCCGCGCGCTGCACGCCCACCAGCGGGGCCCGCAGGTTGCGCTCGATGTCGTAGACCAGGGCCTTGAGCGGCGAGACGTAGAGGACCCGC
>CAZYOL010000002.1:56007-62648 GCA_964649065.1 uncultured Spirochaetales bacterium
CGTCTTCCTGAGTTCCGGTAGTTGGAACAGAGGCGGGCGTCGTCTCGTCGGGGCCCAGCTTCCCCAGGCGGTCGATGCAGTAGAGGAAGGCGGCCAGCGTCTTGCCGCTGCCCGTCGGAGCGATGAGCAGGCTGTGCTCCCCGGCGGCGATGCGCTCCCATCCCAGGCGCTGCACCGGGGTTGCTGCCTCGAAGGCGCTCTCGAGCCAGAGTCGCGCGGCGGGACTCAGAGGGAGCACGAATCGAGTCTATCCCCGCCGTCGGAAGGGGCCTGGGATACTCTCGGGCGATCGCGAGGAGCCACGCGTGAATCCCTTTACGGCGCAGCCGCTGGCCGCACGGGCGTCGGCCCGTCCGCGGCGCAGCGAGCCATCCGCCGCGAGCGACGGTAGTTGCCGAACGATTGCGGATCGCCGCGAGAAGGCGCTCTGAGCGCGGCCACGGCGAAGCGCCACCTCGAGGCGCGGAACGGGCACTCACGTCCGGACCGGGAGGTTTCTCGCAGGATGCACGGGTCCGCGACGATGGCGGCTGCTCCCCGATTCCCGCTCGGGGCCGGGCTGGTGCTCTGGTCGCTGCTCCTCCTGGCCCTGTTCCCGGTCTTCCTGGACATCGGGGACCACTTCCTGCGGGAGCCCTGGACCCGCTACTCCCTGCTCTTTCCCCTGCTGCTGGGCTGGGCCGTCCTGCTCGAGCCGCCGGCCTGCCCTCGCTCACGGACCGGCATCCTGTGGCTCACCGCCGGCCTCGGCCTCGGTGTCCTGGCCGTCGCGGGCGACGTGATCCGCCTGGGTCGGCCGGGCGTCGCCCTCGCGGTGATCGGCCTGTGCCGGCTCACCGGCGTCGCCCGCCTCCCGGTGGCCCTGCTGGCGCTGTGGGCCGTCCCGCTGCCCCACTTCCTCGTGACTGCGGCGCGCCCGGCCGTGGACGGGCTGCTGCTGGCCGTGGGCGGCAGCCCGGAGGGCCTCGCGGTCACCGACACGGGCCTGAATCTCGTGGCGCTGCTCTCGGGCCTCGGCTGGTTCCGCGGCGCGCGCGGCGGGGGCGGGCTGGCGCGCTGTCTCCGCAGCGCACTGCTCTGGGCGGCCGCTGCGCTTCCGGTGGCGGCGCTGGCCGTGGGCCTCGGGGCCCTGCTGGTCGCGCAAGGGGAGCTCGGAGGCGCGCGACTCTGGCTGGACCACGGGGCCTGGATCGCCGTCGCCCTCGGCGGCCTCGTCGCGGCGACCCGGGGGCGCGCTTGAAGCTGGAGCGGGGAGCGCTGGGACCGGCCCTGCTGCTCGTGATCGCAGCAGTGCTGGCCTGGTCCTCCTATCTGCGCGCACCCCTCGGACACGAGGCGTCCTCCCTCGGCAGGCTGCCCCTGGAGATCGATGGCTGGCGAGGGATCGAGCTTCCGATCGAGAGCTCGGTCGAGAACATGCTGCGCGCCGACTTCAACCTGTTTCGCGCCTATCACCACGTCGCCGACGCCACGGTGTGGCTCTACGTCGGCTACTACGGTACGGAGCGCGGCGGCGCCCCCGAGCACACCCCCTGGGTCTGCTACCCGGCCAACGGCTGGCGTATCGAGTCCCGCGAGCGCATCCAGCTCGACCCGGGCCTGGGCCTGCGCGCCAACGAGCTGACCGTCTCGACGCCCGGAGAGCGGAGGCTCGTGCACTTCTGGTACCGCTCCTTCCGGCGGACGGGCCTGCTCGGCAAGCTCGACGTCTTCCTGGACCACCTGCTCGGCCGCCTCGGCTCGGGCCGCGCCGACGGGGCGCTGGTGCGCCTGAGCACCGATCTCGAGCCGGGCCGGGAGCACGAGGCGCGCCTCCGGCTGCGCGCCTTCGCGGTCTCGCTCGAGCCCCTGCTGGCCCGCCACTGGCCCGAGGAGACGGCGTTGGGCGGGCGCTCGGGACCGGCGGGCTACAGCCGGTACGCCCAGCGCGGCAGCGCCGTGAGCAGCTCCACCCAGGCCCGCCCGCGGAGCTCCTGACGCCAGCGGGTGTCGCGGCGCAGCTCCAGGGTCTGGCGCCCGACCACGCCCCGATTGCCCGACACGATCGAGCCCCCGGTGCTGAGCACGAAGCCCGAGTCGCTGCGCTGGAGTCGGGGCTCGTCGAGGGTGAGCCCCAGGAGCTCGCCGATGCGCGCGCAGGCGACCCGAGGCTCTGTGATGACCTCGTCGTAGCGCAGCAACAGCCGGCGCGGCCGCCGCCAGGCGAGGCTGCCGCTCACGACGGCATTCTTCGCGATCCAACGCAGGCAGGAGACGGTCAGGGAAGAGCGCCCGTAGTAGCTGTCGGAGCGTCCCGCCCGGCGGGCGGCGTCCCGGCTGCGCTGGTAGGAGGCCACGACGCCCCGCGGGTCGCGCAGCAGGTGGACGTAGGCGGATTCGCCGCTCCGTACGGCATCCATCTGCAGAGCGAAACGGACGGCCTTCGAGGACTCGACGATGACCCGAGCCCCGGCGATGGCGGCCAGGCGTTCGTAGAAGGCCGCGATGGCCTCCAGGTCCTCGCGTTGCGGGCGGAGCCGGGAGGCGGTTGCCGTGCTCCGCGCCAGCCGGGCGATGGCCGTGCGCAGGGCACTCGAGCCCTCTTCGCCGAGCTCTTCGAGGGCGGCCGCCCAGAGCGGATCCAGCTGATCGACCGGGCGCGAGAGGGGGCGCTCGAGCTGCAGGGTCTCGCCGATCGAGAGCACGCCCGGAATCGAGCCGAGCAGCGCCGACAGGACGGTGGATCCGCTGCGCCCACTGCCCACGATCCAGAGGAGCTTCGCCATCACGCCGACTCGAGAGTCGCAGTTCGCGAGAGGCCCCCCAGCACCCTGTCCCCGGCGCCGAAGCCCGCTAGGGGCGAATGGACCGGGCGATCGTCGAGCCGGCGATCGACATGCCCAGCCCCAGGAAGGGCTGGAAGGGGAAGAGGATCGCCTGGATCGAGTAGCCGATCCGGGCCCAGGCCGTGGGCGGCACGTAGACGATGTCGCCGGAGGTCAGCTCCCAGTTGCTGCGCTGGTCCCCGTCGAGGATGGCCGTCAGGTTCGCCACGAGCACGGTGCTGTTCTCGCTGCCCGCGCGGATCACCCGGATCTTGCGCTTGGAGGCGAAGGCGGTCACGCCGCCCACGACACCGACGGCGTCGGACACGCGGGTCACCTTGGCGAGGGGAAAGTTCAGCGGGTTGGCGACCTCGCCCAGCACCGTCACCGAGTTCGCCTGGGCCGAGGCCAGCCAGACCGTCACCGTGGCGCCGCGCTTGTAGCGGGAGATGCGCTTCTCGATGTCGGCCGCGATCTCGTCCACCGTTCGGCCCTGGGCCGGCAGGTCGCCGACCAGGTCGAAGGAGATCTTTCCATCGGGTCGGACCGTCACGTCCCGCTCGATGGCGGGCTCCGGGAGCACGCTGACGAAGAGCCGATCGGGAGGCCCGACCCGATAGTCCGTCGGAACCTGTGCCGTCGGGGGGGGCAGCCTGCGGCGCGGCACGCCGCTGCTCTGACAGGCGGTGAGGGGGGCCACGGCGAGAAGGACGGCGAGGGTCAGGGCCAGCCCCCGCGCCCCCAGGCCTGCTGCACGACCTCGCCAGGCTCTGTCAGCGATCCGCAACTTCGCTCTCACGGCCCCTCCCCCAATAGGTTTTTCGTCCGGGGGGCGAGACCACCGTACCGCACCGGAATCGCCGAAGGCAGGGGCGGCTCGCTCCTGCAGAGCCCGAGGTGCTCCCCGCGGGCCGGTGAAAGGTCGGTGATTTTGTCGAAGTTAGGCCTTGGAACGTTCCGAAAATGCACTATAACCGCGTTGCGCGCCCGCACCGGGTCAAGGGTGTGTTCCGATCCCCCCGACTCCTCGAAGATCGTCCCGACACCTTCGTCGGGCTGAGCGCCACTCACGCAAGGCGCCCGGGTTTCAGGGGAGGCCGGCGGGCTCCTCCTGGGACTCACGCGGGCCTCCGTGTGGGGGAAGGGCCTAGATGCTGAGGCAGCACAACGACAATCTGCGGGCGCTGCTGCTCTTCGTGGACATCGGGCTGTGCGTCGCGGTCTTCGGCCTGTGCCTGGCCTCCGCCGAGCGGGCCGCCGGGAGCGGCATCGTCGCGCAGATCGGCATCGGCCCGCTGCTGCTCCTGCTGACCACCTCGGCCCTCGGCATGCCGATCTCGGTGCGGCTGCTCTCCGGGAGAGGGTCGCTCCGGCGCAAGTCTCCCGTCAGCATCCTCGGGGAGATCGTGGGGGCGGGCCTGGTGGCCTTCCTGGTGTCGGCCACGACCGCCTTCGCGTTGAGCATCCCGATGACCCCGGAGCTGCTCGCGACCTGCGTCACGGGCCAGGTCTTCTCCCTGGCCGTGGCCCGCTTGACCATCGTCTTCGGTCTCCGGCTGCTGCGCCGCCGCGGGCGCAACTTCCGCAACGTGCTCGTGATCGGAACCGGTCCGCGGGCCCGCAGCGTCTGCGAGAGCATCGAGGCCCATCCGGAGTGGGGCCTGCGCATCGTCGGCTTCGTGGACGAGAGCGATGAGCCCCTGGACCCGATGATCCCCAGGGATCTGGCTCACAAGCTCTCGGACATGCCGATGCTGATCCGAGACCACGTGATCGACGAGGTGATCGCCGCCTGTCCGCGCTCGATGCTGGCGTCCATCGGGCCGGTGGTCGCCGCCTGCAGCGCGACCGGGGTGCCCCTCACCGTGCTGACCGACCTCTTCGGCGATTACCTGCCGCCGCCGCGCGTCGACCGCTTCGACTCCCACGCCGCCCTGTCCTTCGCGCCGGTGCATCACAACGTCTTCGAGCTCGGCATCAAGCGGGCCATCGACATCGCCGGCTCCGCCTTTCTGCTGCTGCTGAGTGCTCCGATCCTGGCCATCTCCGCCCTGGGCATCGCCCTGACCTCGAGGGGGCCGATCTTCTTCATGCAGATGCGCTGCGGCCTCAACGGCCGTCCCTTTCGGATGATCAAGCTGCGCACCATGGTCCCCGACGCCGAGGACCGTCGAGCCGAGCTCGAGTCGCACAATGAGATGTCCGGACCGGTCTTCAAGATGCGGCGCGATCCGCGGGTGACGCCCGTCGGCAGGGTGCTGCGCCGCTTCAGCATCGACGAGCTGCCCCAGCTCTGGAACGTCCTGGTGGGGGACATGAGCCTGATCGGACCGCGTCCCGCGATCCCCAGCGAGGTCGTGCAGTACGAGGTCTCGGAGCGGCGCCGTCTCTCGATGCGTCCGGGCCTCAGCTGCCTGTGGCAGGTGCGGGGCCGCAATCGCCTGGGCTTCGAAGAGTGGGTGAAGCTCGATCTCGAGTACATCGACAGCTGGTCGCTGCTGCTCGACCTGCGCATTCTCTTGCTCACCATCCCGGCGGTGCTCCAGGGCAGCGGCGAGTAGTTCGCGCGGGTCTTCGCTCAGGCCTCCGGCGGGGGCTCGAGCAGGAAGCGCAGCTCCGTGTGCCCGATCTCGATGGTGTCGCCGTGGGCCAGCGGGGCGGAGCGAACGCGCTTGCCGTTGAGCTTGGTTCCGTTCGTCGACTGCAGATCCTCGATGGAGTAGCCCCCCACGGCGTCGTCGAAGAGGACCACGGCGTGCTCCCGGCTGATGCCCTCGTCGAGCAGGGTCAGGTCGGTGGTCGGGTTCCTCCCGATCAGCGTGTCGCCGGAGTCCAGCTCGTGGCGAGCGCCCGCAAAGCTCCCGTTCCGGATCTCGAGGACGGCGCGCGGATCCGCGCTCATGGTCGACCCCCCCGCGCGGCGCACGCCGCCGCAGCCTCCTGTTTCGGTCCGCGCGGATGGGGCTTGAGGCCGAAGCCGCACTAGCGGAGCCGGCGGTGTCGGAGGGCGGGGAGCGCCCGCCGGACCTCTTCCAGGGCCTCGATCGGGCAGTCTGCGACGATCAGGCCGGGCCGGTCGCCGGCCTGGGCCAGGACGAGGCCCCAGGGGTCGATCACCAGCGAGCGCCCGTAGCTCGAGCGCTCCGGGTTGTGGCGACCGCACTGGGCTGCGGCCACCACGAAGGCCTGATTCTCGATGGCCCGGGCCCGCAGCAGCACCTCCCAGTGGTCCTTGCCGGTCTGGGGGGCGAAGGCGGCCGGGACGAGCAGCCAGCGTGCCCCGCGCTCGGCCAGGGAGCGGTAGAGCTCCGGGAAGCGCAGGTCGTAGCAGATCGCCGGGCCGCCGCCGCCGGCCGGGGTCTCCGCGACCACCAGCCGCTCGCCCGGGGCGACCCGCTCGGACTCGCGGTAGACGGTGCCCCCGCTGGCGCGGAGGTCCACGTCGAAGAGGTGGATCTTGCGGTAGACGGCTTCGATCTCGCCCTCTGGCGAGACCAGCACGCTGGTGTTGTAGGTCTGCTCGCCCTCGGCGCGCTCGGGGAAGCTCCCGGCCGCAATGCGGATGGCGTGGCGCTTGGCGAGCTCGCGCACGAAGCCCACGATGGGGCCGTCGAGCGACTGGGCGCAGGGGATGGGCAGGCCCTCCCGGCGCAGGTAGGCGAAGCACTCGGGCAGCGCCACCAGCTCGGCGCCCCGCTCTGCTGCCTCGCCGACCAGCTCGGCGGCGGCGCGCAGGTTGGCCTCCACATCGTCCGTGGAGGTCATCTGGGCAGCGGCCACCCGCACGGGCGAAGGCTACCGGAAGTCGCTCGGGTTCACGCCCGTGCGGCGGATGAC
>CAZYOL010000003.1:0-61359 GCA_964649065.1 uncultured Spirochaetales bacterium
CGGCTATACCTTCGAGGGCCTGTCCTTCGAGGGCTTCGACGAGGTTAAGCCCCTGCGCCTGCGGCTCCGGCGCTGGCGCTGATCTCGGAGAGGGAGCAGGCCGCTATCCTCCCGACCGGGGCGGTCGGGCAGCCGGCTGACACCGGCTGCCCGACGGGGCCCGATGCGGGGAGGGTGGCGACTGGCATTTCCGAAGACGGACGCGCCGAACCCGCACCTCGCCCGCGGCCGCGAGCTGCTGCGCAGCCACCCCGAGCTGCGTCGCTACCTGCGACCCTACCCGGCGACGGGGGCCTGGATCCTGGCCGTGGTGGCGCTGCAGCTCGGCCTGGCCATGGCGCTGCGGGAGGTCGGCTGGCCCTGGGTGCCCGTCGTCGCCTGGCTCGTCGGCGCCTTCGCCAGCCACGCCCTCTTCGTGCTGCTGCACGAGGCCGCCCACGACCTGATCGCCACCTCGCCGACCGGCAACCGCCTCTGGGGCATGCTCTGCAACGTCGGGCAGGGCTTCCCCTCGGCCATGGCCTTCCGGCGCTTCCACCGGCTGCACCACTCCCATCTGGACGAGTACGACCACGACGCCGACCTGGCCTTCCATGGCGAGGCGCTCTGGGTCGGGCGCTCGCCGCTGCGCAAGGCGCTGTGGCTGGCGCTCTTCCCCGTGATCGAGGTCCTGCGCCCGCTGCGGGTGCGGCCGCGCCGGGTCGACGCCTGGATCGTCGCGAACCTCGTCCTGGTGCTGGCCAGCGACGCCGCCGTGGCCTGGATCGCCGGCTGGAACGGCCTGGCCTACCTGCTGTGCTCGACGCTCTTCGGCGTCGGTCTCCACCCGGTCGGCGCCCGCTGGATCCAGGAGCACTACACCTTCCGGGCGGGCCAGGAGACGAACTCCTACTACGGGCCCCTGAATCGCATCGCCTACAACATCGGCAACCACCACGAGCACCACGACCTGGAGCGCATCCCCTGGGTCCACCTGCCCAAGCTAAAGGCCGCGGCGCCCGAGCTCTACGACGGACTCTTCGCCCACCGCTCCTGGACCCGGCTGCTGCTCCGCTTCCTCTTCGACCGCGAGCTGGATCTCTTCTCCCGCATCACCCGCGAGCGAAGGCCCCCGTCCGTGGAAACGCGCCTGGTGGCGCCGCGCTAGCGGAAGGCGCCCCGTCGATACAGCCGCCACAGCTCGCGGCCGAAGGCCCAGGCCGGAAGCCGCGCCTCGCGCCAGCTCGGCTCGCAGCCGAGCCCCGAGTGGCGCTCGATCTTCCAGGCCAGGTAGTCCATGCCGCCCTGGAAGATCAGACCGTTGCGCAGCAGGCGCAGCAGGAAGCGGCTCTTGCCGACCACGCGGCGCAGCGCCCAGCGGGAGGGCGCGGCGCGCCGGACTTCGCTCGGGATCTCCACCTCGACCCAGAGAGCGCCGCCCTCGCGCCGGAGCTGGGCGGGCCAGGGCAGCTCGGGCAGCGCGCGCGAGGTCACCTCGCCCCAGCGCCCTTCCCGCCCGCCGACCCAGGCCGCCGCGGCTCCCGCGCGCTCGGCGCGGACCTCGCAGCGCCGGGTCTCCGCCAGCCCGCGGCGCCACAGCTCGCCCAGCTCCACGCGCGGCGGCAGCAGCGGGAGGACCCGACGCAGGAAGCCCAGCACCGCCTCGGCCAGGCTCACCGCGACCGCCCGGGCCACGGCCTCGTCCGCCGCGTAGACCAGGGCACAGGGCTGGGCGAAGCGGGCCCAGAAGTACGGCTCGAAGCCGCGGGCGTTCGAGCGCGCGAAGTCCCGGAGGGAGACGACCGCGTACTTGCAGCGCAGCAGGCGACCCGCGACGCGAGCCTCGAGCGAGAACACGTTGGGCGGGAGGCCTGCATTCAGCCAGCCCAGCCAGCGCTGCTCGTAGAGCCCTCGATAGCCGTCGACCAGCGCGTAGAGATCCAGCACGCCTTCGTCGTCGCCCCGGCGCAGGCAGGAGCCGTAGAGGAGGACGGCCCGGAGCCGCGGGCCGAAGCGCTCGCGCAGCTGCTCCGCAAGGATCCGGGCGCCGGGCGAGACCTCTCGCCCCAGCTCGTCGCCGAGGGTGCGAATCAGCTCGCCCGAGCTCACGCCGGAGCCGACCCGCGCAGGAAGAAGGCCTCGCGCCCCGCGCTCAGGCAGAGCCCTCCGTCGGGGGCGCGCTCGAAGAGCTCGCCGTCGAGGGTGTAGCCGCTGTCGATCGACAGATCGACGCGCTGGGCGTTCCAGCTCCGATAGCCGTTCTCGGGTCGCACGTGCCGATTGGGACGGCCTCGCAGCACCGGGAGCGTGGCCCGCAGGTAGCGCCGCGGTCGGTAGTCGAGGCAGGTGAGGCGCAGCGGGCCGGGTCCATGCCCCCAGAAGGGACGCAGGCCCAGGAACTGCTCCTCCATGGTCGAGCAGAAGAGCGCCAGCTGCGGCGTGCGCGGGAGCGCGAGGCCGTCGACGCTGCCGCGCACGCGCAGGGGCGGGAAATCGGCCTGGGCGCGCCCGCGCGCGAGGCGCGCGAAGACGAAGCCCAGCGCCACGGCGGCCCCCAGCGGCCCGCGCAGGCCCCGCGTCTCCACCCGCTGCTTGGCGAAGCGAATGCCGTGGTAGACGCAGCCGGCCCCGAAGAACATGGCAAAGCGCGCTCGGGGCTCGCCCGCGCGCTCGACCCGGATGGCCGGGCGCGCCTCGAGGCGCCCCTCGAGGCGACCCGCGGCCGCCTGCTGCAGCAGCTCGCGGAGGGCGTCACCGGAACGCGTCGCGTAGCCGACGTTGCGCGCCGAGGTGTTGGTGCTGCCGCCCGGCAGCAGGGCCAGCACGGGAAGCCCGGCGCTGCCGGCGCCCAGCACGCCGGTGAGGGCGGCCTGGACGGTGCCGTCGCCGCCGTTCACGACCAGCAGCTCGACCCCGTCGGCCACGCATCGGGAGGCCAGCTCGCTCAGCTCGGCAGGCTCGCGGGCCTCGCCATGGGCCACCCCCGCGGCGGCGAGCCGAGCGCGCAGCGAGCCCATCGCGCCCCGGCGGTTGCCACCGCTCGCCGGGTTGCTGAGGACGGCCAGCCGGATCGGTCGTCCCAGGGCCTGCCCCGGCCGGATCCGGGCGACGCTCGGCAGCGCCTCGGCGGGCGACTCCGAGCGAGCACCAGAGATCGACAGACTCAGAGCGCGCTCTCCCTCCTGCGCGACGCGAACCCGATCGTCCTCCGGGGATAGCACGCCCCTCGCACCGGCGACCACGCCGCGCGCTTCGGGAGCAGCCCGAGCTCGAGCCAGGCCAGCGTCGCCCGCACGGAGACGCCGGCCAGGGCGAGGTTGCGCAGCCAGGAGGCGCTGGAGCCGCGAGCTCGGGACACGACGGCAGGCGAGCCGGCGCCCCGCTCAGGCGACGATCAGCCGCAGCAGCACCAGCAGGCCGAGGCCCAGCCCGAGCCAGACGAGCCGGTCGAGGCGGCGGCCCAGGCGGTCGATGCGGCCCAGCGCATCGCTCGGGATTTCCTCGAGCACCCTCTCCACCTGGCGCTCGATGCCCCCGAGGCGAGTCTCCACCAGGTGGAGGACCCGCCCCTCCAGCTCGGGGAGCTTCTTGCGGATCCGCTCGTCCAGCGCGGCGATCTGGTCGGTCGCCGCCAGGATCTGGACCAGCAGCTCGGGGGGCAGCGCCGAGTCTTCGCCCTCGGTGGCGGATCGCTGCAGCCACGGCCAGCGCCGGCGACGCCGGGGCCGCTCCTCGCGCGACAGCTCGCTGGCCGGCCAGGCCCGCTCGCCACTGCGCTGCTGGGCGCGCATCAGGGCGTCGTAGGTCTTCCCCATCGCCACCTCTCTCGAAGAGGGGCCAGCCTATCCGATCGCGGCGAGTGATTGTGGGAATAACCGCGTTCTAGTCCGTGCCGGTCCGCTCGGGAGCTGCACCGGAGCAGCGGGGAGTAGAGAACGGGCGCGAGCTGCGGCGTGTCTCTGCCGCCGCCCTCCCCGCTCCACCTAGCGCGGCGCGGCGGCCAGGTTTCCGCCGTCGACCGTCGCCACCGAGCCGGTGGTGCTCTCGGCCAATGCCAGGGAGAGGAAGGCCTCGGCGACGTCGTCGGCCGTGACCTCTCGGCCCAGCAGGTTCGAGCGGAAGTAGGCATCGGGCTCGAGCCCGCGGGCCGCGGCGCGCTCGCGCACCATCTGCTCGGGGAAGAGCCCGGTCCGCACCCGGTCGGCGTTGACCGCGTTGGAGCGGATGCCGTGCGCGCCGCCCTCCAGGGCGTACTGACGCATCAGGGCCACCAGCGCGGCCTTGGCCACCGCGTAGGGCCCGAAGCCGGGGCCGGGGTTGAAGGCGGCCTTGGAGGCGTTGAAGAGCAGGAACCCGCCGCTCCCCTGCTGCTTCATCACGCGGACCAGGGCCGAGGCCACGAACTGGTGGGCCAGCAGGTTGATGCGCAGGCTCTGCTCCAGGACCTCCGTGCCCAGCTCGGCCATTTCGCCCTGAGGAGCCGTTCCCGCGTTCGACACGCAGCCGTCGAGGCCGCCGAAGCGGGTCACCGCCCGCTCGACGCTGGCGCGGACGGCGGCCTCGTCCCCCACGTCGAGGCAGTCGTGGCCACAGGCGGCGGAGCCGAGGGAGTCGGCGAGCGCCTCCACGGGCCCGGACTCGCGGTCGATCAGCCAGAGGTGCGCGCCGGCGGCCGCGAAGCGCCGGGCGGTGGCGGCACCGATGCCGCTCGCCGCCCCCGTCACGAGCACGACCCGCCCCGCCAGCGGGGGAGGCTTGGCCTTGCCGAGCTTGGCCTGCTCGAGCGACCAGTACTCCATGTCGAAGAGGTCGTCCTCGCCGAGCACTTCGTAGCGGCCCAGGGCCTCGGCCCCGCGGATGACCGTCACCGTGCGCTCGTAGATGTCGGCCGCCACACGCGCGGCCTTGGCCGAGGGCCCCGCGCAGATCAACCCCACCCCCGGCACCAGGACGACCCGGGGATCCGGATCGAGGGCCTGGATCGAGCGCGCCACGCGCTCGCTCTGGCGGGCGACGTAGGCGCGGTAGTCCGAGCGGAAGGCGGCGATCCGCTCCGCGATCTGCGCCCGCAGCGCCTCGTCGTCGAGGGTGCCGGGATCGTCGAGGAGCAGCGGCACTCGCTTGGTGCGGATCACGTGGTCGGGCGTGGCCACACCGCGCTGCGACAGCTCGGCGAGGCGGGGATCGGCGACGAAGCTGCGCAGGGCCGGGCTGCTGCGCACGTGCAGCACATAGCGACGCCCCTCGTCGCAGAGACGGCCGCGCAGCACCGGAAGCAGACGCACCAGGCTCTGCGAGGGTTCGATCGCCTCGGCCCTCGCCGGCGGCTCGATCCCCGCAGCGCCAGCCTCGCGCACCCGGGCCTCGGCCGCCTCGACCGCGGCCACGTGACGCTCGTAGGACTCGCGCGCCGTCTCGCCGAAGCTGAAGAGCCCGTGGCGCAGCAGCAGCAGGCCCTCGACCTCCGGCTTGCTCTCGTAGACCTCGGCGGCGAGCTTCGCCAGGGCGAAACCCGGCATCACGTAGGGGACGATGCCGAAGCGCTCGCCGTAGAGCTCCCGACACAGGGCTTCGGCCTCGGGCTGGTCGACCAGCGAGAGGATGGCCTCGGCGTGCGAGTGATCGATGTACTTGTGGGGCAGGAAGGCGTGCAGGAGCGTCTCGACCGAGGGATTGGGAGCCGAGGCGTCGAGCAGCCGCGTCCGCTGGGCGTTCACCATCTCCTCGTCGCTCAGGCTCTCGCGCCGGCGCAGCTCGAGGCGCGGCTCGAGCCGGACGGCGGGAAGGCCCTCCGGCTCGATGTCGCCCAGGTCCCAGCCGCTGCCCTTGACGCAGAGCACCGCCGTCTCGGTGCCGGTGTCGTCGGGCATGCGGGTCTTCACGGAGGTGTTGCCCCCTCCGTGCAGGACCAGCCGCGGATCCTGGCCGATCAGCCGAGAGGTGTAGACCCGGAGCGCCAGGTCCTCGCCCACGCCGCGCTCGCCGTAGCGCTTGACGTAGGCCCTCGCCTCCGTGTCCGACCAGCGGTTCTCCATGAGCCCTCCTGCGCGCGGGCCGCTGCGGGAAAGCGGCCGGAATCGCAGCAGGGTAGCGTGTAGAAGCGCCGGTTTGGGCGCTATCGTGCCGCGCGCAATGCACGAGAAGCGTCTGGCCATCGACGGCGGCGCGCCGGTCCGCTCGCGCGAGCGGCCCTGGCCCGAATGGCCGCGCTACACCGAGGCGGCGCGGCGCGAGGTCGAGGCCGCCCTGGCCAGCGGCCGCTGGGCGATCAGCGGGCCCTTCCGCGGCGAGCCCTCGCGCAACCAGCGCTTCGCCGAGCGCTTCGCCGCTCTGCACGGCGTGCCGTACTGCATTCCGGCCTCGAGCGGCAGCGCCGGTCTGCTGATCGCCATGGAGGCGGTGGGCGTGGCCCCGGGCGACGAGGTCCTCGTGCCGGGTCTCACCTGGGTCGCCAACGCCTCCTCCGTGCTCCGGATCGGAGCGGTGCCCGTCCTGGTCGACGTCGACCCCGAGACCCTGTGTCTCTCCCCGCAGGCGGTCCGGGCCGCGCTCGGCCCGCGCACGCGGGCCATCGTGGCCGTGCACCTCTACGGCTCGATGGCCGACATGGACGCCCTGCCCGCACTCGCCGCCGAAGCCGGCATCCCCCTCATCGAAGACTGCTCCCACGTCCACGGCGCCCGCTGGCGTGCCTCCTGGGCCGGCTCGATCGGCGACGTCGGCGTCTTCAGCATGCAGCAGACCAAGCTCGTGACCTCGGGGGAGGGAGGCGCCGTGATCTCGCGGCACACACAGCTGGCGAGCCGCCTGGAGCAGATGCGAGCCGACGGCCGGGTGCTGCGGCCGAATGCCCGGGAGGGCGAGCTGGAGCTGCTGGAGCGGGGCGAGTGGGTCGGGGGGAACTACAACCTCTCCGAGCTACAGGCGGCGCTGCTGCTGGAGGCCCTGGAGCGCCTGGAGGCCGAGAACGCGCGGCGAGCCCGGAACGCCGCTCTGTTGGACGAGGGCCTGGCGCGCCTCGAGGGCCTCCGGCCGGTGCCCTGCCTGCCCCCCCAGAGCCAGCGCGCCTACTACGGATACGTCCTGCGCGTCGACCCGGAACGTCTGGGAGGCCTCGCCCTGGGAGAGCTGGCGCTGCGGCTCAGCGCCGAGCTGCACTTCCCGGTGGAGCGCATCTACCGCGCCCTGGACGATCACCCCCTCTACCGGCCCACGCGGGAGAGCAGCCGGCGCTTCTCCCCCGAGCTCCGGAAGGCCATCGATCCCGAGCGCTTCGCGCTCCCCGAGTGCCGGCGCGCCTACGACGAGTGCCTGGCCTTCCATCACCGCCTGCTGCTGGGCGACGAGCAGGACATGGCGGACGTGCTGCGGGCCTTCGAGAAGGTGCTCGAGGCCTAGGCGTAGTCGAAGGGCTCGAGCTTGCGCAGCAGCTTGTCGGCGTAGACGTAGCCGGCCCCCCTGCTGAGCACCTTGTTGACGAGGTGGGCGTAGGTGGGCATGGGCCGCAGGATGTCCGCGATCAGCACGACCCTGGGGCCGTCGCTCTCGTTCCGGACCTCGTGCTCCCAGGAGTCGTCCAGCATCACGCCCTGGCCCTCCTGCCAGGTGTGCCACTGGTCCTTCACCCGGATCGACGGGGGATTGTTCTTCGGCACCAGGATCGGCAGGTGGTAGCGCAGGTAGCCCATCCAGCCGGTCCGGTGCGGTGGAATCGACTTCCCCGGATCGAGGATGGAGAACATGGCCTGGAAGAGGTCGGGCACCTGGTCGAGCAGGGCGCAGGTCTTCGGACACAGCGCCCGGTTGCGCTCGGGCTTGCGCCCCATGGCGTAGAGGACGAAGACCTTCCAGTCTCCGGCACCCTCGGAGCTGATCTCCTGCTGGGCCTCGTCGAGATCCTGATAGCTGGGGAGCTTGTGGTGCAGGGGCAGGATCCCCTCCAGCTCCTCCCGGATCACCGGGAAGTTGCGGTCGAGGGCGCGCAGATCCGGACGCAGCCGGTCGACGTCGTAGAAGGCGGGGCGCTCGCGCCCCCCGCAGGCCCGGTAGAAGAAGCGGTTCACGGTATGGGTGAGCTGCCGCTCGGCGAAGGATCGCCCCTCCCAGGGAATCTCCCCCTGCAGCTGCTCGATTCGGGTCGTGGTGCTCATAGGCTTCTCTCGTCGATGATGCGCCGGAGCTTGCGGCCGCTGCGCAGGCTGCCGCGCGGAAGCGGCTGGACCTGCAGCTCGAAGAGCCCCAGCTCGAGGTTCTTCCAGAGCGTGTCATAGCGCACGCGCATCGCGTCCTCGATGCGCTTCGACACTCCCGCTCCCTCGGCGCCCGACTCCAGCTCGAGCTTGAGCTCGCAGAGGTCCCGGTGCCCGTCGTGCCGCATGACGGCCTGCCAGGTGCCCGAGACCTCGGGGACGGCGTCGAGGATGGTCTCGAAGACCGCGGGGCTGACGCCCTCTCCCCCCAGCATCACGATCTCGTCGGCCCGTCCGCGCAGCCGCGAGAGGCGCTGGGTCACGATGCCGCAGTCGCAGGTCTCCGAGACGAGCTTGGCCACGTCGCCGTTTCGGTAGCGGATGAGCGGCATGGTACGACGGTCGAGCGTCGTGAAGGCGACCTCGCCGTAGCCCTCCTCGTCTGGGTTCAGGACCTCGAAGACGTAGCTGAACTCGTTGAGGTGGTAGCCGTCCCGACGGTGACACTCCATGCCGCCCGCCCCCTCGGAGCAGCCCCAGCACATGTACATCCGGGTGCCCCAGACCTTTTCGATGTACTCGCGCGAGCGTTCGGGCAGGCCCTCGCTGGCCCCCAGGACGAGGCGCATGGGAAAGGCCCCCTGCTCCTCGGCCAGCTCGGTGAGCCGCAGGATCCAGGAGACGTCTCCGATCAGCACGTTGTAGCGGTGCTCGCCGAGCCGCTGGTAGACCTCCGCGATGGGGATCTTGCCGGGGCAGGCCGAGAAGGCCCCGAGGCGGGTGAGCGCCCGCGCGAACCAGGGACCCCCGGTCCAGTAGTGGAAGTCCTGGGTGCTGATCACCCGATCCTCGGGCCGCATGCCGACGTGATAGAGGCCCACCGCCATCAGGCCCGCCGCCTCCTCCACCTCCCGGTGCGAGTAGTAGAGGGTCTTGGGCTTGCGGGTCGTCCCGCTGGTCTCGTAGATCTGCTGGGGCTCCTCGCAGAGAAAGGCCTCCGAGCCGTGGTCGAGCAGATCCTGCGGGCTGGTGCCGAAGTCTCCCAGCTCGGAGGGATGCTCGATCTTCGCGAGGTCCAGCCCCAGGCCTCCCAGGCGCTCCCGGTAGAAGGAGGAGTGCGCGGCCGCGTGCTGCAGCGTGCGCGGGAGCTTCCAGAGCTGGATGCTCCGCACCGCGTAGGGCGACGAGGCCCGCGCGGCCAGCGCGTAGGCGGTCTCGATGGAGTGGGCGTTCGCCAGCCGCGATACGCTCGCGGCGGTCGCTCCCAGCAGCCGGCGCTGCCACATGGGAGAGACCTCAGCCGACCTCGGGCGCGCTCGAGGCGTCGCCCAGCGTCTCGACCCACTCCTCGAGCAGGCTGCGCTGCCGGAAGAGATCCTGCTCGACGCGACCGTCCACCACGGGACTCTTGAAGAAGAGCGAGAGCTGCTCCTGCGGGCCCGAGGCCCCGGCGCGAGCAGCCCGCTCCAGGAGCCGAGCCGCGTCGATCAGCAGGGGCGCGGCCAGCACCGAGTCGGCGCAGAAGGTGTTCATCTTGAGCTGCATGGGAACGCCGCAGAAGCCGTTGAAGTCGATGCTGTCCCAGGACTCCTTGTTGTCGCCCCGGGGCCGGTAATAGCGGATGTCGACGATGTGCGAGTCGACGGGGTAGCCCAGGATCTGGTCCAGCACGCCGGCCTTGTTGCGCAGCTTCTCGGCCGCGTTGTCCGGATCCGCCAGGTTCTCACCGTCCGCATTGCCCAGATAGTTGGCGCTGATCCAGCCCTCCACCTTCAGGCCGCGCAGGGCCAGCATCGGCGCGATGGCGGTCTTGATCAGGGTCTGGCCCGTCTTCCCGTCCTTGCCGCAGTAGGGCGTCTTGCTGCGGCGAGCCAGCTCCTTCAGGGCGGGCAGCTCCACGCTCACGTTCGGGGTGAAGTTCACGTAGGGCACCCCGACCGTGAAGGCGAGCCAGGCATAGGCCATCGAGGGCGTGATCTCCGGACGATCCTCGAGCAGGGCCTTCTCGAAGCTGGAGACGTCGAGGCCCCAAGCCCCCTCCGGGGTCGCGAAGGCGGGCAGCAGATCGAGCAGCACCACCGAGCGGCCCGAGGCGACCAGGGATTCGAGCTGCTCCCGCGCGCGGTCCACGGACTCGGCGCGGGGCGCCCCCAGCGCCGGCCAGGGGACGATCTCGCGCAGCTCCGGCTCGATCGTGTCGAGGGCCTGGGTGGGCAGCGTGCCCTTCTCCCGGGCCGCCTCGGCGAGGGAGCGGCCATCCACGTCCCAGCCGGCGACCCGGATCGACGACAGCGGCGTCAGATCGAGGCGGCTGGAGAGAGGGCTCCCGTCACCGCTGCCGATCGGCCACGGAAGCTCCGTCAGCAGCCCGTCTCGCGTGCCGCCCTTGTGGATGAGTTCGAGACCAGCCGTCAGGGTGGTTCCGATCGACCCGGAGATCCCTGCGACTGCCAGAGTGATTTCGCTCATTTCTCTCCCGCTTGCTCCTCGCAATGCCTACCCCTCCGTCGCGAAGGTCGGCCGGCCCCTCAGGCCGCCACCAGCTGCGCGCCCAGCATGCGCACCTCACCGCGCCGCACCAGGCGCTCGAGGCAGAAGGACAAGGCCGCGTCGAAGAACCACCGCCCGATCTTGCGGCGGGGGCTGATCGGCGTCTCGAAGCTGGTCATCGCGAACGCCGAGATCTCCTCGAAGTGCTTGGGCTCCTTGAGAAAGAGCCGCAGCTGCTCCTCGACGTTCATGAGCTGATCGCGCCGCTCGACCATGCGTCGCACGACGTCCTCTTGTACCACGGTCATGTGCCCGGTCACCATCACCCTGGGGGCGAGGTCGATCATGCGCTGGAAGGAGGCATGCCAGTCGTCGAGATTGGCCAGCAGGTTCATGCAGGTGGCAGCGATGGGGTTGAGGTCGTAGTCGCCGGCGATCAGGATTCCCCAGCGCTCCTCGAAGAGGGCCAGGTGCCCCACCGAGTGGCCGGGCGTATGCACGGCCCGGAAGCGCAGGGAGCCCAGGTCGATCACGTCCCCGTCCTCGAAGGTCTGCTCGATCGTGAAGGGCTTCGACTCCCAGAGCCGGGCCACCAGCCGATCCCACTCGTCGCACATGGACTGGCTCGGAAAGCCCTGGGCATCGCGCAGCAGCGCCGGATCCTCCAGATAGGGCTTCTCGAGGGACTGGCAGGCGCGGGGGCAGTCGAAGAGGAAATTCAGCGAGGTGTGATCCGGGTGGGAGTGGGTGTTGACCACCAGGTCGTAGTCGGGGAGGCGCGGGCGTAGATACTCCTCGTGGCAGAGGCCCGGGTCGATCAGCACGCGCGAGCTGCCGGCCAGCTCCACCGCGTTCACATGCGGGTGCCGGCCGTGGAAGCGGCCCCCGTAGAGCACCGTCACGCCGGGATGGATCTCGACGGGCTTGGTGATCATATGGCCATGCCCCCGTCGATGGTGAAGACCTGGCCCGTGATGTAGTCCGCGTCGCTGCCGAGCAGGTAGGCCACCAGCCGGGCGACCTCGGTCGCCGTGCCGAAGCGACCCAGGGGGATGGCGGCCAGCATCCCCTCGCGGTTCTTCTCCGGAATCGCCTGCGTCATGTCGGTATCGATGAGTCCGGGCGCCACCACATTCACGGTGATGCCGGAGCGAGCCGCCTCCCGCGCCAGGGCCTTCGTCAGGCCGATCAGGCCGGCCTTGGCCGCCGAGTAGTTGACCTGTCCCGGATTGCCCACCAGGCCGCTGATCGAGCCGATGTTCACGATCTTGCCGGCCTTGCGCTTCGACATGGAGAAGATCACCGCGCGGCAGAAGTTGAAGGTGCCGGTGAGGTCCGTATCGATGACCTCGTGCCACTCCTCCGGCTTCATCATGACGAAGGGGCGGTCGCGGGTGATGCCCGCGTTGTTCACGAGGCCGGTGATGGGACCGAGGCGCCCGGCCACCTCCTTGACCGTGGCCCGGACGGCCTCCAGATCCGTGGCGTCGCAGGCGAAGCCGGCCACGTGCGGGTTGCGCGGGGCCAGCTCCTTCACCAGCTCCTCGGCGGCCGCCACGCTCTCCCGGTAGGTGAAGGCCACGCGATCGCCTCGCATCGCGAGGGTGCGAACGATCTCGCGCCCGATGCCTCGGGTGCCGCCCGTGACCAGGACCACTGCCTCGTCCGACATGGCTAGGCCGGCGCCTCCGGGCGGCGGACGGCCAGACAGAGCTGGGTCGAGTCGGGCTGGAAGTCCGTTACCAGGGTCGTCGCAGGCCCCGCGGGCAGGGGCAGACCCTGCAGCGTGAGGCCGGCGCTCAGGGAGAGCGCGGCCAGCGCCGTGCCCAGGGCACCGCGGGCGCCCAGGGCGTCGCCCACGAGATTCGGCAGCGAGACTTCGAGCGGCGCCAGGCCCTCGAGCTCCGAGCCCGGGCTGCCGCAGTCGATCCTGTAGGCGGCCCGCTCTCCGGCGAGGGCCACCTCGGCCAGGCGCCGCTGCAGCTCCGCGCTGTCCTCTCCCAGGTCGAAGCCGCGCGCAGAGCCTCCGATCTCCGCCAGGGCAGGGGCGCCCCGCGCCACCGCCGACTCCGCCTCCTCCAGGACCAGCGCGTAGGCTCCCTCTGCGATGGGGCGCGCCGCGCCGACGGCTCCGTGGCGGAGCCACTCCTCGAGCTCCGGATTCCAGTAGTCCATACCGGCCGCGACGCCCGCGCGGGCCCGGCCGGCGCGGATCACCGAGGCGACGTCTGCGACCGCCTCCAGCGAGGCCGTCATGCCGCAGAAGGTCCGGGTGAAGCGCTGCGCCTCCAGGTAGACCGCGGTGTAGTTGGCCTGCGAATTCAGCGCTGCGTCGAAGGAGGCCATCGGCAGCACCTCACCGACGCCCTCGGTGAGGGTGCGGTGGGTGAAGCTGAAGGTCTCGCTGGTGTTCCCGAAGGCGCTGCCCACGGCGAAGCCGAGCTCCGCCGGATCTCCGAAGTGGGCATCCTCGAGGGCGAGCCTGGAGGCCGAGGCCAGCAGCCGCGTCCCGCGCCCGATGTAGCGAATGCCCTTGGTGCGCAGGATCGCAGCGACGTCGAACTCCTCGACATCGAGGCGCTCGCCGGCCAGTCGGGCCACGCCACCCTCGTGGGCCCGCTTCCAGAGGGCCTCGCGGCCGATTCCCAGCGGGCTGACGGCGCCCACGCCCGTCACCACCACGCGCCGCTCGCTCAATTCGGAGCTCCGAAGACGACGGCGCAGTTGTTGCCCCCGAAGGCGTAGGAGTTGTTCAGGGCGTAGCGGACCGGCAGCTCGCGTGCCTCGCCGGGCACACAGTCGATCGGGCAGGCCGGGTCGGGCTGCTCGTGATGGATCGTGGGGGGCACGCGCCCTTCCTGGATGGCCATGCAGCAGACGAAGGCCTCGATGGCACTCGCCGCTCCCATGGTGTGTCCGATCATGGACTTGATCGAGCTGCAGGGGAGCCGGCTGGCGCGCTCCCCGAAGACCTCGTGAAGAGCGCCCGCCTCCACCGGGTCGTTGGCGCGGGTGGCGGTGCCGTGCGCGCTGACGTAATCGATCTGCTCCGGGGCCAGGCCCGCGTCGCCGAGAGCGTCGCGCATGGCGGCGACCGCCCCCCGGCCCTCGGGGTGGGGCGCAGCGACGTGGTGGGCGTCGCAGGAGATGCCGTAGCCCAGCACCTCGGCCAGGATCGGGGCGCCGCGGCGGCGCGCCGTCTCGAGCTCTTCGAGCACCAGCCAGGCGGCGCCGTCGCCCATCACCAGGCCGCGCCGGTAGAGGTCGAAGGGCCGACAGACATCCGGGGCCAGAGCGCGCAGATTGTCGAAGTGGGTGAAGCTCGTGAAGCTCACGTGTCCGAAGCCGCCGGCCAGAACCAGGTCGGCCTGGCCGGAGCGAATCCAGTCGCAGCCCGCGGCGATGGCGTGGTTTCCCGCCGAGCAGGCGTTGGCGAGGGTCGAGACCGGGCCCGCGATGCCGTAGCGGCGCGCCAGCGTGTGAGCGGTGCGATCCGGATGGAGCCACTCCACGCTCTCGCCGGAGAGCCCGGCGCGGCGCTCGCCCGGGGCGGCGAGCATGCCCTTCTCGAAGAGCAGGGCCTCGCCTCCCAGGATGCCGACCGCCAGGCCGCTGCGCTCCGGGCACTCGGCCCGCCGTCCGCCGCGACCGCTGGCGGCCCAGGCCTCCTCGAAGGGCACGACGGCCAGGTGCTCGTGCGTCTGCTGCCCGGCCATCAGGCGGCTCTGGGCCGCTACGTGGGTACGGTGCTTGGAGGTGTCGAAGCCCTCGAGGGGCGCGACGCCGTCGCGCCCCTCGAGGAGATTCGCCCAAGACTCCCGGGCGTCGTCGCCGACGGCGCAGGCCACGCCGACGGCTGTGACGGCGACCCGGGGTCTCACGCCACCTTCCGCCGCTTCCGCTCGGCCTCGTGGTAGATGCCCGAGTCGCGAAGCAGCCGGAGATTCTTCAGCACGTGCTCGAAGACCCCCTTCCAGTCCAGGTTGATGCGGTAGGCGAACATCGAGTTGAACGAGTTCCCCGTGCGCCGACGGCCATCGAAGGCGCGCTCCCGCAGGGCCTGCTTGCTGTACAGGTTGTCGTAGACGTACTGCATGCCGTCGATGAACTGCTCGAGGGACATGCTCTCCAGCAGGTGCGTGAGGTGGCCCGAGTTGTAGTAGACCCAGTCCTCGGGGAAGTTCTGGCGAATCGTCCGACCTTCCTGGGCCAGCCGCTTGCCGAGGTGGGTCCCCGGCATGCTGGTCAGGAGGCCGAAGGTCATCACGTCGATCCCCGACTCCCGCACGAACTCGACGGCGTTCTTGAAGGTGTCCGGACCCTCGCCGTCGGCCCCGAAGATCATCGAGCCCCAGACGATCATCCCGGCGTTGTGGATGTTGTCGATGGCGACGCGGAAGTTGTCCACGCCGATCTTCAGGTTCGGACCCTTGCGCAGCTTGCGGAGGATCTGGGCATCGGTGGTCTCGATGCCGATCAGCATCCCCAGCCCGCCGCTGCGGGCCATGTACTCCAGCCCCTCGGTGTCGAGGCCCGTGCTGAACTGGGTGAAGCCGAACCAGGTCTTGTGGATCCCGCGATCGACCATTCCCTTGAACAGGGCCTTGGCGTGGGCGTTGGCCTCCTTGCTGTAGCCGTAGAAGTTGTCCTCGGCGAGCATCAGGCCCTGGTAGGGGATCTCCTCCATCTCGTCGAGGATGTCGTGGACCGGCCGCATCCGGTACTTGTGGCCCTGCAGGACCGGCACGCAGCAGAACTCGCAGCGCCAGGGACAGCCCTTGGTGGTCACGATCGACGAGAACTTGTAGCCGTACTTGTTCGTCAGCAGATCGCGATCCGGCCGGTAGTCCTTCAGCAGCTCCAGGTCCGGGAGGCCCCCGTCGTAGAGCGGCTGCAGCGAGTCCTTGCGGTAGTCGGCCAGGAACTGCTCCCAGACGAGCTCCGCCTCGCCCTTGACGATGGCGTCCGAGTGCTGCGCCACCTCGTCCGGATGGGTGGTGGCATGGGCACCGCCGAAGACGACCTTCATGCCCTGGGCCCGGGCCGCATCGGCGATCTGGTAGGCCCGCGGCGCCTGGTAGGTGAGCGTGGTGATGCCCACCAGATCGGCGTCGAAGCGGAGCTTGCCGTTCTCGTCGATGGCCGGCTCGATCGCCTCATCGATGATGTCGACGTCCCACTCGTCCTTCGGAGTGAGTGCGGAGAGGTAGGCCAGGTTCAAGGGCATCTGCACGATGACCTTGATGTCCTCTTCGCCGCGATTCCCCGGCGGGTGCGGATTGATCAGCATCAGTTTAGGCACGTGAGCCCCCTCTCCTTCATGGTGCGCTCGTAGAGACCCGACTCGCGGAGCGCGTAGAGATTTTCCAGAACCTGCCGGAACACCTTGTCCCAGTCACTGCTCACCTTGTACGCGAACATCGCCGTCCGGCGGCTGCCATTGGCCTTGAGCGACTTCACGAAGCGCTCGCGGAGGGCCCGGCCCGCGTAGAGGTTGTCGTACACGTACTGCATGCCCTCGATGAAGTCGTCCAGCGACATGTGCGAGAGCGTGTGGGTCAGGTGCGCGGTGTCGTAGTACTCCCAGTCCTCCGGGAAGTTGTCCCGCAGCAGCCGGTTCTCCTTCTCCATCCGCTTGAAGAGCGGCGTCGAGGGGAAGGGGCAGTGGATGCCGAAGGTCAGGATGTCGATGGAGTGTTCCAGGATGTAGTCGGTCATGACCTTGAAGGCATCCTTGGTCTGGAAGTCGGCCCCCCAGATCACGGAGGCCCAGACGACCATGCCGTTGTCGTGGATGTTCTTGATGGCCGACGGGTAGTTCTCCACGCCGGTCTTCAGGTTCGAGCCCTTGCGGAGCTTCTTCAGCACCTCCGGGTCGGTCGACTCCATGCCGATCAGCATGCCGAGGCAGCCGCTGTCGGACATGTCCTTCAGCGCGTCGACGTCGTGGCCCGTGCTGAACTGCGAGAAGCCGAACCAGTCCTTGCGGATGCCGCGCTCCACCATGCCCCGGAAGAGCTTCCGCGCCCGCTCGTTCGACTCGGGCTTGTAGCCGTAGAAGTTGTCCTCGGCGAACATCAGGCCACGGAAAGGCGTGGCCTCCATCTCGTCGAGGACGTCGTCGATCTCCCGCTCCCGGTAGGTGCGGCCCGAAGACATGGGCACGCTGCAGAACTCGCAGCGCCAGGGGCAGCCCTTGGTGGTCACGATCGACGAGTACTTGTAACCGTACTTGCCCTTGAAGAGATCCCGGTCCGGATGCTTCTGCATGTAGGTCAGGTCCGGGAAGTCGCCGTCGTAGAGCTTCTCGAGCGTGCCGTTCTCGAAGTCGTCCAGGATCTTGGCCCAGATCGGCTCCGCCTCCCCGACGACCACGGCGTCCACGTGGTTCATCGCCTCCTCGCGGGCGGTGGTCGCGTGGGTGCCGCCGAAGACCACCGGGATGCCCTTCGCGCGGCACTGGGCGGCGATCTTGTAGGCGCGCGGCGCCTGGTAGGTGAGCGAGGTGATGCCGACGAGGTCGGCGTCGAAGGTCAGCCGCCCCTCGTCGTCGAGGGCCTCCTCGTGGATCTCGTCGATCATGTCGATTTCCCACGCGTCTTGCGGCGTGTGGGCGGCGATGTAGGCCAGGTTGAGCGGCATTTGCACGATCACCCGGATGTCTTCTTCGCCGTGGCGCCCCTTGGGGTGCGGGTTGATGAGTACGAGCTTCTTCTTCACGAGGCCCTCCCCTCTTCTCCACTCTCCTGGATTCGCTTGGCGGCCATCCAACCTGAAGCTGCCACCGCGCACACCCCGGGACCCGGTGAGGTCCACTGGCCCGCGAGCCAGAGACCGTCGAGTGAGGTGTGCTGAGCGAAGCGGTCGTTGCCCGACTGGTCTGGGGTCACTGCCCAGCCATAGGCCACCCCCTCCTTGGAGAGCGTATAGCGCGCCAGCGTCCGTGGCGACGCCGCTTCCAGGAAGGTGAGATGATTTCCGATGCCCGGCACCCGGTCGTCCAGATAGCCGAGCACGGCCTCGGACATGCTGGCCTTCGAGTCCTGCCAGCTCGTGAAGGCCTCGGAGTCCGGCCGGACGCCGACCGTGGCGGACACGATCTGCTCGCCGTTCGGCGCCAGGCCCGGATCGACTTCCGTGGTGACCGAGAGGTAGATCCAGTCGATGGCCGGATGGTCCTCGGGGAAGTGATAGAAGCCCCGCACCAGCGGCGACAGGTCGACCTCCGGAGAGAAGGCCGCGTAGAAGCCATAGAAGGAGGGACCGGCCTTGAGCTCGCGGATGCGCTGGCGCTCCGGGGCACAGGCCGACTCGGGGAGCAGATCGAAGAAGAGCTGGCGGGCATCGATGGCGCTGATCACCGTGTCGGCGCGGATCGTCCGCCCCCCCTCGAGCCGAACCCCGGCGGCCCGGTTGCCCTCGATCAGGATCTCGCTGACGTGCTGGCGCAGGCAGACGTGACCGCCCGCTCGCTGCACCGCGTCCACCATCGCATTCGAGAAGGCCTGGGTGCTCCCCACCGGGTAGTAGGCGCCGTCCTTCAGGTAGTTCACGAGCATCTGGCACATCCCGACCGCCGAGATCTCCTCGGCGCGGGAGCCGAGGTAGCCCCACTGACCGGCGAGGACCTTCACGAGCCGCGGATCCTCGAAGTAGTCGGCCAGCATCTCGTGGTAGGTGGAGCCCCGGTAGCGATCGATCAGCTCGCCGCCGCGGCGCCGGTTCAACACCTGCCGGTAGAGGCGCACGAGGTCGGTGAAGAAGCGCGGAATCTGCTCCTTCTCGTCGGGGAAGCGCTGGGCCAGCTCGACCTGGTACTGCTCCAGCTCCGCCGGGATCTCCAGCTCGAGATCCGGGAAGATCAGGTGGTCCATCGGGTCGAGGCGCAGGAGCTTCACCTCCACCCCGAGCCGCGAGACCACCTGCCCGACGATGCCGAAGCGCCCGCATCCGCCGATGTGGTGGACGGCCGCATCGAAGACGTACTTCTTGCGCGGGAACGCGGTGCAGTAGCCGCCCGGCAGGTAGTGCTGGTCGAGCACCAGGGTGCGGCCGCCGGCCTGGCTGAGAAAGCCGCCGCAGGTGAGCCCGCCGATGCCGGCTCCGATCACCACCTGGTCGTAACGATCCAGCAGCTCCGATGCGCGCATGGCCTGCTTCACGCCCGGGACACCACCACCGCGCCGCAGTGCCCGGCCTCGTCGCGAGCCGTCACCAGGACGTGGTCCACGGTCGTCTCCCGCGCCTCGCCGATCACCAGGTCGAGCCCGGCCGCGTCGGCGTCGACGTTCGCGAGCCCGGCCACGGGAGGAATCCGGTTGGAGAGAATCGAGCTCGTCGCGGAGACGACGCCGATGGCGCCGGAGGCCTCGAGACACTCGCGCGTCGCCGACTTGGGAGCGTTGACGGGCACGGCCCCCGCCGCCTCGCCGAGCAGCGCGCGAATCGCGGCCAACTCGATCGCATCACCGGACACGCTGCCGGAGGCCCCGGAGGAGATCAGCGAGAGATCCTCGGCGCGCAGCGACGCCTGCGCGAGGGCTCCGCGCATGGCGACGACCAGGCCCTCGTGGGGCGCCGTGGAGCCCTCGGGCGGAGCGAAGGAGGTGCAGGCGCCGGCGATCCAGGCCAGCGCGGGTGCGCCGCGCGTCTCGGCCGCCGACTCGTGCTCGAGCACCACGACCGCCGCCCCCTCTCCGAGCACGGCGCCGCGACGCTTGGCGCCGAAAGGCGCCTCGGCCTGGGCGGCGTCGCCCAGCAGGCCCGCGCGCTGGAAGCCCAGCTCGATCTCGCTCGAGTAGCCCAGGGCCGCCCCGCAGATCGCCGCGCGAATCTGACTGCCGCTCAGGGTGGCCAGGCTGTGGGCCAGGGCGTCCAGCGCCGAGGCGGAGCCGCTCGAGAGCGTCGAGTTGAGTCCGGTGACTCCGAGTCGAATGGCGAGGCGCCCCGCGGGCGCATTGATCACGGTATTCGCGAAGGACTGCGGATTCACGTAACGCGGCCCCTCGCGCAGGGCCTCCTGATCGAAGTCCGCGATCGACTGGATGCTCCCGTGGGTCTCGCCCACCACGATGCCGATCTCCTCGGGCTCGTACGCCCCCTCGGGGAGCTTGCTCGCGTCGATGGCTGCCGTGGCCGCGCTCGCCAGCAGCAGGGCGGTGCGGTCGAAGTGGCGGATGCCGCGCTCGCCGAGGTAGGCCCCCGGCTCGAAGTCGGACAGGGTCCCGGGCATGCCCACGCGCCCCTCGAGCATCGCCTCGAAGGCCACCTCGGGGCCCAGCCCGGCCGGGCAGAGCAGTCCGGCACCGGTGATCACCACCCTCATGCGTCGACGGCCCTCAGGACCAGGCAGCTGTTGTTCCCGCCGAAGGCGAAGGCGTTGTTGAGTGCCACGCGCACCGGGTGCTGCCGGGCCTCGTTGGGAACCATGTCCACCTCGCACTCGGGATCCGCGTTCTCGTAGTGGATGGTGGGCGGGATCGCCCCGGTCTCGATCGCCAGGCAGCAGGCGATGGTCTCGATGGTGCTCGCCGCTCCCATGGTGTGACCGATCATCGACTTGATGGAGCTCATCGGCGCCTCCCCCCGGTCGTTGAAGAGGGCGCGCACCGCGGCGGACTCGATCTTGTCGTTGGCCTTGGTGCCGGTGCCGTGGGCGCTCACGTAGTCGACCTCGCCCGGGCTCACGCGGGCGGCCTTGAGCGCCCGGCGCATCGCCAGCTGGATCCCGCGGCCCTCGGGATGGGGCATGGTCATGTGATGGGCGTCACAGGAGAAGCCCGCCCCGACGACCTCGGCGTAGATCCGCGCGCCGCGCCGCCGCGCCGAGCTCAGGGACTCCACCACCACCATGCCCGCCCCCTCGCCGATCAGCAGGCCCTGACGCTCCCGGTCGAAGGGCCGGCAGTACTCCGGGGCGATGGCACCCAGACGGGCGAAGCCCGTGAAAGCCACCCTGGAGAGCGGATCGGAGCCGCCGGCCAGCACGACCTCGGTCTGGCCCGTGCCCACCCAGCCCCCGGCGATCGAGAGGGCGTAGTTGCCGGCGGCGCAGGCCGTCGGCACGACCACGTTGGGCCCGCAGAGATCGAAGGCCGACGCCACGCTCCCGGAGATCACGTGGCAGGGGTGCTTCAGGAACTCGCGCTCGGGCACGGCCTCCTGGCCGCGCTCGAGGCTGACGTCGTTCATGTGCTCGAGGACCTGGATCTCGCCGCCGGTGGTCCCCACTGCGACGCCGGCGTTGCGCGGCGGCCTGTCGAGGCCGGCGTCCGCCAGCGCCAGGCGCGCCGCCTCGATGGCCAGCAGGCTGGCCCGCCCCGGATCCCGATCGCCCGCCGGGCGGATCTCGCGTCCGAAGAGGGCATCGTCGTCCAGCTCGCAGGCGCGGTGCACCTTGAAGCCCGAGGTCTCGAAGCTCGAGACCTCGCTGGAGCCGTCCTGCCCCTCGAGCAGCGCCCGCCAGAAGTCGTCGCGACCCGCCCCGATGGACGTGATCGGACCGAGCCCCGTGATGACCGCGCGCTCTGCCATCAGGAGCCGTTCCCCGACGACTGCGCCGCGGACAGGGTCGCGTCGCGTTGGATCGCCGCGCGGTCGACGCGCGCGAAGGTCAGCCCGGCCTTCAACACGACTCGGCCGTCCACTTCACCGCGAGCCTTGACCATGGCGGCCTTCGAGTAGATCCGCTCGACGTCGACGAAGATGCGCAGGGCATCGCCCGGCACGACGGGGTGCAGGAAGTGCGAGCGCGAGCGCCCGACCACGAAGACCTGGTCGGGCTCCGCCGAGAGCATCGACTCCCCGGTATCACTCATTCGGAAGAGCAGGATAGAGGCCTGCGCGCAGGCCTCCATCATCAGCGCACCCGGCATGATCGCGATCTCCGGGAAGTGCCCCGCGAAGTAGGGCTCGTTGCCGCTGACGTTCTTCAGACACTCGATCGACTCGAAAGGAACGACGTCGATCACCCGGTCGATGAAGACGAACGGGTAGGTCTGCGGCAGCAGCCGACGGAGCGTGTCGAAGTCGAGGCCGGTCGACACGAACGTTCTAGGCGGCGGCGTTCTTTTCCAGCTCGCGCCGGACCAGTGCGATCGTGGCTGTGAGCGACGTCACATCCAGGAGCTCTTCCTCCTCGATCTCGATCCGGTACTTCTTCTCGATGCTCGCCACGATCTCGAGGGCCAGCATCGAGTCGATCTCGAGCTCGTCCATGAAGTGCTTCTCGCGCTGCTCCCAGAGCTCCTTCTCGTCGATCTCGGTCACCTCGGCCACGATGGCGGTGATTTCTTCCTCGAGCTGGCTCATGCCTCTCCTTTCAAGGCTACGCGGTCCACACCTGCACGGGTCCCAATGGACGTGAGCGTGTGGTGACCCCCCAAGGTCGTTCGCGCGCCTAACTTCGCGTTCGGTACCCGCGGCGTCAAGCCCTGTGCCGCCCGACGCACGGATGCGGACGATACACAAGACGAGCGTTCTGCCAAAGAGCGGTGTGGGGCTTTTCCTTCACTTTTTGCGCTTCCCCCGGGCGCACCCCGCCCCGCGGCGGGGTATCCTGCCGCGCCAGCGCGAGCCATGGAAACCTCCTTCTTCGACGTCGACACCAAGGACCAGATCGCCCATGTCCGCATGGCGCGCCCCAAGCGCTTCAATGCGCTGGACGCCGATTTCTGGCGGGAGCTGCCGGCGCTGCTCGGCGAGCTGGACGCGAGCGGCGACGTGCGGGCCATCGTCCTCTCCTCCACGGGCCGACACTTCAGTGCGGGAATGGACAACGAGATGCTCGCCTCGCTCGGGCCCGACCCGTCGGGAAGCGAGTCCGATGCGCGCGCAAACGTGCGCGCGCGCGCCACGCAGCTCCAAGAGGTCTTCAACGCCCTCGAGGAAGTCCGCATGCCGGTGATCGCCGTGATCCAGGGCGGCTGCGTGGGCGGCGCGCTCGACATGGTGGTGGCCTGCGACATCCGTTACTCGACGGCCAATGCCTTCTTCTGCATCGGCGAGATCAACCACGCGATCACCGCAGACCTCGGCACGCTGCAGCGATTGCCGAAGCTGATCCCGCCGGGCGTGGTGCGCGAGCTGGCCTTCACGGGCCGCCGTCTCCCGGCGGAGAGCGCCCTCCGCCTCGGCCTGGTGAACGAGGTCTTCGAGGGCCCCGAGGCGGCCCTGGAGGCCGCCCTGCAGACCGCTCGCGAGATCGCCGCCCAGGCTCCGGCGGCGATCTGGGGCACGAAGGTGGCCCTCAACTACGCGCGCGATCACTCCGTGGCCGACTCCCTCGACCAGGTCGCCACGTGGCAGTCCGGCATGTTCCGTCCGGGGGACGTGGGCGAGGCGATGCTCGCCCGGCGCAAGCGCCGCCCCCCGAGCTTCGAGAATCTACCGCCCAGGCCCCGTCGGCCTTGAAAGGCGGGCAGATGGCCTATGGTGGGGGCCGATGGAACGAGCGCCTGCGGCGCTCAGGGGGGAAGTGATGCGGATCTACCTGATCAACCCCGCGATGCAGAACTGCTTCTATAGCCTGTCTGAATCGGCGGAGATCACCGACAAGCCGGGCTTCATCCCGAATCTGGCGCTGCCGACCCTGGCCGCGCTCACGCCCGACGACATCGAGGTCGAGGTCTGCGACGAGACCGTCGAGCCGGTGGATCTGGACAAGTCCTGCGATCTGGTGGGCATCACGGGCTACGTCTCCCAGGCCAAGCGCATGTTCGAGCTGGCGCGCGCCTTCCGCGAGCGCGGCAAGCTGGTGGCCATCGGCGGCCCCTACGCCTCCCTCAGCCCCAGCCGCTGCCGTCCCTACGCCGACATCCTCTTCACCGGGGAGGCCGAGCGCACCTGGCCGGCCTTCCTGGAGGACTTCCGGAGGGGCGACTATCGCGACAGCTACCACGAGAGCGAGAAGCCCGACCTGGCCAGCTCTCCCGCCCCCGACATCGACGTGCTGAAGAAGGGCGCCTACATCAGCGGCGTCATCCAGACGAGCCGCGGCTGCCCCTTCGAGTGCGAGTTCTGCGACGTCATCGTCTACCTGGGCCGCAAGATGCGACACAAGCCGGTGGAGCACATCCTGGCGGAGGCCGACGCCCTCTACGCCCGGGGCTACCGCTCGATCTTCCTCTCCGACGACAACTTCACCGCCAATCGCAAGAAGGCCAAGGCGATCCTGCTGGCCCTGCGCGAGTGGAACGGGGCCAAGGGAGACGATCCGGTGCTCTTCAGCACACAGCTCTCGATCGATTCCGCGCGTGACGAGGAGCTGCTCTCGCTGTGCGCCGAGGCCGGCCTGCGCGTGGCCTTCATCGGCATCGAGACGCCCAACAAGGACTCGCTCACCGAGGTCCGCAAGCGCCAGAACGTGGCCAGCGATCTCCTGCAGGACATCCGGACGATCCAGGGCCACGGCCTGGCGGTGCTGGCGGGCATGATCGTCGGCTTCGACCACGACACCCCGGACGTCTTCCGCGAGCAGTTCGACTTCCTGCAGGCCTCCAGCATGCCGATCTGCGCGCCGGGCATGCTGAACGCGCCGGAGGGCACCCCCCTGGAGGCGCGGCTCAAGGCCGAAGGCCGCCTGGTCACCAGCCGCGAGGACTTCTACGTCGAGACCAACATCATCCCCAAGCAGATCAGCCCGGAGCAGCTGCGCCACGGCCTGCGCTGGCTGCTGAACCGCCTCTACCACCCCGAGCACTTCGTGCAGCGCGTGCTCGACGTCTGCGAGGTCTGGCCCGAGGGGGGCAACGTCTACCTCGGCGTGGGCTCGGCCGAGGCCATGAAGCTCTTCCTGGGCATCCGGCGGGCCTACCAGCAGATGGGGCCCGAATTCGAATCGATTCCGGACCGCTGCTTCGCGGCCAGCCGCAAGGCCTCGGCGCTGGGGGGCGTGGGCTGGTTCCTGCTCCAGTACAAGCACATCGTCACGGTCATGAAGCAAACGGGGCAATGGGACCCGGAACTCGCAGAACGCAGCGAGCCCTTCGAGCCCGTGGCGATGGAGCCGGCTCGGACGGCGGGAGGGGTGGCCTGATGCGCATCTACCTCGTGAATCCCCCGATGCAGAGCAACCACATCCACGCCACCTTCTACAGCCAGACCGAGGCGGTGGACATCACGGGCAATCCGGGATTCATCCCGAACCTGGCCCTGCCGACCCTCGCCGCGCTCACACCCGACGACATCGAGGTCGAGATCTGCGACGAGACCGTGAGCCGGGTGGACTTCGACAAGGACTGCGACCTGGTCGGCATCACCGGCTACGTGACCCAGGCCCGGCGCATGTTCGAGCTGGCCGACGAGTTCCGCAGGCGCGGGAAGCTGGTGGCGATCGGCGGCCCCTTCGCCACGCTGAGCCCGCAGCGCTGCCGGCCCCACGCGGACGTGCTCTTCACGGGCGAGGTGGAGAGCACCTGGCCGGTCTTCCTCGAGGACTTCCGCAAGGGCAGCCACCAGGACGCCTACGACGAGCCCGGCTCCGCCGACATCCAGGCCTCGCCGGTGCCGCGCATGGACCTGCTGCAGAACCACCTCTACACGAGCGGCGTGATGCAGACGAGCCGCGGCTGCCCCTTCGAGTGCGAGTTCTGCGACGTGATCGTCTACCTGGGGCGACGCATCCGCTACAAGACCACCGAGCAGGTGCTGAAGGAGGCCGATTCGCTCTACCGCCTCGGCTACCGCGGCGTCTTCATCTCCGACGACAACTTCACGGCGAACCGCAAGAAGGCCATCGAGATCCTCCAGGCCCTCCGGGACTGGAACAAGAGCAAGCACCCGCGACCGGTCATCTTCGGCACCCAGCTCTCGATCGACATCGCACGCAGCCCGGAGATCCTCGATCTCTGCGCCGACGCCGGCCTGCGCATCGCCTTCGTCGGCATCGAGACGCCGAACAAGGAGGCGCTCAAGGAGGTCAAGAAGCGCCAGAACATGGCCAGCGACCTCGTGAACGACCTCCACGAGCTGATGCGCCACGGCATCCTGCCGATGGCGGGCGTGATCGTCGGCTTCGACCACGACACCCCGGACGTCTTCCGCGAGCAGTTCGAGTTCCTGCAGGAGGCGGGCCCGCCCATCTGCGGCACCGGCATGCTGAACGCGCCGGAGGGCACCCCCCTGGAGGCGCGGCTCAAGGCCGAGGGGCGCCTGGTGGCCGTGCGCGACGACTTCTACGTCGAGACCAACATCATCCCCAAGCAGATGTCCGTCGAGCAGCTCTCGCACGGCCACCGCTGGCTGCTCAATCGCCTCTACCGCCCCGCGCACTTCCTGGATCGGGTGCGGACGGTCTGCGCCCACTGGCCCCAGGGCGGGGCCGCGCACCTGGGAACGACCCTGGAAGAGGCGATCACCATCCGCGAGGGGCTGCTCAAGGCCTACGCGAGCCTGGGCCCGGAGTTCCGCGATCTTCCGGACCGCTGCTTCCAGGCCGTGCGCAGGCGCCGGGTGCCCACGGCCTTCGCCGTGATCGGACAGGCGCTCATCCAGTACAAGCACGTCGTGGCGCTGACGATGAAGGCGGGCTGGTGGGACCCGGATCTGGCCGCCAGCGAGGATCCCTGGGAGAGCTTCGACACGGCGCGCCGCTCGGCCGGTGCCTGAGCCGCCGGGCGAGGGCACGCCCTGCGCCGAGACCGGCCCGCCCCTCGCCTGCCCGCCCGAGCGCACGCGCCACGTCGATTCCGGCGGGCTGAGCCTGGCGGTGCACGAGTGGGGCCCCGAGCGCGGCCAGCCGGTGCTGCTGGCGCACGGGGGCTTCGATTTCGGTCGCAGCTTCGACCTCTTCGCCCCGCTGCTGGCCCAGGAGGGCTTCCGGGTCGTGTGCTGGGACCAGCGCGGCCACGGCGACTCGGATCACGCCGCACTCTACGGCTGGTCCGCCGACGTCTACGACGCCAGGGTCGTCCTCGACTCGACCTCGCCCGCGCCGGTGCATGCGCTCGGGCACTCCAAGGGAGGGCTGGTGCTGCTGGGCCTGATCCAGGCCCTGCCCCACCGCTTCCTGCGCTTCGTGAACATCGACGGGATGCCCTTCGAGAGGCCGCCGGGCCCCCTCAGCCCGGAGGAGCAGGCCCGGCTGCTGGCCGAGGGCATGGCGAGCTGGCTGGACGCGCGCGCGCGGCTCGGAGGCGAGACCCCGCCGGCGCGCTCCCTCGAGGAGCTGGCCCGCCGGCGCCAGACCATGAATCCGCGTCTCTCCCTCGACTGCCTGCGCTACCTGGTCCGGGCCGGGGCCCGGGAGGACGAGCACGGGTGGCGCTGGAAGCTGGATCCGCTGCTGCGCACGGCCGCCTTCGGGCTGCTGCGGCCGGAGTGGGAGCCCCACCGCCTGCGCGGCCTGAGCGTGCCCCTGCTGGCCCTCTTCGGCCTGGTGCAGGAGCCGATGAGCTGGGGCGCCAGCGTCGAGGCCATCGAGCCCTTCCTGCCGCCGGGGGCCCAGCTCCGGGCCCTCGAGGCGATCGGCCACTTCGCCCACCTGGAGCAGCCCCGGCGCATCGCCGATCTGGTGCTCGAGTTCCTGGGCTGATGGCTCCGCCCTCGACCGTGAAGCTCGTGAACGGTCGCGTGGAGCTGGCCCTCCACAGCCTCCGCGAGGCGCGCTCGGGATCCCCGGGAGAGCGGCCGCTGCTCTTGCTGCACGACCTCGCCGAGCGATCGCCCCTGCGCGTCCCGAAGGGATTGGAGGCCTGGCCGGGCTCCGTCCACGCCCTGGACTTCACCGGGCACGGAGACTCGACGATCCCCCTCGGCGGGGGCTACACGGCCGAGGTGCTGCTGGCGGACGCCGACACTGCACTGCGACATCTAGGCACGGCGACCCTGCTGGGCCGGGGGCTCGGCGCCTACGTGGCCCTGATGCTCGCCGGTGTGCGGGCCTCCCGGGTGCGCGGCGCGATCCTGATGGACGGCGCCGGTCTGGCCGGCGGCGGCCCGAAGCCGGGAACGCCCTTCGTGCCCGCGGCACCGCCGGCGGGCAAGGCGCCGCCCGACCCCTGGGCCCTCTACGAGCTGTCCCGCGATCCGCGCCCGCCCGACTACGCCGCCTCCTTCGCGCGCATGGCCGCGCTGCTCTCCGGCCTCGAGCGTCCCGTCTCGGTCTGCTGCAGCGAGCGGCCCCCGTGGCTGGCCGGCGTGCTGGGAATGCCGGGGGTGGACGACTCCACGCTGTCGGACGCGCTGAGCCGCTACGCCAAGCTCGAGACGGGAGCGACATGAGGCTCAAGGACAAGGTCGTGCTGATCACGGGCGCCAGCCGCGGCGTGGGAGCGGCCTGCGCCGAGGCCTGCGCCCGCCAGGGCGCCCGGCTGGCCCTCGCCGCCAAGACCCTCGATCCACACCCCCGCCTGCCGGGCACGCTGCGCGACGTGGCCCGTCGGGTCGAGGGCCTGGGCTGCGAGGCCCTGGTGATCCCGGTCGACCTGAGGTTCGAGGACCAGGTGGAGGAGATGGTGGAGCAGACCATCGACCGCTTCGGCCAGCTCGACGTGCTCGTCAACAACGCGGGGGCCCTCTTCCTGGGCCCGGTCGACGCCTGGCCGGTCGAGAAGTTCGACCTCGTGATGTCGGTGAACGTGCGGGCCGCCTACCTGGCGAGCCGCTTCGCCCTCCCCCTGCTGCGCCGCAGCGGCGGCCACGTGCTGATGATGTCTCCGCCGCTGCCCGGCAGCGCAGCCGCGGGCAAGGCTCCCTATGTCGTCTCGAAGCTGGGCATGACGCTGCTGGCCCAGGCCATCGACGCGGAAGAGAGCGAGGTCCACGCCTGCGCCCTGTGGCCGATCACCGCGGTCAAGACCGCGGCGACCGAGCGCATGGGCATGGTGGCCGACCGGGAGCTGAGTCGACCGGAGCTGCTGGCCGACGCCACCGTCGAGCTGATCGCACGAGAGCCGAGGGCCTGCCGCTTCCGCGCCTGGCTCGACGAAGAGGTGATGCGCGAGCTCGCCGGCCTGCGAAGCTTCCGCCGCTATCGCTGCGACCCGCGGCACGAGCCGCCCCCCGCCAGCATGAAGCTGGTGGATGCGGAGTGGGAGCGGAGCTGAGCCTCAACCCGCCTCGAAGGCCTCTCTCGCCTCGGCAAAGGCCTCGAGGGCCTGGGCCTCGTGCGGATCGTGGAAGGCCAGCAGCAGCTGCTCGACCCCGACCTCCCGCAGTCGGGCCAGCTGCTCCGGGATCTCCTCGGGTCTCCCGCACAGCGCGCGCTCGATCACCCGGGGTGCGTGCTCGGCTCCGCGCTGCTCTCGCAGCTCCCCGAGCAGCGCCCGGAGCCGCTCCCGGTCGCGTCCGACGAAGCCGTCCACCTCGAGCGAGCGCAAGACCGGCCGCGCTCGCCCTGCCGCTTGCGCCTCGAAGCGCGCGCGCAAGGCAGCGAACTCGGCCGGAGTGCGGTAGGAGGCCTCCCAGACGTCGGCCAGCCGCGCGGCGCAGGCCAGGCCGGAGGGGCCGCTGGCCGCGACGGTGACGGGGATCTCCAGAGGCGGAAGGCCCAGGCCCACCTCCGGCTGCCCCGGCTCCGGGGCCAGGCGCAGGCTGTCGCCGGCCCACAGCCTGCGCAGCACGGGCAGATCCAGGGCGAGGCGCTCGAGCCGCTCGGCGTAGCCGGGGTAGGACACGCCGAAGGGTCGCCACCAGGGCTCGGCGTAGCGCCGCGCGGCGCCGGCGCCGGTTCGGAAGTCGAGTCGACCCCCGGAGATCAGCGCAACGCTGGCGGCCTGGCGCGCCAACAGGGCCAGCGAGCGGTAGCTCGGGAGCAGGTTGGCGATGACGGGCCCCAGACGGATGCGTCGGGTGGCGCGGGCCAGCGCGGCGAGCACCGTCCAGCAGTCGAGATTCAGGCCGGTGGGAGACTCCCCGTAGTAGAAGGCGTCGTAGCCGAGGCGCTCGGCCAGCAGGCAGGTGCGCTCGATCTCCCGCCAGTCGCTCGACCAGACCTCGAGCGCGTATCTCACCCAGACGACCCCCGAGTCCAGCGGCGCCGCGGGACGATAGCGGCGGCCGCGCCGCCCGCAGCCTGGCCGCCGCCCGGCGGGGCGGTAGGCTTCGCGGCTCGATGCCCGAGGAGGACCCGAGCGCGCTGTACCGCGCCTTCGCCGCCAAGTGGGGGCACCCGGACTACCCGCTGGAGCCCGATGCCGAGGAGGTGCTGGCGGGCGTCGAGGAGGAGCTGGCCCTCGCGCTGCCCCGCGCCTACCGCCGCTTCATGCTCGAGATCGGGCCCGTCATCTGCGGCGGCACGCTGCTGCGCGCCATCACCACGCGCAAGCTCGACGTCCGCGACCTGAGCGAGTTCCACGCGGCTCGGGACGTGGGCCGCGCGACGATCGCCTGGCGCCGCTCGCGGCTGCCCGACGACCTGGTCACGATCGCCAGCGACGGCTGCGGCAACCAGTTCTGCCTGCGCTTCGAGGCCAGCGAAGCTCCCGTGCCGGACGCCCCGGTCTGGCTCTGGCGCCACGAGTCCGACGAGGCCGTGCCCGTGGCCCCGAGCTTCGTCGCCTGGCTCGCCAGCCTGCTGGCGATCGACCCCGTCCCCGAAGACTGAGGTCGCCCCGCAACTCCGGGCCCGGACGCGGACCCGAGGCGCGGCTCAGGCGGGCGCCTCCTCCCGCACCAGCTCGACCATCCGACCCAGCGTGTCCAGGCGCTCCGTGAGCGTCTCTCCGGCCGGCACCAGGCGCAGGCTCGAGATGCCGAGCTCCCCGTAGCGCCGGATCCGATCGCGCACGAAGGCCTCGCTCCCGATGAAGTTCGAGCGCTCGATCATGGCATCCGGCACGGCCCGCGCCGCATCGCCGCGCCTCCCGGCCAGCCACAGCGCCTGCACTTCCCGGGCCGCATCCTCGAAGCCGCCGCGCCGGTAGGCGTCGTTGTAGAAGTTGGTCCGCGCGGAGCCCATGGCCCCGAGCATGAAGGCGTAGAACGGACGGGCCGCCCGGAATAGGGGCTCCGGATCGTCGGTGATGGCGACCGTGCCTCCGGCGCAGAGGCTGAGCGCCGAGAACGCGCGGCCGGCCTTCTCGGCGCCCCGCCGCAGGTGGGCCAGGTGCGCCTCCGCGTGCTCCGGTGTGAAGCAGACGCCCAGCCAGCCGTCGGCCAGCTCTCCGGTCAGCTCCAGGCCCTTGGGCGAGAGGGTGGCCAGATAGATGGGAATCTTCTGGTTGCGGGCAAAGCCCAGGCGCAGGGGCTTGCCCTCGCCGCCCGGCCGCGGCAGCTCGTAGTGCTCGCCCCGATGGACGAGCGGTCGGCCGCGGAAGGCCTGGCGCAGGATCGAGACCACCTCGCGCATGCGGGTCAGCGGCTTGCGGAAGGACTCCCCGTGCAGGCCCTCGACCACCTGGGGACCCGAGGCCCCCAGACCCAGCAGGAAGCGGTTTCGGCTCAGCGCCGCCAGGCTGAGGGCGGTCATGGCCGTCATGCTGGGCGTGCGCGCCGTGAGCTGCAGGATCCCCGTCCCGAGGGCGATCCGCTGCGTCCGCGCGGCGACATAGGCCAGAGTGGACACGGCGTCCAGGCCCCAGGCCTCCGAGGTCCAGGCCTGGTCCACGCCCAGCTTCTCGGCCTCGACCGCGAAGATCGCCGTCTCCTCGAAATCGCGCTGGAGCCCTGCCTCGGGCCCCCCGATGCTGATCGCGGTCTGCATCCCCTCGCTCCCGCAGCCAGGCTAGCGGCGGAAGCTAGAGGTAGCCGCCGGCGCCCGGCTTGGGCGTCGGGGCCTCGGCCGGGGAGCGCTGGGTGAGCACCTCCTGGTAGGTGGCGCCGCCGAACATCTGCTTCAGCCGGTCGTCCCACTCGTCGGCGATCGAGGCGACCATGCCGATCGTGAAGCGGAGCTGCTCGTCGCTCACGTGCTCCCCGAGCAGGGTCTCGTCCACCCAGATCGAGCGGTGCTCGGCGTCCAGGGCAAAGCGGCCGAACATCAGCCCGAAGTTCAGCCGCGCGAGGAGCAGGCCGAGATCGGGCGTGACGTTCACCCCCACGTTGGTCACCGCGAAGACGCGCAGGATCACGTCGCCGGTCGGGATCACGCGCGGGGCGACCAGGACGTGCACGTCGTTGAGCGGCAGCACGTAGTCCCCGTCGCCGTCGCGCTGGGGAACGGAGCCGAGCATCTCGTGCAGCACCTGCTCCACGCGCTCGCGGACCCTCTCGAGCTTGAGGCGTGCCTCGTGCTCCGCCCGGTGGCTCCCATGGGCGACGTCCACGGGCGCGTCCGGCTTCGCGCCGAAGACGCCCGTCAGCACCTCGAAGGCGCTCGCCACGGCCGAGGCCGAGTCGCTCGCGCTCCGCGCCCAGGGCCGCTTGGGGTCCGAATCGTCCTCGGAGGAGAAGCCACGCTCGCGCAGCAGCGCGCGCGTCGGCTCGGCGAGGCCCGGCACGATGGGCGGTCGACCCGGGACCCGTACCTCCAGGCTCCCGCCCTCCCGGCGGGTGATCTCCACGACGTGGAGGGGGTTCCCGGCGGGCCCGAAGGCCACGAAGTCGAAGGCCTCGAGCCGCTCGACCTCGGACTCCAGGAATGTGCGAACCGGGGCTTCGCCCATGGGACCTCCGGATCGAGCCTAGTCTTCCGCGGCGACTCCCACCACACCGCGCCGTGGGCCGCCCGCGGCGGCCGGGGGCGCCGCCGGCGCCCCGGGCCGATGCAGCCGCCCGCTCAGGCGGCGTAGGCGTCGCAGGCCTCGACGCAGCGCCGGCAGGCCTCGAGACAAGCCTGGCACGACGGGTGCTTCTCGGCGTGGGGCTCGCACTCCCCGGCGCAGTCGTTGCAGAAGTCCGCGCAGACGGCAGCCAGGTCGCGCGTGCGCGGGCTCATTGCCGCATCCGAGGCGGCGATGGCGTGGGTTGCGCGGCTGACGGCCTGCACGCGCAGCACGCTCTCCAGACAGCGGGCCAGGGTGGTGTCGCCGGAGGCGAGCTCCGCCACGCAGTGGCGGATGCACTCCGCCGCCGCGTCCTGGCAGTCCAGGGTGGCCTCGCGCAGGGCGAGGATCCGCTTGTCCACTGCCCCGTGCGAGGCCGAGTGGTGCCCGCCCTCCGCGTGCTCCGCCTGGGCCGCAGCGGCCCGGGCCAGGGTCATGGCGGCGACGCCCGTCGTCGCTCCGTACAGGAATTCCCGACGATCCATGGGATCGATCCTCCGAGTGACCGGAGCGGCGAGCGGGCGCACCCCGCGCCCGCGGCGGCATCCGGTGCTGGGCGAAGACCTTACACCGGCTCCGAGCGGCGCCGGCCGGCCGGCGCACAGCTCAGGAGGACGACCGTCTGCTCGTCGAAGCCCGGATAGGGAGGCGGCTTCCAGCGCGCAGGCGCGGGCAGCGCCTGCGCCTCCCCGGCCGGCCAGGTGTGGCCGAGAGAGATCCCCGCGCGCACGGGCAGCACCGCACGCGCCAGGGGCGCCACGCCCACGTCGCTGGTGCAGCTCGGGCAGCCGCATTCCAGCGAGGGCGCCGCAGCCCGGGAGGGGTCGGCGGGCCCGCTCTCGGGTGCGGCATGGCAGGCCGGAGCGGCGGCGGTTGCGCCGGCGAAGCCGGTGGACGCCCCGTGGCCGGCCTGGCCCTCGCAGTGCGGGCAGTCGGCGCCGCCCAGCAGCAGCGCCGCCAGCAAGACGACACCGCCTCGCATCCACGCCCGCCCGAGGCCCATCGTAGGAAGGTACGCAGCGCGGGCGGGAATCGCCATCCCGTCGCCCCGTCCAGTCAGAGCGGAAGCGTCGCAACCGACGGGAGAGGATCACGGCACGGAGGAGATGCCGGCGCGAATCGAGGGGAGCGAGCGCCCCTCGGCTGCCGGCCGTCAGCGGTCGAGGCGGAAGTGGAGCACCAGCGTCACGCTCGACGCCACGGGCTTGCCATGGCGCAGGCCCGGCGCGAAGCGGGCGCGTTCGAGCTCGGCCCGCACGGCCTTCGTGAACTCCGGATGGTCGCTGGCGATCAGCTCACGGCCTCGCACGCTCCCGTCCGGCCAGACCACGACGCGCGCCTCGACGCGTCCTTCCATGCCCCTCTCTCGAAGCTGCTCGGGGTAGCGCGGACGGAGTGGCTCGAGGGGACGCGCGGGGACGTCGACCTCGCGCTCCCCGAAGACCGGGAAGGCATCTTCGGCCGGAACCTGCGCGGGTACCGGGAGCTCCCGGGGCGACGGTCCCGTGCATGCGAGCGCGAGGACGAGCAGCGGGAGGGCCCGGGCGCCCTCTCGGCCGTGGCTCAGTAGCGCAGCGCGATCCAGCCGCGGACGTTGCGTGGATTGCCCGGCGTGAAGTGGAAGTCGCCGATACCGGCACCGCCGCCGCCAACCGGACAGGCGGGATCCACCCCGAGCTCCCCCGGGGCACAGGACTCGTAGAAGAACTCGGAGCTCCGCCATCGTGTGTCGGTGAGGTTCTCCACGGACAGGCCGACTTCGAAGAAGCGCCAACGGTATCGCAGGCCCAGATCGAGGACGGTGTAGCCGGAGAGCTTCGGCTCGGAGAAGTCCTCGCTGGCGACGCGATCGCCCAGGTGCCGCACCCCCAGCTCCGCGGCAAAGCCCTCCCAGCGCACGCCGACGGCCCCCCGCGCCAGGAAACGCGGCGCCTGGGGCACGGCTCCCCCCGTCTCCACCAGCCGGGCGCTCGTGTAGGCCACGTCCCCCTGGAGGTAGAGCCACTCGAGGAGGTCCATCCGCGTCACGAACTCGACGCCCAGGCGATTGCTCTCTCCGGCGGATTCCGTCGTGCCCTCGTCGCCCACGAAGACCAGCTCGTCCTCGAGGTTGAGGAACCAGCCGTCGACGGCCACCTCGATCCGACCGAAGAGCCGGGTCCGGAGCCCCACCTCGGCCCCGGTGGCCCGCGGGAGAGTGACTGCCGAAGGATCCGCGAAGACGGCCCGCGCGTCGTTGGAGTGATAGCCGATACCGAAGTTCACGAAGAGCTCGAGCTCGCGGAGCAGGCCCACCCGGCTCGGCCAGGGAGCGCTCTCGGCAAAGGGCGCGAGGACGAGATTCGCCTTGGGCAGCCAGAGGGTCTCGTTGGTGACGCTGCGCGCCGCGTCGGAACGCAGGTCCCGCCCCGCAAAGCGGAACCAGGCGAAGCGCAGGCCCAGATCGAATTGCAGCCACTCGAAGGGCCGGAGGCTCGCTTCGAAGTAGGGCTCCAGCGACAGGGACTTCACGCGATCGTGGTTGCAGGGCAGAGGGTCCTCGACCAGCTCGCGCACGCAGCCACTGAAGCGGCGCTGCGTCTGGGTCCCCAGCAGCACGTCCACGTCGTCGTAGCGCGTCTCCAGGCCGGCCCGAAGTCGAGCGGGCAGGATGAATTCCGAGAAGTGCAGATACTCGAGGCGCCCTCCCGTGTAGATTCGATCCTGGTCGCGCTGGACGATGCCGTCGCCGACGTCCGGATCGCCGTTCACCAGCGCATAGGTGAAGTTCGAGAAGAGATCCAGGTCGTAGTAGGCCAGGTACGCGTTCGCCATCAGATGGCCGTTCGGGCTGGGAGACCAGTCGATCTGGAGCTTGCCCTGCGCCCGGGCGCTACGGCCTCCTTCCGTCGGATCGAGGGAGCCGAAGCGCGAGAGCTCGCCACTCTGCACGAGGCGCTCGGGGATCAGGCCCGACGCATTCCAGTCCGCCCAGTAGCCCAGCGCGTGGCCCGAGAGCCGCAGCCCCGGGCCCAGGTCCACGCCTCCCTTGGCGAGGATCGAGTAGCGCCAGAGCTCCTCCGGGTTCGAGAAGGGCCCGTCGGTGTGGTAGGCCTCGAAGGAGAGGAAGCCTTCGGCCGAGCCGTCCTCGCCGAAGGGCCCCCAGCGCGGCGCGAGAGCCCCCACCGCCCGGTAGGTGTCGAACTCACCCACTTCGAACTTGGCGAAGGATTCCGAGAGCCTCTCGAAGGGCACGTACTCCACCGCGGCCGCCGTCGCGAAATCGCCGAAGCGCGCGAAGTAGGGCCCCTTGAAGGCGTCGAGTCGCTCGATCGTCTCCTTGCTGACGAAGTGCAGGTCGAGGAAGCCCTGCCCGTGGGCGTGGCTGCGCAGGTTGATGGGGACGCCGTCGAAGTAGACCGCGAGGTCGGTGCCGTGATCGGCATCGAAGCCGCGGATGAAGTACTGCTCGGCCTTTCCGCCACCGGTGTGCTGTGCCGTCACCAGGCCGGGCACCGCCTCGAGAAGCTGGCCGCCGCTCTCCAGGGGCCGCAGCTCGAAGTCCTCGGCCGGGATCGTCAGGGTCGAGGAGGCCGTGACCGGCCTGCGTTCGGTGACCGTGAACTCGTAGGTCTGCGACGTCGGCGGCGCATCGCGCTGCGGTGACGGCGCCTGGCTCTCCGCCTCTGCCGGCTCGCTGGGTTCGGACGCCAGAGCCGTGCCCGTCGCGACGATCGCGAGCCAGGAGAGCCAGAGCGAGGAGCGCAGAGCCTGCATCGCGATTGCGCAGGCTATGCGCGCGCCGCGAGACCGACCAGAGATCGGAGTTCAGTGCAGGAGCAAGGCCAGCAGGTGCTCGACTCCGTGATGCACCGGATCGGCTAGACCCAGCGCCAGCCCGCCCCCGAGTAGAGAGGCCGCGACCCAGCGCAGCGCGGCGTACGGACGGGCAGAGGCCAGCCGGCCGCTCTCCGAGAGGAGCTGCTCGACGCGCTCCGGAACACTGCTGCCGCCGAAGGCGCAGACCCCGCCCGGGACGCGGCTCCGGCCGAGCAGCCGCTCGGCCGCGAGAATGGCCTCGGCCACGCTCAGGCGGTCGCCCACGCGCTCGGCCGCGCTTGCGTCGCAGGCCTGCTCGCAGGCCAGGGCGAGATCGGCGAGCAACGGCCGTCGCAGCGCCGCGGGGTACATCCAGGACAGCGCCGCCGCGATCAGCCTCCGCAATCCGTCGCGCCGGCGCGCATGGGCGCGCTCGTGCTCGATCACCGACTCGAGCCCCGCGCCGTCCAGCCCGGAGACGAAGCCCAGGGAGAGGAAGATGCGGGGCCGCAGCAGACCCACCGTCACGGAGAGCGGAAGCGCCGCTTCCACGAGCCGCACATCGGGCCGCAGGCGCCCGGTGGAGGCCAGCTCGAGCGAGCTCTGCAGCCGTCGCGCACGCAGCGCCGCGGCGGCGACGGCGCCGGCGGCTCCCACGAGGGGCACCGCGCCGAGGAGCGAAGCGAGAGCCCAGGCTGGCGGCAGGGCCCGCGGCAGGTGCAGCAGACACAGGTGGAGATGCCCACCGTGCGAGGGACAGTGGTCTCGCTGGAGGCCGAGGCCCGCCAGGAGCGAGGGGAGCAGACACAGCCCGAGGAGCAGCGCGGGCAGCACGAGGGGTGCCGCTGCGATGCTCGACAGCCAGCGGGCGCGGGGCGCGGGAGCCAGCCGCCGTAGCGGCGTGCGGAGCAGCCGGTAGAGCAGCCCCCCCGCCAGCAGGCTGGCCAGGGTGGCGGCGGCGCCCGTGAGAGCCGCCAGCTGCAGAGCGGACAGCCAGCCGCTCAACGTTCCGCCCCTCGTCGCCGTTCGCGGATGCGCCGCTCGAGTGCCGCCAGCGGCTCGTCGCCGCTTCGCTCGAGCAGGTCGACGAAGGCGGACAAGAGGGTCTCGGCGCCGGCTCCGGGCAGGTCGTGCAGGACCTGCTCGATCGCCTGGGAGAGCCACTCGCCGCGCGAGAGGGTCGCCTCGTAAAGGTAGGCGCGACCCTGCTTCGAACGCCGCGCCAGCCCCTTGCGATGCAGGCGCTCGAGGGTCGACTGCACCGTGTTGGAACGGATGCCGCGCGGCTCCCCGACGGCCCGCTGCATGGCTCGCACGTCCGACGGGCCGTCGGACCACAGTCGGTCGAGGACCGCCCGCTCGAGCGCTCCGAGGGCGAAGGCCTTGGCGCGGAGCACGCCGCCCAAGATCGTCGTCGAGGCGGGCGATGTCAAGCGGCCCCGAACCGCACCCGTGCCGGAGGACGCCGGCCGATCGACACGACGCGTCTGCAGGCGGTGGCCCGCTCGGCCGCGACGGCCGGTGGTGATAGCCTGACCGGAAGCTCATCTCGCGACGGAATCTTGCCCCTCGACCGCTACGCCCTGGGCTGCCCCTTCTGGGGCTTCGACGGCTGGAACGGCCGCCTCTACACCCGCGACGCCCGTCCCGCCGACCGGCTGCGGCAGTACGCCCGGGTCTTCAACAGCGTGGAGGGCAACACCACCTTCTGGAGCGTCCCCGGCCCGCGCAGAGTGGAGCGCTGGTGCGAGGCCACGCCCGCCGACTTCCGCTTCTGCCTCAAGGTCCCACGCGAGATCACCCACGTGCGCATGCTGCGCGAGATCCGGCAGCCCCTGGGAGATTTCGTGCGGGCAATCGAGCCGCTGCGCGAGCGGCTCGGCCCCCTGCTGCTGCAGCTCCCGCCGAGCTTCGGCCCCTCGCACCTGGCTCGGCTCGAGCGCTTCCTCGACGCTCTTCCCCCGGGCACGGCCTGTGCGGTCGAGCTACGTCACCGCGCCTTCTTCGACGATCCGTCGCTGGCCGGTCCCTGCGACGAGCTGCTGGCCGAGCGCGGCTGCGATCGCGTCGTGATGGACACCCGGGCCCTGCGCGCCGGAGACCCGGAGCATCCGGAGGTGCTGGCCGCGCTCCACGAGAAGCCGGACCTGCCGCTGCGCCCCGAGGCGATCGGGGCGCAGCCTCTGCTTCGCTTCGTCGGGCATCCGCACGCCCCCACCAATGAGCCCTTCCTCGACGAGTGGGCCCAGCGGGTGGCGGGCTGGATCGCGGAGGGCCGGCACCCCTTCGTCTTCGTCCACACCGCCAGCAACCGCCGCACGCCCGAGGTGGCGCGCAGCCTGCACCGGCGCATCGCCGCCCGCATCGATGTGGGCGAGCTGCCCGCCTTCCCGGGCGAGGCCGGAGAGCGCGCGAACGGCCAGCTCCGGCTGCTCTGAGGGCAGCCGAAGGCGCGCTGCGCAGCACCTCGCCGGCTTGGGCCAGCCGGGCCCCGCCTGCCGACTCGGGGCCGCCTCGGGGCGAGAGCGGCACCGCTTCGAATCGTCCGCGCTTCTGTACGCTCTTCGGCATGGACGAGCGGAAGCGGGCAAAGGCCGAGACGACGCTCCGCTTCCTGATGCGCACGCTGGCGGACGTGCTGAGCTCGACCGGCCACGCAGACGTCGCTCCCCTGCTCCCCTGGCAGGGGCTCTGGGACAATGGAGGCGAGCCGGTCGCGGCGGGGCAGACCTTCCCCGCCGGGGTCGCCGAGCGCTGCGTGCAGGCCTACTCCCTGGCGCTCCAGCTGCTCGAGGAGGCCGAGGAGAACGCGACGGCCCAGGACCGGCGGGCCCTCGAGGACGAGGAGCGCCTGGGCGAGGAGTCCGGCTCCTGGGAGCGCAACCTCGCCCTGCTGCGCGAGCTGGGCCTCGACGAGCCGGCCATCGCAGCGGCCCTGCGCGAGATCCGCGTCGAGCCCGTGCTGACCGCCCATCCCACCGAGGCCAAGCGACAGACGGTGCTCCAGCACCACCGCGGCCTCTACCGGCGGCTGGTCCAGCTCGAGAACTCGATGTGGACGCGCTCGGAGCGGGCGGAGCTGGAGGCGGAGGTGCGGGCCTGGATCGAGCGGCTCTGGCGGACCGGCGAGATCTACCTCGAGAAGCCCGGCCTGGCCGACGAGAGGCGTCAGGTCCTGCACTTCCTGTACCACATCTTCCCCGAGGTGGTGCTCCGCGCGCAGCAGCGCCTGCGCGCGGCCTGGCGCGGTAGCGGCTTCGATCTCGAGCGGCTCTCGGATCCGGAGGCCTTCCCGCGCGTGGGCTTCGGGAACTGGGTCGGCGGCGACCGCGACGGACACCCCCTGGTGACGGCCGAGTTCACGGGAGAGACCCTGGAGATCTTCCGCCAGACGGCGCTCGAGCTGATCGACACGCGCCTCGAGCAGCTCGCCATTCACCTGAGCCTCTCCGAGCGGCGCCAGCCGACTCCGCAGGCCCTGCGGGAGCGCCTGGCGACGTGGTCCGGCGAGCTCGGCGAGGCCGGGGTCCGCGCGCTCTCGCGCAACGCCGGGGAGCCCTGGCGCCAGTACGTGAACCTGATGCGCGCCGCCCTCCCCTTCGTCGGCGCGCAGGGGCCCGGCCGATTCCGGCGCGCCTCGGAGCTAGTGGCCGAGCTGCGGCGCCTGGAGAGCTGGCTGGTCGAGGTCGGCGCACAGCAGCTGGCGCAGTGCGACATCCACCCCATTCTCAGCCTGCTCGGCGCCTTCGGCTTCCACCTCGCGGTGGTCGACGTGCGCCAGAACAGCGCCTTCCACGACCAGGCACTGAGCCAGCTGCTGCGGCTCGGCGGCGTCGAGGACGGGGAGAGCTACGCCTCCTGGGGGAGCGAGCGGCGCCGCGCGCTGCTCGAGCACGAGCTCGGCATGCGCAGGCCCCTGGCGCGCACCTCGGACGTCGAGGGGGAGCAGGCGCGGGCCGTGGTGGAGCTCTACCAGCTCCTCGCCGAGCACCGGGCGCGCTTCGGCGGCGAGGGCCTGGGGGCGCTGATCGTGAGCATGACCCGCAGCAGCGAGGACCTGCTCGGGGTCTACCTGCTGGCGCGGGAGGGCGGCCTGATGGTCTACGACCAGAACGGGTCCCACCTGCCCCTGCACGTGGTCCCGCTGCTCGAGACCATCGACGATCTCCAGCGCGGCCCCCAGATCCTCGACGCCTACCTCGCCCAGCCGCTGGTGCAGCGGAGCCTGCGGAGGCAGGCCGAGGCAGCGGGAATGGAGCAGCCGCTGCAGCAGGTGATGATCGGCTACAGCGACAGCGGCAAGGACGGCGGCATCGTCGCCAGCACCTGGAGCCTCAACCGCTGTCAACGGGCGCTGGTCGACGTGGGCAAGCGGCACGGCGTTCGGATCCGCTACTTCCACGGTCGGGGCGGAACCATCGGGCGGGGCGCCGGCCCTACCCATCGATTCGTCCAGGCGCTGCCCCCGGGCGCACTCGCTGGCGACCTGCGGGTCACCGAGCAGGGCGAGACGATCCGCCGCAAATACGCGAACCCCGTCACGGCCGCCCACCACATCGAGCTGCTGGCCGCCAGCGCCCTCGGCAGCACGGCCCTGGACCGCGCCGGCCGCTCCGACCCGGTGGAGCTGGTGGCGGCCATGGACGAGCTGTCCCGCACCAGCCGCGAGGCCTACCGCGCGCTCGTGGAGAGCCCGGGCTTCGTGCCCTTCTTCGAGGGAGCGACGCCGATCGACGCCATCGAGGCGGCGCGCATCGGCTCCCGGCCCCCGCGCCGTCCGGGGGAGCGCAAGCTCACGAACCTGCGCGCCATCCCCTGGGTCTTCGCCTGGAACCAGGCGCGCTTCGGGTTGCCGGGCTGGTACGGACTCGGCTCCTCCCTGATGGCGCTCCTCGAGCGCGATGCCGCGCTCTTCGAGGCGCTGCGCGTGGCCAAGGGGGAGACTCGGCGCTGGCCGCCCTTCCACTACCTGGTGAGCAACGCGGCCACCGCCTGCGCGACGGCCTCGCGGCCCATCATGGAGCGCTACGCCGAGCTGGCGGCGGCGGTGCCACAGGCGGAGCTCCTCCTGCAGCAGATCCTGGCCGAGCACGAGCGCACCTCGCTCGCGCTCGCACGCATCTACGGGGCGCCCCTGGCCGAGGCTCGGCCCAGCGTGCACGTCCGCCTGGAGCGGCGCCGGGAGGCCCTCGAGCCGCTGCACGGCCACCAGATCGCCCTGCTCCGCGAGTGGCGCCGGGCCGCGGCTCCGGACGCCGAGCGCATCCTCCCGAGCCTGCTGCTGACCATCAACGCGATCTCCTCCGGCCTGGGCGCGACGGGCTAGCCCGGCGACGCGGGCGCGCCCGGTGGCCGGCGCCGAGGACTCGCCCTGGGAGAAGGCCGACAAGGCCCACGCCGCCCGAGCGTTTCGACGCCGGCGCCGATGTCGCATACTGCGCCCGCGCGCTTCGCGCCGAAAAGGGGGGCCTCGTCTTGGGCACGGAGGGTTCCGGAGCGTCCCGCGCCGGAGGAGGAGATTTCCACAACGAGGACTCCTTCCTCGTCGAGGAGGGCCTGGGCCTCTACGTGGTGTGCGACGGCGCCAGCGGCACGCCTGCCGGCGAGATCGCATCGCGCACCGCTGCAGCAGCCCTCGAGGACTTCATCGAGCGCGCCGAGGACGCGCTCGACTTCCGCGGCGAAGGCGTGGCCCGCGCGGTCGTAGAGCGGGCCATGGCCCATGCGATGAACGCCGTCGCGGAGGCGGAGCAGTCGGACGCCGAGCTCCGCGGACTCGCGACGACCGTCACCATGCTGCTGTCCCACGGCCGCCTCGGGGTGATCGGACATCGCGGCGACAGCCGTGCCTACCTCGTCCGGCGCCATCGCGCGCGTCAGCTCACGGTCGACGACGAGCTGACCCGGGCCAGCACCAACGGCTGGGAGCAGGCCGTGGCCTTCGACGTCTTCTCCCTCGAGCTTGAGCCGGGCGACACCCTGATCCTGTGCACCGACGGCGCCGAGGAGGTCGTACAGGACGAGGCGATCCAACGGATCGCGGGCGACGTTTCTCCCCCGCTGCTCGCCTCGCGCATCGTGAGCGCGGCGAACCGCCGAAACCCGGAGCAGGACGCGACGGTCGTCGTGGTCCGCGTGAAGCCCGACGCGGAGCCAGGCTGGCTGGAGCTGTCGGGCACCCCCTCCCGAACGACCTTCGGCCACACGATACCCGCCCTCGGCGGCGCCTAGCCGAACCATCCTCGTGTCTCCCGTCAGGCGACGGGATCGAGCACCACCACCGGGATCGTGCGCTCCCCCGCGTTCTGCTGGTACTGGTCGTAGGGCGGGTAGATCTCCGCCATCTGCCGCCAGAGCCGCTCGCGCTCCTCCCCCTCCGCGACACGGGCCCGCGCCGTGACGCGCCTGGGCCCCACCATGAGCTCGCAGTCGGGGTTGGCCTCCAGGTTCAGGAACCAGATCGGATGGCTCGGCAGCCCGCCCTTCGAGGCGATGATCACGTAGCCGCCGCCCGCCTCGCCGTAGATCAGCGGCAGGGAACGCTTCTCGCCCGACTTGCGGCCGACCGTCGTGAGCAGCAGGGTCGGGAGCACGCCCGGCCCGCCCAGCGGCGTGGAGTCCCACATGTGGGCCTTCTCGGGATCGGTCCGGTAGAGCTCGATGTGCTGCTTGATCCAAGGAATCTCGGCGAAGTTGGCCATCACACCTCCTGCTGCGAGCCGTTATAGCGGCCGCAGCCGCCGGCCTCTAGTCGGGCTCCGTGGCTAGAGCGCGCCGCGGGCGTCGAAGAGGACGTCGAGGGCTCGCGGCCCCCGCATCACCGTGCCCTGGGGCAGGGCCTCCTCCGGACGCGCCAGGCGCAGGCCCGGCAGCCGCTCGAGCAGCGCGCGGAGACCGACGGCGATCTGCGCCCGGGCCAGGTGCGAGCCCGGGCAGTGGTGGCTGCCGAAGCCGAAGGTGAGCAGGCGCCGGGGGCGGCGCTCGGGGTCGAAGCGATCCGGCTCGGGGTAGACGGCCGGGTCGCGGCTGGCCGACGCGATCCCGAAGAGCAGCAGTGTGCCGGCGGGCACCTCCTCGCCGGCCACGTGGGCGGCGCGCGGCGCCAGCCGCGGCAGCAGCCCGAGCGGCGGCTCCCAGCGCAGCATCTCGTCCACCGCCGCTCCGATCCGCTGCGGCTCGCTGCGCAGCCCCTCCAGCAGCTCCTGGTGCGAGAGCACGGCGAAGAGGGTGTTGCCCAGGCCGTGGTGGGTGGTCGTGGCACCGGCCGAGAAGAGCGCCCGCACGTGGCTCAGGATCTCCTCGTCCGTGAGCCGCCGCCCGCGCCACTCGGCCTGGACCATCATCGAGAGCAGATCGTCGCGGGGCCGTGCGCGGCGCTCCGCCAACACCGGCCGCGTGTAGGCCGTGAGCTCGGCGGCCGCCGCCAGGCCGGCAGCGTGGTCGACCGGATAGGAGAGGATGTCGAAGGCCCAGTCCAGGAAACGCCCGGCCTCGTCGAGGGGCAGGCCCAGGCGCGCCCCGAAGACCAGGAAGGGAAAGCGGGCCGTGAAGTCCCGCACCAGCTCGGCCTCGCCGCGGCCCGCGAAGGCGTCGATCACCTGGTGCGCGAGCGCGGGCATCCGGCTCTCGGCGAAGCGCGCGACCGGGCCCGCCCGCAGGCCGCGCGTGGTGAGCTGGCGCAGGGCCGTGTGCTCCGGGCCGTCGACACTCTCGAAGGTCACGCCCTGGCAGGGCTCGATGCTCGCCGCGTAGGTGGGCCCGGCCGGCAGCTCGGCGTCGTTCCTGAAGGCGGCGTCGAGATCGTCGTAGCGCGTGATCAGCGGCATCAGCGCGCCGCTGAAGCGCACCAGCGGCAGCCGGTGCGCCGCGCGCAGCCGCGCCATCTCGCGGTGGAAGGCGGCTCCGGGCAGCAGCGGCGCGGCGGGGCGCAGATCGAGGCCGAAGTCGACCTCGCTGTCGGGCGCTCGTCCACCGCCGGTCATGGCCGCATGAGGCTAGGCCCAGCCGGCGCTTCGGTCCAGCGCCGCCCCGGCCGCCGCTCGCAGAGGGGCAGAGCCCGCGCCAAGCCTCCTTGTATCCTCGACCGGCGGGCCGGCAGGCCTGCGAGCCGGGAGACGATCCAGGTCGTGCTGCTTCCCCTCCCCGCCCGAGAGGCGATCAAGACCGGCTTCGCCATGGTGCTGGCGCTGGGCATTGCCCTGCGCATGGACTTCCTGAACCCGTACTGGGCCGGCTTCGCGGTGGCCTTCATCAGCCTCGACACCGCCGGGCAGTCGCTCAACAAGGGCGTGCTGCGCATGCTGGGCACGCTCATGGCGCTCGTCGTGGCACTCGGCCTCGCGGCGTGGTTCCCCCAGCAGCGCTGGGGGATGATGCTGGCGCTCACGCCCTGGATCGGCCTGTGCTCGTACAAGATCGCCGGCAACCGGCGCCAGTACTTCTGGTTCGTGAGCGCCTTCGTGGTCATCATCGTGATGATCAAGGCCGGCGGGAGCTCGCTCGATCTGTTCCGCGAGGCCGTGGCGCGCGTGGAGGAGACGGCCCTCGGCATCGGGGTCTACGCGCTGGTGTCGGTCTCCCTGTGGCCGCGCACCAGCCGCGACGCCCTGGAGAGGTCGGCGCGCGGTCTGGTGGACGTGCAGCTCCAGCTCTTCCAGGCCTACCGCGGCCTGCTGGCCGGGCGCGGGCGGCTCGAGGACTCGCGGCCGCTGCGCCTGAAGGCCGACCAGGCCATCAAGCAGCTGGGCGCGGTGCTCGCGGCCGCCGAGACCGACACCTACGTCGTCTGGGAGCTGCGCCACGCCTGGCGCAGTCTGCACCAGAGCTCGCTGGCGCTGCTGCGCGCCTTCGGCCGCTGGCGCACCGCCATGCCCGAGGTCCAGGGCCTGGACCTGGCGCGCATCCTGCCCGGCGCCGAGCCGGCCCTGCAGGAGCTCGAGGCCCGCATCGCGCGCACCGGTCGGGTGCTGGACGGAGACGACGACGGCGTCGCCCCGCAGGCGATCGACGTGTCGCCCGGGCCCGGCGCGGAGCTCTCGCTCTTCGAGCGCGCCGCCGTGGTGCAGCTCGTGACGCAGCTGCGCCGCATCGACGACGAGACCCGCGCCGTGCTCCAGGCGGTGCGCGACATCCGGGGCTCCGGCCGCGTGGTGACGCCGCCGATCGCGGCGCCGCGCCGACTGTCGCTCGACCCGGACCGCCTGCGGGTCTCGGCGAACGTGATCGCCACCATGTGGGTCGGCTTCCTGCTCTGGATCTGGGTCGACCCGCCCGGACACGCGGGATTCTGGTTCGGCGCCACGCTCTACGCGTTGCTCTCCGCGCTATCGCGCCAGTCGGTAGTGGGCATGGTTCCGGGCGTGCTCCTCGGCATCCTCGTCGGCGGGATCGCCTACGTGCTGGTGATGCCCCACCTGTCGGGCTTCGGCGAGCTGGCGATCCTGATCTTCGTCGCCATTGCGGGCGGGAGCTACCTGCTGGCCGGACCTCAGCGAGGCGGTACCCGCTCCGCCTACATGGCGATGTTCCTGGTCGCGATCTCGCTGGACAACCGCGACCAGACCTACAGCTTCGCCTCCTACGCGAACTCCTCGGCCGCCTACCTCCTGGGCATCGGGCTGACCGTCGCAATGGGCGGCTTCCCGAGCTCGCAGCGCCCCGAGAAAGTCTTCCTCCGGCTCCTGTCCCGCTTTTTCCGGCAGGCCGAGATCCTGATCGGACGCCTGGCTCCGGAGCCCAGGCCCCAGGGGATCGTGGAGCGCAGCCGCCGCCTCTTCTACCGCGAGGACCTGCTGGAGATCCCGGCCAAGCTCGCGGCACTCGTGGACCGCGTCGACTGCCGCCTGCTGCCCGGCACGACCCCCGACCAGCTGCGCACCCTGGTGATGCACCTGACGACGCTCACCATGCGCATCGAGGAAGTCCTGGACGCGCGGCGGGACATCGAGCCCGAGCCGCGCCTCGAGGAGATCGTCACCGAGCTGCGCGAGTGGCGGGAGCTGGTGCAGCGCCAGTTCCGGCTCTGGGCGCACGATCCCGCGGCAGCCCTCTTCCCGGAGGCAGTCATGAGCGAGCGCCTGCACCTGCGGCTCGAGCGCATCGAGGCCGGCCTGGAGACGGCGCGGGCCCGCGCCGGCGGGGCGGGGCTGGCCGTGAGCTACACCGGGCGCTACGGCGATCTCGGTGGCTTCCGGGGGCTGGGCTCGGGCGCGGGCCCGCGCCGGCGGGGAGGGCCGGCCCGTGAGCTACACGGCTCTCTACCGCTATCTCGGTGGCTTCCGGGGCCTCTCCGAGGCCGCAATCGGGTACGCTTCCGCCGCTTCGCAGATGGCCTGGGATCCCTGGACGGAGGCGCGCTTCTAACGTGTTCGGTGTTCCCCACGAGATCTCGATCTCGGGTGTGTTCTTCCCGCCGATGCTCCTGGCGGCGCTGCCGGGTGTCGCCGCAGCGGCGCTCACGGCGCTGCTGCTGAACCGCTACCGCCTGTCGCGTTTCTTCGTCTACCCGCCGCTCGTCTTCCTGGCGCTGGCCATCCTCTACACCAGCGCCTTCGGCGCGCTGTTCCTGCCTTTCTGAGCAGGCCGTTGCGGCGTTGGCTGATCAGCGGAGCGATCGTGCTCGCGGCGGTCCTGGTGGTGGCGGCGAAGTACTGGGACTACGTCGTGAATCCCTGGACTCGCGACGGCCAGGTGCGCGCGCAAGTCATCCAGATCACCTCGCGGGTGACCGCGCCGATCGTCGAGCTGCCGATCGAGGACAACCAACGGGTCGAGCGCGGCGACCTGCTCTTCCGCATCGACCCCCGCACCTTCGAGGCACAGCTCGCCGAGGACCGGGCCACCCTGAAGCTCAAGCGCGTGGCCGCCGAGAACGCCACCTCCGACGCGAACCGCTACCGCAACGCCAAGCGGCTCAGCCCAGGCTCCATCTCCGACGAGGAGCTGGAGAACGCCGTCAACTCCGAGCGGGCGGCCCGGGCCGATGTGGTGAAGTACGAGGCCGTCGTCGAGGAGGCGAAGCTCGACCTCGAGTTCACCGAGGTGCGCGCGCCCGTGGACGGCTGGGTCACCAACCTGAACCTGCGGCTCGGCAGCCAGGCCGTTGCCAACCAGCCGGCTCTCGCCCTGGTGGACGAGAACAGCTTCTGGGTGCACGGCTACTTCCGGGAGACCGTGATCGGAGGCATGCGACCCGGAGATCGCGCCGTGGTGACGCTGATGACCTACCCCGGCCTCCCGCTCAGCGGCCGCGTCCACAGCCTCGGCTGGGGCATCGCCCAGAGCGACGGCAGCACGGGCTACAACCTGCTGCCGGAGATCGCGCCTACCTTCGAGTGGATCCGCCTGGCCCAGCGGGTCCCGGTACGTATCGACCTGGATCCGCTGCCCGAGGGCGTGGAGCTCCGGGTCGGCACGACCGCCTCCGTGCTGGTCGAGACGGGCACCGCCGGTGCTGCCCCCGACAGCGACACGCCCGCCCTGCCCCGCCCGCTGCAGTAGCCACCACGAGCTCTCCTCACCGAAGCGACGCGTTTCGCACGCGGGCGTTCCGCGATGCAGAGGAGGGACGGCGACGATCGGTCGCGCCGAGTCGAAGAACCCGAGGTCGCGCGCTCTTCTCGGCCGATCGGTTCGCGATCGGTTCGGTGTGGGACTGCCGGCACTCGCGGGGTGACAAGCGGGCGTTGGTGCATACAGATTGGAGCATGTCGGAGAAGCCGCATTGGGACGCCATCGGGCCCCCGCCTTGGGCGCTGTTCGCACAGGAGCAGATCCGAGCGCTCGGGGATCTCGTAGACATTCGAGCGCGGCGCAGGTTGCTGCACCAGGCGCCCCGGGGGGATGGGCACCCCGTGCTGGTGATGCCCGGCTTTCTCGCACCCGAGTTCTCGACCTCCCCGCTCCGCAGCTTCTTGCGGGGCCTCTGCTACGACGCGCGAGGGTCCCACCTCCGTGTGAACCTCGGGCCGAGCCCAAAGGTGAACGAGACCTTGCAGCGAAGGCTCGCCCATCTCGCGGAGCGTCACGGGCGCAAGGTGAGCCTCGTGGGTTGGAGCCTGGGCGGCATCTACGCCCGCGAGCTGGCGCGCGCCCATCCCACGCTGGTGCGCATGGTGATCACCATGGGCACGCCCTTTGCCGACATCTCCGCCACCCACGCCGCCCGCTTCATCCCCCTGCGACCGGACGGCAAGCCCCTACACGAGGCTCACGGCCTGCGCGCGGCCCTGCGCCGGCCGCTCGAGGTGCCCACCACCTCCATCTTCAGCAGGACCGACGGCGTCGTGCACTGGCAGGGCTGCCTCCAGGAGGAAGGGCCCGGGCGCGAGAACGTCGAGGTGCACTGCAGCCACACGGGGATGGGCTTCCACGCGGAGGTGTTCGGCGTGGTAGCCAACCGGCTGGCGTTGCCCGAGGGAGAGTGGCGTCCCTATCTCCGCAACGCCTAGCCCCACGATCCAGCCAGCGAGGAGCCTGCCGCTCTCGTTGCGCCCAGGCTGGGCCTGATAGCTAATCTGCTATCATCCAGGGGTGGCGCCCTTGGATCCCGCTCTCTTGGTTCGCGAGGCCCGCTCCAGGGCAGGCCTCACGCAGCGCGAGCTGGCCGCCCGCGCGGGTACCTCCCAGTCGGTCGTCGCCCGGATCGAGGCGGGCCAGACCCGTCCGGGCAGCGGAACCCTCGGGCGGCTGCTCGAAGCCGCGGGCTTCGAGCTTCGGACCGAGCTGGTTCCCTTGCCCGTCGTCGAAACCCACATGCTCGAGGACATTGCGCGGATCCTGGCCCTCACGCCGGAGCAGCGACTCCGCGAAGTCGGCAACGTGAGTCGCTTCGAGTCGGCGGCGCGACGTGTCTGACGGCGCTCCCCTCGACCCGGAGCGACTCGTCCAGACGCTGGGTCGGCGCGGCGTCGCGTACGTTCTCATCGGTGCCCTCGCGGCCCGGCTCCACGGCTTCCCCCGACTGACTGCCGATGCCGACATCACGCCGGCCCGGGACCCGGAGAACCTCGAGAGGCTGGCCGCGGCACTCCGGGAGCTGGATGCCCGGGTCTACACGGAGAGCGTGCCCGAGGGTCTGCCCTTCGATTGCAGCGCCGCGACTCTGGCCCGCGCCGATCTCTTGAATCTCGTCACGGGTGCAGGGCGCCTGGACATCGCCTTCACTCCTTCCGGAACGAGCGGGTTCGAGGATCTCCAGAGCGGCGCGATTCGTTTCGATGTGTTCGGCGTCGAGATCCTCGCCTCGGATCTTCCCGACATCATCCGCTCCAAGCAGGCCGCCGACCGACCCCAGGATCGGCAGGATGTCATCGTCCTCCAGGAGATCCTCCGTCGGAGGCACGCCGGCGATTGAGGCGGCGTCGCCCCCGAGACGATTCGACCCTCCGAGCGACACGGCGGAGCGGACGGGGCTCGAACCCGCGCGCAACAGACCCGAGCCCTCGAATCCATTCAGTTCCCAGCCGAGGGAAATGGAACCCGAACGGAACCCGGGAACGGGTCTGGGCACAGGCGCCCAGTCCCCGGGATGAAAACCTCTCTTGTGGGAGTATGGGCCTTCCGATACGGTCAGCCGTATGAAGACGACGGTAGAGATTCCGGACCCTCTCGCCGACGAGGCCAAGGCCGTGGCCCGGCGGGAGAAGACGACTCTGCGAGCTCTGATCGAGGCGGGTCTTCGCCAGGTCCTGCGCGACCGGCGTCGCAAGGCCCGCTTCCATCTCCGCGACGCCAGCTTCGGCGGCCGGGGCCTCCGACCCGAGTTCCGCGCCGGGGACTGGCAGCGCATGCGCGAGGCGGCCTACGAGGGACGCGGCGGTTGATCGCAGTCGACACGAACGTCCTCGTGTACGCCCATCGGAGCGATTCGGAGTGGCACGAGCGCGCCGCCGGCTGCGTCCGCGCGCTGGCCGAAGCGAAGGCGCCGTGGGCCCTGCCCTGGCCTTGCGTTCACGAGTTCCTCGCGATCACGACCCATCCCCGGATCTGGGATCCGCCGACGCCGACCGGGAAGGCGCTCGACCAGGTCGACGCCTGGCTCGAGTCGCCGAGCCTGGTTCTTCTCGCAGAGGGCCCCGAACACTGGACCGAGCTTCGCGCCCAGATCGAAGCGGGCCAGATCGCCGGCCCGAGAGTGCACGACGCGCGCATCGCCGCGCTGTGCACGGCGCACGGCGTCCGCGAGCTCTGGACCGCGGACCGCGACTTCAGCAGGTTCCCGAGCCTCGCGACCGCGAACCCCCTCGCTGGCTAGCGGAGCTGGCAAGGCGCCCGAAACGAAGGCTCCCATGGCGGGGCGGACGGAACTCGAACCCGCGAAGCCCGGCGATAACCAGACGGAATCGTGAGGGTTTCTATCGCCGAGCCCGTGCTCACGCTGTGCTCAAGCCCCTCGCGCGAGGGGATCTCGAACCCTCCCGGGCTCGCGGCACAGATATAGACTGGATTTCAGTCCATATGATTCGATATTCAGTACATTGTGCTGGAGGGTCTGTTCGGGAATCGGACCGCCGAGAAGGTCCTGCTCTACCTGGAGCAGTATGGCGAGGGGTACGCGCGCGCCATCGCCACAACATTCGAGGACGTATCGGTGAGCATGGCCCTCGCGCAGCTCAAGCGGTTCGAAGCCGCTGGCTTGCTCGTGAGTCGAAGGCAGGGCCGCACGCTGCTGTTCTCCTGGAACCCGCGCTACTACGTGCTCGACGAGGTGCGCGGGATCCTTCGCAAGACGCTGGCTGCGCTCCCGCCCTCGGAACGGCGCCGCTACTTCAGCCAGCGCCGCCGGCCCCGTCGCTCCGGTAAGCCAGAGTGACACCGATCTCGCGCGACTACAGCCGGGAGGAGGTCGCCGCGATGGTCTGCGAAGCGCTCGATCGCGCCGGCATCCCGGTCGTTCTGTCTGGCGGAGCCGTCGTCTCCATCTACTCGAACAACATCTACGAGTCATTCGACCTGGACTTCGTGCGCCAGGGCTTGGCTCGCAGAGTCGACGGTGTGATGGAGGAGCTCGGCTTTCGCAGACAGGGGCGCCATTGGACCCATCCGGACTCGCCCTACTGGGTCGAGTTCCCTCCTGGACCAGTTCAGGTGGGAGATGCCATCGTCCGCGAGTTCGCGGAGCTGCAGACTCCCGTGGGCACGCTGCGGCTCCTGACGGCCACCGATTGCGTGATGGATCGACTCGCCGGCTACTACCACTGGGATGACCCACAGTGTCTCGACCAGGCGATCGAGGTGGCGCGGCGCCACGCGATCGACCTTGGCCGGATCGAGAGCTGGTCGCGAAGCGAGCGGTCGATCGGGAGATTCCGGAACTTCCGTCAGCGCCTTCGCGGAGAGGGCCCGCCCGATGCTTGAGCCCCTGCCGCTTCGTCAGGCGTGGCTCGCGGAAGGGCTCGCAGCCGCGACTCGAGAGCGGCGGCCCCGAACCGGATCCCAGCTGCATCCCGGGTCGTCTAGAACTCAAAAACCGTCTACGAAACCGGCGGCTTGTGGCGGGGCGGACGGGACTCGAACCCGCAACTTCCGGCGTGACAGGCCGGTGCTCTAACCAATTGAACTACCGCCCCGCGGAGCGTCGGACCGGGCCCGCGGAACGCCGGATTGTGCCTCAATCCGAGGTGGCCGCAAAGCTCCGGCGCGGGCGGCGGGGCCGCGCGCGAAGCCCGAGACGAGCTCAGCCGGGCGGCGCAGGCCGGGCTGGCTGCGGAGCACCGGCGCGGGCGGTGGGAACGCGCGTGAAGCCCGAGGCGAGCTCGCCGGGGCGCCGCAGCCGCAGGTCCGGGCGCGGGTACGGCGTGCAGGGGCGCGGGGCGTCCCAGCACTGGTCGCCCTCCACGGGCACCCGCAGCGTGAGGCCCGACTCGGTCTCGAAGGGGCGCGTCGCCACATGCGGGCCCGCCGCCGGACCGCCCTCCGGGAGGCTCCGCACCCCCTGGTGCGGGCCGGAGAGGGCCGCCAGCACCAGCATGCCCACCACTGCCACGCGCGCGCCCGCCGGACCCCAGGCCCCGACGGCCAGGCCGGCTCCGGTGCCCGCCGCCGCCCAGAAGACGAAGAGGCCGAAGCGCGGATCCGGCGCCACCTGGAACCAGAAGAACCCGGCGACCGCCACCGGAGCCAACAGCCAGGCCCCACGCCCGGCGCGGCTCTCGCGACCCAGCGAGCCGGCCAGCGCCGCGGCCAGCAGGCCCAGGCCGGCCAGGGCCAGCGGCAGCGGGAAGCTCGGCCGCAGCGTGAAGCGCAGGTGGCGGCGCGCCCAGCTCTCGATCCAGTACGGACCCTCGAGGGTCAGCTCGGCGGGCACGCCGGGCACGCGCGCCCAGGCCGTCACGGCCCGGGCCTCGCGGCGCACGCGCTCCGGGTCGAGGCGCCACTCCACGGGCAGCGAGATCGCGGTGCTCGGGTAGAGCGGGTAGCCCGAGAGCACCACGCCGCGGGCCAGCCAGGGCGCCAGCAGCGCCGCCAGCAGCCCGGTCGCGGCCACACCCTGGCGCAGGGCGGAACGCGGAGATCCAGCCGCGCGCGCGAGGACCACGCCGCCTGCCAGCAGCCAGCAGCCGCCGACCAAGAGCAGCGTCGAGAGCTTCACCGCCACGGCGGCCGCGGCCAGCAGCGTGACGACCCACCACTCGCGGCGCTCGTCGCCGCGGGCCCCGCCAGCCAGCAGCCCGAAGGTCCGCCAGGCCACGACCAGCGCCAGCAGCGTCGCCGGCAGGTCGCTCGAGAGGCTCACCGCGTAGATGCGGGCCAGGATCGCCGCCGGCATCAGCGCGGCGAGGCCGAAGGCCGCGCTGGCAGCGCCCTGCCCCACCCACAGGCGGCGCGCGCAGAGGAGCGCCTGGGCCCAGACGCCGGCCAGCAGGGCGCCGTTCAGGAGATGAGGAGCCCAGCCCGGCAGCGCCGCGTCGAAGAGCGCGGCCCACAGCAGGTGGGCGTTGTTGAAGGCGAAGCGGCCGTGCAGCGCACCCAGGCCGGGCAGCACCGCGTGCTCCCGGGCCCACTGCATGCCGCCCAGCAGGTAGAGCCCGGTGTCGTAGTGCTGCTCGGCGCGCAGCGAGAGGTTTGCCAGCGCGACCACACCCACTCCCAGCAGAGCCAGCCAGGCGGGCGCGCGCAGCAGGCGGGCCGCCAGGGGCAGCCAGCGGCGCCGCGTGGCCACCAGTCCCGCGGCACCCGCCGCCGCCGCCAGGCCCAGGGTCCAGCCGGTGACCGGCGCGAAGAGGCTCCAGGCGAGCAGCGCCCAGAGCAGGACGGCGAGGCCGGTCCAGAAGGCGAGCAGCCCGCGCTCCGGACCCGGCCCGTCTCGCCAGAGCAGTCGGTCGAGGGCGAGGCCCAGGCCCAGTGCGATGCCCGCGGCCCCGGCCCAGGCGAGGAGCACGACCCCCATGGCGGCGAGCAGCGACACCTTCCCCCCAGGCCGCCCTCATCGGCGCGCGGGGCGCGGCCCTTGAAGACCGCGGGCTAGAGGCGCTGGGTCGGGCGGGCCAGGCGCTCGCCGAGGATCCGGTTGAGGTTGCGGTAGACCTGGGCGGCGATCCGCGGCGAGCGGCGAGCCAGCCGGTCCAGCGAGTCGCGGGAGAGCCGCAGCACCCGGGCGTCGTGAAGGGCCTCCACGTCGGCCGTGCGGTGGCCGGTCTGCAGCGCCACCTCGCCCACCACGTCGCCGCGCCGGTGGGTGTCGAGGATGACGTCGCCTCCGGGCCGCTGCAGAGAGGCCCGGAGCTCGCCATCGATCACCACCAGCAGCTCGTCGCCGCTCTCGCCGGTGCGGAAGACCTTGTCGCCGGCCGCGTAGCGCCCGAGCGAGCCCATCAGGCAGGTGATCTTGGCCTGCCGGGTGGAGAGGCCCTCGAAGAGCGGGATCGTGCGCGTCGGATCGGCGCCCAGGTCGAGGCTGAGCGTGTCCCAGAGCGTCACCACGCGCAGGCCCGAGCACAGGGCCGGGGTCACCATCACGTCGGCCCACCAGGCGAAGGCCAGCGTGGCCGCGGTCATCATCCCGAACTCGGCCTGGTTCTTCAGCTCCGCGGTCATCAGCACCAGGAAGCCCAGGCACAGAGCCAAGCTGGTGATCGTGACCGGGCGGCCCACCGAGCGGAGGGTCTCGAGCGAGGCTCGGCGCTCGTCGCCCAGGGCGTGGGCCTCGCGGTTGAAGCGCGCGAAGAAGTGGATGGTGTCGTCGACGGCGATGCCCAGGGCCAGGCAGGCGATCAGGCCGGTGGTGGCGTTGAGGGTCACCCCGGACCAGCCGAGCAGGCCGAAGTAGAAGAGCACGGGCAGCGCGTTCGGCACCAGCGCGACGGCCCCGACCCGGAAGGAGGTCAGCAGGCCGGCCAGCACCAGGTAGATCACGCCGAAGGCCAGCACCAGGCTGCGCGCCTGGGTGCGCGCGATGTCGTCGACGGCCCGGGCCAGCAGCGCGCCGTCGCCGGTGACGCGCCCGTGGAGATCGCCGGGCAGCTCCTGCAGCCGCTCCTCGATGCGCGCCAGCAGCTGCGAGGCGCCCTGGGAGTCGAGGGTGCGCGAGCGGAGGCGAACGTTGGCGAGCTGGTAGCCGGGGTCGATCACCAGGTCGAGCTCGTCGTTGGCGCCGAAGAGCAGCAGCTGCGAGACCATCTCTCGCGTCTCGGGAATCCGGCGCCGCCCGGGGTCGTTGTCGTGCATGCCCCAGTGGATGCTCTTCACGTAGTCCGCCAGCGAGTTGGTGGCCCCCACCTCCGGCTGCTCCTCGAGCCAGCGCTGCAGCTCCTCGAGAGCCCGCAGCTTGCGCGGCTCCTTGAAGGCGTCGGCCTCCTCGGCCTCGATCACCACGTCGAAGGTCCCGACCCCGCCCAGCCAGCGATTGATGGCCTCGGCGTCGCGGCGCACCGGGTGGTCCAGGCGGAAGTTCGTGACGAAGTCGGTGTTGATCTGGATGCGCGAGACGCCCACCAGCGCCAGGCAGGCCAGCAGCGCCGCCCCGACGAAGATGGCCCGGCGCCGCTCGATGTCGAAGTGTCCCAGGCGCTCGGCGAGCCGGTCGAAGCCGTCGCTCCCGCTGCTGCCCGGCGCCCGCGGCCGCCCGATCTGCAGGGCGGCCGGCGTGAAGGTGGCCGCCGCCAGCGAGGTGTAGAGCACGCCCAGCACCGAGAAGATCCCGAACTCGCGCACCGCCAGCATGGGGCTCACGGTGAGGGTCGAGAGGCCGGCCGCGGTGGTGAAGGCGGTGAGGGCCAGCGGCAGGGCCAGCTCGCGCAGGGCCCGGGCGCCGATCTGGTCCGGCGCGGCCTCGCCGTGCTTCAGCAGGTCGTAGGCGTGGGAGACCACGTGGATCGCGTAGGCGAAGCCCACGGTCTGCACCAGCGCGGGCACCACGATGGTCACCAGGTTGAGCGGCACGCCCAGCGCCGCCATGCTGCCCACGGTCCAGATGTTGGCGATGGCGATCGTCAGCAGCGGCACCAGGGTCCCGCGCAGGGTCCGGAAGGCCACCAGCGCCGTCAGGCCCAGCAGCGCCGCCCCGATCGGGATCACCCGGGACACGTCCGAGAGCAGCAGCTGGCTGGTGGCCTGCTTCGAGTGGGGCGAGCCGCCGATCCAGACCTCGGCCGCGTCGCCCGCCTCCTCGCGGGCCACCTCGGCGATGCGCGCATCGAGGCCGCTGCTGCGGAACTCGGCCTCGGGAATGTCGTCGAGGTAGACGAGCAGGCTGGTGGCGCGGCCGTCCTCGGAGGCCAGCACGCGGGCGTAGACGGCGCTCTCCTGCACGTGGCGGCGGATGGCGGCCAGCGCGGCCGGGTCCTCGGGAACCTCCTCGACGAAGGGAGCGATCGAGAGCACGTCGTCGACGCCGCGGATGTCGAGGGCGGTGGTGAGGCTCACGACCCGGTCCACCCCTTCGAGTGCCTCCAGGCGCTCGGTCAGCCGCAGCACGCGGCGCAGCATGTCGGCGCTGAAGGCCGACTCGGCGGCCAGGGCGACGATCATGTGCTGGTCGTTGCCGAAGATCTCCCGGACCTCTTCGTAGAGGAGCCGCGTCTCGTCGCCCCGGGGCAGCAGGCGCTCGACGGAGGGGTCGATCCTCAGGCGCAGCTCGCCGCTGCGGGGATCGACCACCTGGAGCGCCGCCAGCAGCGTGACGGCGAGCACCGCCCCCACGGTGAGCCACGGCCGGGCCGTGACGAGGCGGACGAAGCGGTCCATGGGGCTACGGCAGCCCGCCGCGCTTCTCGGCCATGGCGGCGCGGATCGCCGGCAGGGCCAGCTCCGCGGCCGCGGCGCCGCGCTCCACCAGCTCAGCGCCCCGGTGGAGGTCGGTCCAGGTGAAGTCCGAGAGCTCGGGCATCACCCGCACGTCGGCGGACATCGAGCGGAAGCTCCCCAGCTCGTGCCACTGGGTCTGCAGCGAGGCCATGTAGACGTCGAAGAGGTTGGGCGCGTCGAGGTTGCCGCGCAGGCGGATCAGCGGGTTGTAGCGGGCCACGCGCCGCGACATGCGGGTGAGGAAGTTGCTCACCTCCTTGCGCGGCCGCGGGATCACGTTGACCGCGATGCAGAGGTCGGCCCCCATCTCGTAGGCGACGTCGGCGGGCACCGGATCGGTGGTGACGCCGTCGACCAGCACCCGGCCCTCGCGCTGGGTGGGGGCCACGATCGCGGGCACCGAGCAGCTGGCGCGGATGGCGCTCTCGACGTCGCCGGAGCCGAGGCAGACGCGCTCGCCGCGCTCGATGTCGGTGGCGACGGCCTGGAAGGGGCGCTGCAGGGCCTCGAAGCTCGGCGCCTCGCCGAAGAGCCGCCAGGCCTTGCGGATGAAGCCGCGCCCGCCCACCACACCGGCCTGCAGCGGCGTGAGGTCGAGGATGCCGAAAGCGCTCCAGGGCGTGATGGACTCGGCGAAGGCGATCATCTCGTCGATCGGAGTGCCCGCGGCGTAGCCCATGCCGACGACGGAGCCCATGCTGGTGCCGATCACCAGGTCGATCGGGATGGCCTGCTCCTCGAGGACGCGCAGCACGCCCAGGTGAGCGACGCCGAAGGCGGCCCCGCCCCCCAGGGCCAGGCCGACGCTGGTGCCGAGGATCTTGCGGGCCAGGCGCTTTAGCGGCAGGGCGATCGGAGCGGAGGGCTCCTCGCAGAGCTGCTCGGCCGCGGCGCCGGCGTCGCGACGGGCGATCCGGGCGTCGCGGGGCAGCACGAAGGGCTCGGCGTGGCGGATCGGGATGGGCCGCGAGACCCGGTTGTGCAGATTGACCACGTCGTAGCGGCGGCGCCCCGTGCCGTCGCGTCGCGCCGGCCCGGGCTCGGCCTCGGCCACGATGCGCACGTGCACGTCGCCCACGGCGTCCGCCCAGCGGGCGGCGACCCGACCGGGCCCGGCCAGATCGAGGACCACGTGGCCGAAGCGCCGGCGCAGCGCACCGACCAGCCGGGCGAAGTCCCCCGAGCCCGGCGGTGGATCGCCCTGGCTCGGGATCTCCACCTCCAGCTGCGCCAGCTCCGGGCCGAGCTGCTTGAGCCGGCTCTCGAGGCCCGCCGCCGACTCCGCGGCGAGCGCCCCCAGGCTCGCCGGCGAGCCCTCGGGCCGGTCCACGGCGCGCAGGCCGACCCACACGGTGGCGCCCGGCGCCTGGGTCGCCAGCAGCCGCGCCAGCACGTGGGCGACCAGCGAGCGGCCGCGCAGCCCCGGCTCCGCGGTCACCGCCACCACCCTCGAGGGCTCGGCGGCCCGGCGCCCGCTCTGCTCCAGCAGGCGCCGGGACAGCACCCGCGAGATGTACTCCAGCACCTTGGCGTTGCGCTTGAAGCTCTGCTCGAAGGCCTCCCGGTGCAGCGCCAGGACCTGGGTCGCCCGGGAGGCCACGACCGTCGCCGTACGGCGACCCCCGAGCAGCACCCAGACCTCGCCGATCACGTCCCCGGGGCCGAGGGTCCGCAGCCTGCGCCCCTCGGACTCCGAGATCACGTCGAGGGCGCCGCGGGTGACGACGAAGAGGCGATCGCCCTCCTCCCCTTCGCGGCAGAGGTGCTCGCCCGCCTCGAAGCCCTCCTCGACGAAGAGGTCTGCGAGGGTCTCCAGCTCGGCGGCCGGAAACGACGCGAAGCCCGGAGTGCTGCGAAGCGTGGCGAGGCGGAGGTCGGCACCCTGGTCGCGCAAAGCCCTGCCTCCGCCCTAGAGCAGCTCGACCAGGGCCGCAGGGGCCCGCGGCAGGTTCGGGTGCCCCTCGATCTCCCGATCGGCACGGCTCGGCGTCGCCATCGGCGTCCTCCAGGCGGGCTCTCCCCGAAGCTGCCCGGCCCCGGCGAAGGACGAGTGCCGCCCTCTGCGGAGGGAGTATGGCAGAATGCCGCGGTCGGGAGGGGATCCTTTGGCACCTCACGAGCGCATGCCCGCGCGCGATGCGGTCTTCCTGCACAGCGGGGACGACTCGGCCCCGATGCAGTTCGGGATCGTGCTGGTCTGCGGCGGGCCGGGGCTCGCGCGCGCCGACGACTTCCTCGACATCGACAGGCTGCGCGCGCACGTCGCCTCGCGCCTGGATCGCTTCCCGCGCCTTCGCCAGCGCTTGAAGCTGCCGGGGGGCCTCTCCGAGCCCGTCTGGACCGACGATCCCCACTTCGATCTCGGCTACCAGATCCGCCACGTGGCCCTGCCGAGGCCCGGCGGCGAGCCGGCGCTGAAGGCCCTGGCCTCCTCCATCCTCGAGCAGCGGCTGGATCCGGCTCGGCCGCTGTGGGAGATCTGGGCGGTCGAGGGGCTCGATGGCGACCGCTTCGCGCTGATCGGCAAGGCCCACCACTCCCTGCTCGACGGGGTGGCTGGCCTGGCCACCCTGGGGGGGCTACTGCTCGATGCGACGCCGCGCGACGAAGTCGCCCCGACCCGGGACTGGGAGCCGGAGCCGGAGCCGAGCCCGGCGGGCCTGCTGGCCCTGGAGCTGCGCGAGCGCTGGAAGGCGCCGGCCGGCCTCTGGTCGGGCCTGCGCACGGCCGCCTCGACCGTGGCGCGCTCGCCGCGCCGCTTCGCCGGCAACTTCGCGGCCGTGATCTCGACCGTGCTGAGCCCCGCCTCGGAGACGCCGCTGAACGGCCGGGTGGGCCCGGCCCGGCGCGTCGACTGGCTGGCGGTCGAGCTCGAGGCGATTCGGCGCATCCGCGAGGCGCTGGGGGGAACCCTCAACGACGTGGTGATGGCGACGGTGGCGGGCGCCGCGCGGGGCTACCTGACGTCGCGCGGGCTCTCGCCGGACGGGCTCGACTTCCGTGCCCTGATCCCCATCGATGCCGGCGGCGGGCCCTCCGCCGCGCTGGGCAACCACATCTCTGCGCTGGTCGCGCGCCTCCCGGTGGGCGAGCCGGACCCGGCCCGCCGCCTCGCCGAGACCCGCCGCCTGATGGCCGTCGCGCGCGAGCAGGACCAGCGCCACGCCTTCGAGGTGACCCACTGGCTCGCCGAGCAGACCCACTCCCGCCTGGCCGGCACGCTGATCCAGGCCACCATGCGGCTGCGCATGCACAACCTGATGATCACCAACCTCCCCGGGCCGCAGCTCCCCCTCTACGTGCTCGAGGCGCCGCTGCTGGAGGTCTACCCGGCCGCGCAGCTCTACCCGCGCCAGGGCCTGTCGGTCGCGGTGCTGAGCTACCACGAGCGGCTCGCCTGGGGCTTCGCCGCCAATCCCGAGCTGATCGAGGACTACAACGGCTTCGTGGACCACGTGCGGCTGGCCTTCCGCGACCTGCTGAAGGCCGCCGAGGCCGGCGGACCGGCCGCGGCCTAGGAGCCCGCGCCCAGCTGCAGCGCCTGCATCTGCATCACCAGGCCGACGTCGCCCTCGATGCCGATGCGCCCCGCCATGAAGTACTGGAGCAGCAGCGAGGTGCGCTCGCCCTCGGGCGCCTGCTCCAGCGCGACGGCGTCGGCGTGCTCGAGCGTGAGCTTGGCGCTGGGCTCCGCCGGGATCGCGCCGGGGCCGAGCTTCATGTCGACCTGCCAGTCTCCTCCGGGACCGCCCGCCACCACCACGCGCACCATCCCGTCGAGGGACTGCATCTGGGCCAGCGCGGCCGGGCCGGGCGCCGCCCCCGGCCCCGAGGCCGGCAGGCCCTCGGAGGGCCGGAACAGGGCTGCGGTCTGGCGCCCCACCGCGCCGCCGCGCCCCTCCCACAGCGAGCCCCGCCAGTCCTCGACGCTCTGGACGAAGCTGAAGGCGGTGTCCTCGCGCGAGCCGGGGGCCACGCGAATCTCGCCCGCAGCGAGGGTCACGACCCACTCGCCCCCGCCCTCGCCCGTCAGCAGCACGCCCAGCCGGGCGTCCAGGTCGCGCACCGACTCGCGCAGCGCGGCTGCCTCGGCAAAGGCCGCCGGCAGGTAGTCGGCCATGAAGGCGGCCGGCGCCACCGGGGCCTCGGGGAAATCGGGCATCCCGACGGTTTCGCACATCGCGCGGCCCCGAACCAGCGCCCCGGGGCCGGTCCCCCGAGCGGGGCTCCGGCGCCCGGCCCTCCGACCGACCCGGGGAGGCTGGTGGGCGCGGAGAGACTCGAACTCCCGACCCCCTCGGTGTAAGCGAGGTGCTCTAGCCAGCTGAGCTACACGCCCGGCGGGGGGCCGAGCCGCCCCCGACGCGCCGACCCGCCTAGTTGACCCCGACGGGGGGTGAGATCTCCTCGATGCCGCGCGCCGCGGGCAGCACCTCGAGGATGTCGTCGACCGTGTGGTCGCCCTCCTGGAGGAAGCCGCTCGGGTCCGGGAGCGCCAGCGCGGCGACCAGCACCTGGTCCATGTGCTCGACGAAGACGATGCTCAGGTTGCGCTTGATGTTCGCCGGGATGTCCGCGAGATCCTTCTCGTTCTCCTTGGGGATGATCAGCGTGTCGATGCCGCCCCGGTGAGCCGCGATCATCTTCTCCTTGAGGCCGCCGATCGGAAGCACGCGGCCGCGCAGGGTGATCTCCCCGGTCATGGCGACGTTGGACTTGATGGGCACCCGCGTCAGCGCCGACGCGATCGCCGTGGCGATCGTGATGCCCGCCGAGGGCCCGTCCTTGGGCGTCGCCCCCTCGGGCACGTGGATGTGGACGTCGACCTTGGAGTAGAAGTCGCGGGTCAGGCCGAGCTGCTTGGCGCGGCTGCGCACGTAGGACATGGCCGCGTTGGCCGACTCCTGCATCACCTCGCCGAGGCGGCCGGTCAGCTGCATCTTGCCCTTGCCCGGGGTGACCGAGGCCTCGGTCTGCAGCAGCTCGCCGCCCACCTCGGTGTAGGCGAGCCCGGTGCA
>CAZYOL010000004.1:0-60826 GCA_964649065.1 uncultured Spirochaetales bacterium
TCGGCCACCTCGGCGCGCCGGCGCTCGGCCTGGTGGGCGCGGGCTTCGCCACCGCGCTCACGCGGGCCTTCACCTGCCTGGGCCTGGTCGCCCTGGTGCTCGGCCTGCGCCTGCACCGGGGCGCCTGGCGGCCCTGGGATCGCGGCGCCCTCGACGCCGGGCGGCTCTGGGCCCTGGCGCGCCTGGGCGTGCCGATCGCCTTCCAGATGGGACTCGAGATGTGGGCCTTCGGGGCGGCCTCGCTGCTCGCCGGGCGCATCGGCGGCGTGGAGGTGGCCGCCCACAGCGTCTCCATCAACCTGGCGGCCATGGCCTTCATGCTGCCGCTCGGCCTCTCCCAGGGCGCGGCCACCCGGGTCGGCAACCAGATCGGGGCCGGAGATCACGCTGGGGCTCAGCGCGCGGCCTGGGTCTCGCTGGCGATGGGCTCCGGCATCATGGGGATCTCGGCGCTGGCCTTCGTGGCGCTCCGCGAGATCCTGCCGCGCATCTACACCCCGGAGCTGCCCGTGATCGAGGCGGCCGCCGCGGTGCTGCCCATCGCCGCGGCCTTCCAGATCTTCGACGGCACCCAGGTGGTCGCCTGCGGGATCCTGCGGGGGATGGGGCGCGTGCGTCCGGCGCTGCTGGCCAACGCGATCGGGTACTGGTGCCTGGGCCTGCCGCTCGGCGCCTACCTGGGCCTCTTCGGAGGCTGGGGGCTGGCCGGAATCTGGTGGGGCCTGTGCCTCGGCCTCGGCGTGGTCGCCTCGCTGCTGGTGGGCTTCGTCTACTACCGCGGGCCCGCCTCCGTGGGCGCCGACTGGCCCGCGCACCGCACCGCCTGATCGCGCCCGGTGGCGGCGCCCGAAGGGGCTGGGCCCGCTAGCGGTGGGCGAAGAGCGCGCGCAGGGCCACCCGCCGGCCCCGCCCGCCGTCGGCCCGGTGCTGGAGCGCGGCCAGCTGCTCCTCGACGGGGCCCAGGGTCCACAGCGCCTCCACCGGGAGCCCTTCCAGGGGTCGGCCGGGCCGGTTCAGCTCGCAGATGCCCCGCTGCTCCTGGATCTCGCCGTCCTCCTCGCGCTCCCAGAGCCAGCGCAGCGGCAGGCCCTGGGTGCGACAGACGTAGGGCCGCTCGGCGTAGACGCGGCAGGTGCCCCTCTCGGACAGGAAGGCGCAGCGGCCCGGTGGATGCGGCCGGCCCGAGGCGAGCAGCTCCGGGTGGCGCCGCCGGATCCGCTCCGCCTCGACCTCGAACACCGTCAGGTCGTCGCCGCAGCAGCCGCTGCAGCCCGCGCGACAGCTCAGGCGCTCCCGGTGGCGCTCGGCCAGGGCCCCGGCGTTCCGGTCGACCCGATCGTGGATGTCGACCAGCGGCAGCAGCGAGGCCGGGGAGGGCGCTTCGTCCTTCACGTCGCCCAGGCTAGCGCCCGGACTTCTCGGGTAGCCTGAGGGCGTGCGCCGTCGCTGCCTCCTCGCCGCGCTGACCCTGGCGCTCGCCTGCGCGACGGCCGAGAGCCCGCTGCGGCCGGAGACCGTCGCGGAGAGCCCCGGGGCGTCGGGCTCCGACTCGGCCGGCTCCGCTCTCCAGTGGGTGACCCCGCATCCCGGAGCGGTCCTGAAGAGCCGCTCCGGCCTGCTGGAGGTCGGCGGGCGCGTGGGCTGGGACTGGCTCTTCGAGGCCGACGTCGTGATCGCCATCGACGCCTCGCGCGCCGCGCTGCTCGCCTCCGGTCTCGACGTGGACGGCGACGAACGCCTCGGAAGCACGCACCGCTTCGCGCGCTTCGGACGCACGGGGGTGCACGCTCCTCCGCGCTGGACCTCGGACCCGGGCGACACCATCTACCGGGCGCAGGTCGCCGCGGCGCGCCGGCTGATCGCCGCCCTCGACTCGCCGCAGACGCGCATCGGGGTGCTTCGCTACGGCAGCGAGGCGCGGCCCGAGGTGCTGCTGGGCTCCGCCGCCTCGGCCCTGGAGGCCATCGACTCCCTGCCCCGGCCCAACGACCTCTCCGGCGTCGACGTGCGGCGGGCGCTGCGGCTCGCCTACCGGATGCTGCTCGAGGTGCCCAGCGCACCGGGGCCCGAGCCCCCGCGCGTGGTGCTGCTGCTCTCGAGCGGCGAGGCGACGCTGCCCGGCGGCTCCCACTGGGCCCGCGAGACCGCCCTCGAGGAGGCGCGGCGCCTCTCCGAGAGGCGGGTCGCCCTGTGTCCCTTCGCCTTCGGGGAGGAGCTGCTGAGCGGCGAGCGAGAGGGCCCCGAGCGCCTCGACTTCCTCGGGCGGCTGGCGGCGACGACCGGCTGCGCGGCCTTCCTCGTCGACGAGCTCGCCGCGCTCGACTTCGACCGCTCGCCGCGCCTGCTGAGCACCCGCAGCGTCGCGATCCGCAACGGCAGCACCGGTCGCACGGCGCGCGCCGTGCGCCTGCTGCCGAGCGGCGCCTTCGACGGCTTCGTGGAGCTGGTCCCCGGGGCGAATCGCATCGAGGTCGAGGCGCAGCTCTCCGACGGGCGCGTGCTGCGAGAAGTCCGGGAGGTGCACTACGAGCCGGCGGAGCGGGAGACCCGCGCCGAGCGCCGCGCGACCGCGCGCATGCTGCTGCGCCTGCGGCGCCGGGGCGAGGAGCTCGACGCGACCGCGCCGAGTCCCTCCGAGCCCGAGGCGCCCCTCCCAACCGGTCCGTCGGCGACGGACTGATCCGGCTCGCTACGGGCCCGCCAGCGCCGCCCGGGTCGCCTGCAGCGAAGGGTCCGCGGGACGGCGCGCCAGGGCCGCGTCCAGCAGCTCGCGGGCGCGCTCGCTCTCCCCCAGCTCGTGCAGGGCCAGCACGTGGGCCAGCACGAAGCGCGGCTCGTCGGGGGCCTGCTCGGCGGCCACGCCCAGCTCGACCACCGCCCCCGCCAGGTCTCCCCGGCGCACGAGCAGCAGGCCCAGGGCGTGGTGGAGGGCGGAGGTCGGCGTCGCCCGCGCGAGGCCCCGGCGCAGGATCTCCTCACCCTCGTCGTCGCGCCCCGCCTGCCGCAGCAGGTCGGCCAGGTTGGCGTAGGCCGGCGCGTAGCCCGGGTCGAGCTCGAGGGCGGTCTCGTAGGCCAGCGCCGCGGCCTGAATCGCCCCGGACCGGGCGGCCAGCATCCCCAGGCCGAGCTGGGCCTCGGGCCGATCCGCGTGAGAGCGCAGGGAGCTCCGGAGCTCGGCCAGGCCGCGCTCCAGGGCCTCGCGCGCGGGCGGGGGCAGGGCCTCGCCCGGGAGGTCCGAGAGGGCCAGGGCCGCCTCCAGGCGCACGACCCTGCGCGCGTCTCCCAGCAGCGGGACGGCCTGCGCGAGCCGCGCGCGCGGCTCCAGCGCCCGGGAGGCCTCGGCGGCGGCCATGCGGACCAGGGGCGATGCGTCGCGCGCGCCGCGGCCGACGGCCCCGGCGAGCGACGGGCCTGCGAGCTCGCCGAGCAGCCGCAGCGCGGTGGCCCGGGCGATCGCCGGGGCAGACCGGTCGCGCAGCAGCCGACCGAGCTCGGTGTCGGAGCCTTCGCGGCGCTCGCGTCCGGCCGCGAGGGCCAGCCCGTAGTGGGGCGTCCCGAGGCGCTGGACTCCCCAGGCTTCCAGTGCGGCCGCCGCCCAGGGGGGGTCGCGGTCGGCGTGGCAGGCGGTGCAGGCATCGGTGGCCCCGGTCCGCTCGGCCAGGTCCGGACGCGGTACGCGAAAGCTGTGATCGTGGCGCTCGTCGATCCTCATGTAGGTGCGGCTCGGCATGTGGCAGGCGACGCAGCTCGCCCCGGCGGAGTCGACGGGGTGGCGGTGGTGATCGGGTGTCGCGAAGGCCTCGGCCCGATGGCAGCGCCCGCAGGTGGCGTCGGGCCCGTCCACCAGGGCCAGGGAGTGGGGATCGTGGCAGTCGCTGCAGCTCACGCCCTCGGCGTACATGCGGCTCTGCAGGAAGGAGCCCCAGACGTAGACCTCGCCCCGGATCTGGCCATCGGCGAAGTAGAGGCCCGGGTCGAGCAGGGCAGGGCGGTAGTCGTCGAGGAACGCGACGCCGGGCGTGTGGGCGTCGCTCAGGGCGCTGCGTCTCGAGTGGCAGGGGGCGCAACGCTCCACCTCGCGCTGCTGCTCGCGGCGGGGCACGCGTCGGGCAATGGCCTCGCCGGGGAGGAAGCGGAACTCGCCGGGCTCGCCGAGCGGGGCGCCCCAGCCCGTCGATCCGGGGCTCGGTGCTCGCGCCCACTCGACGTGCCGGGAGCCCGGTCCGTGGCAGGCCTCACAGCCCACGTCGAGCTCCGCGAAGCGCGTCGAGTAGGTCCGCGTCGCGGCGTCGTACCGCTTCTCGAGCCGGGTCGAGTGGCAGTCGGCGCACATGTGGTTCCAGGTCTGGTCGACCCCGGCCCAGTGCAGGGCGTCGCCCGGCCGGGGCGGGTCGTCCGGGTAGAGGTGCAGCCAGCGCTGGCCTCCTCGCTCCGCCGGGCGCGCGTCCCAGGCCACGCCCAGGGCCTGCAGGCGACCGGATCCCGCGCGCAGCAGCAGCTGCTGCAGGGGGTCCACGCCGAAGACGTAGGCCACCTCGTAAGGCCGCGGCGCGCCGTCGGGCCCCGAGGCCTCGACGAGGTAGCGCCCAGCGCGGCGCAGGAAGCGCGTCCGCTCGTCTCCCTGGCTGTGCAGTCTGCCGTCGAAGGCGCCGAGCACGGTGTCCTCGCCGACCTCCTGCATGGCCAGGTCGTGGTGCGAGCCCCGCCACAGTGAGGCCTGCTGCGGGTGACAGTCGATGCACACGGGGCTTCCCACCAGGAGCGGGGCAGCGGCGATCGGCTCGTCCTCGACCGCCGGAGGAGCCGGCGGCTCGCCACAGGCCCCGAGCACGCCGAGGGCGAGCGGAACGAGAGCTGCGGCCCTACGCGGCGGCACCTCCGCACTCTAGCCCCCCGATTCCCGGCGAGTGCCGCGCGCCCCTCTCAATGCCGCCGCTGGGCCGACCGATCCAGCCACGACAGCAAGGAGGTCCCCCCGAATGGAGCTCTTCCTCTACGCCCTCATCGGCCTGGTCGCCACCTCGGCTGCCTGCGAGTGGTGGATGCGGGCCGCGGTGAGGCGCGGCGCCCGCCAGACCGTCGAGATGAACCGCGCCCTGTACAGCGGATCCCACGAGTTCGCCGCGGTGAGCGCCGCGGACTTCGGGCGTCTGGACCTGGCCTTCTACGATCGCATGCGCAGCCTGCTCGAGGCCGAGGGCTTCCGCTACCTGGGCGACGTGGAGGATCTGACGATCACGCGCCAGTCCCCGAGTCTGCGCACCTTCATCCGGGCCATGAGCGGCGACCGCGGCGAGGTGATGGCGAGCTTCTACCACGTGAAGGCGCGGGGCTGGATGGCGCTCTTGCAGGGGGTGGGACTGATCCCCCGCCGGCTGAAGATGCTCGACCTGGAGAGCGAGCTCTCGGACGGCTCATGGGTCATCACGGCCAACGCCCTCCACCTGGACACCACGCCCGCCCCGGAATCGATGGACCTGGAGCGGCTGCCCGTGCGGACTCCGGCCCCCGAGCTGCTGGCGCGTCATCGCCAGCGGCTGCGGGCGGCCCTCGCCGAGCGGCCCGAGCTGCGAGCACGGCGGGTCGACTCCCTGAACGAGGCCCTCGCCGCCCAGGATCGGATGCAGCAGATCCGCAATCGCCAGATGGCGGATCCCGAGGCGCTGGTGGAGACCCTCGAGGCGCAGAACGCAGCGCCGGAGGCCAAGCGGATGCTGGCCGAGGCCATCCGGCGCACGGCGAGCTGAGCCGGCTACCAGAAGGCCACGTCGCAGCTTCGGGGCCGCCGCTCGCTGCCTCCCTCGGGCAGCTCGCAGGTCGCGATGACGAGCGGCTCCAGGCTCCCGTCGCCCAGCGGAAGCTCGACGCGTCCAGACGGCGGCCGGGGCTGGGAGACGCTGCGGACCAGCACGGCCTGGGTGGTCCAGGTGCAGATGCGATGGCCCGGGGAGCTCGCCCGGCAGCCGCGCGGAGGGCCGCCGAAGGTCTGGCTCAGCCGCTCCTCGGTGCGCGCGCGCAGGATGCGGTGCAGCCAGAGGCGCCGCGCTCGGGCGGCGTGCAGGAGCCGCTCGCGCTCGGCCCGCTCCAGGCGATCCCGCTCCTCGACCCGGAGCTGCAGCCGGGAGGTGATGCCGAGGGTCGCGACGCCCAGCGCCGTGCGCACGACCTGCTTGCCGTGCCGCTCGAGCCGCCCGTCGTCGCCCCGCGTGATGAGCCCCGAGCAGCCGATGGGGACCAGCACGAGTGTGAGCAGCAGAGCGATCTGTCGCTGCAGCGGAGCGCGCGGCGAGGCCACGCCCCGGAGTCTACCTGCGCCCGCTCCGAGGACGCGAGGAGCGCCGCCTCAGAGCCTGCGGAGCAGGCGGTCCATCCCGGCCTCCAGGACCCGGCCCTGCCGTGGGCGGGGCCGGCCGCCGCCCTGGGCCCGGGCCGCCAGGTGGTGGAAGGCGCAGTCCTCCTCGGTCTCCAGGATCATCTCCACCGGCGCCAGGCCCGCGCGGTCGACCTCGCCCAGCACGCCAGCCAGCAGCCCCAGGGCGTCCCAGGCATCGACCTGAAGGGTGAGGCAGCCGCCGAAGGAGTCGGCCTCGCGCAGATCGAAGTCGAGGACGCGCGGGACGGGCGGCGCGAGGGGCGGAGGTCCGCCGAGCGCCAGCGCGAGGAAGTCCGGCGAGGCCGCCTCGGCCGCCAGGTCGGGCACGACCTCCAGCTCGGCCAGCCAGCCCGCAGCGGCGTCGCCGCGGGCGTAGCCGTTGCGCAGGCTCCAGCCCCGATCCGCCAGGGCCCGGGTGAGGCTGAGGGCCCAGCCCTCGGGCAGCGGGCCGGCGAGCAGCACCTCCAGCTCGCCGCCGGGTCGCCGCCGCTGCTCGCCCCAGGGAGCTCGCGCTCGCGGGGGCGCTCCACGCCCGGGTGCCTCGATCCAGGTCTGCAGCTCGAGATCGCGTGCCATGCTCACCCCCTGCTCGCCGGCACCGAAGGTCAGCAAGACCCGTGCCCAGCCGATGCTCCGCGCGGGCTGCGTCTGCGGGGGCCGCTGCGGGTCGGAGTCCGCGCAGGGCCGGCGGCTTGCCGGGGAGTGCTGCCCGCTCGCTGGGCAGGGCCTGCTCTCCCGGGATGCGAGTCGAGCTGCGCCTCGCCTGCCGCTCCGCTGCCTTCTGCCTTCCGTGATCCGTATCACGTGCTGGGCGTCACAGGGCTCCGACGCGGAGCTTCGTGATGAGGCGTAGCGGCCTTTCCACTCTGCTCGCCCTGGCGCTGACTGCCGCCGCCTGCAGCTCCACGCCGCAGACGCCGGAGCCCGCGCCCGCGGCGGACCCGAAGGCGCCCGAGCTTCCGTCGGCCGGGCCCGGCGAGGACCTCAAGGCCGCGGCGGAGGTGGCCGGTCGCGCGGCCGGAGCGACCTGGCGGGCGACCAGGGTGGCCGGCAGCGAGATCGGCGAGGCCGCCGGCACCGCGGTCCACGGGCTGACCCACGGCTTCGAGGAGCCGGAAGCGGAGGACGACTACGGCCGGCCGCCCGTCGACTATCCGGCGCCGGTGCGGCACCACTTCCTGCGCTTCCTCGGGGTCTCCGAGCAGGCGAGCTTCCGCTTCGGCCGGCCGGTTCGCGGCACCATGAACAAGGGTATCCTGCGGGGCGGCGGCATCGCCTGGCGCGGCTACCTCCTGGACGTCGAGGTCGAGTCCCGCGAGGGGGTCTTCGGCGACGCCCGTCGCAGCCAGAAGTACGTGGTGCGCCTGCGCGACGGTCAGATCGTCGACGTGCACCGGGGCAGCGCCGCCGAGAACGCCTTCCTGATGCCCGTCGAGTCCCCTCCCGCCTCTCCCCGCCGCTAGCCCCGAAAGAGCTACTGTCACCCCCGCGAAGGGCGCCCGCGGCGCCGGATGCGGAGGAGCCCATGCCCCAGGCCGAGACCCCGGAGATCCTGCGTTGGGAGACTCTCACGAAGAAGCGCTTCGACCGGATCGACCGCGATCGGGCCGTCGTCCTCGTGACCTGCTCGCCGCTCGAGGTCCACGGCCCCCACCTGCCGCTCGGAGCCGACGCCCTGGAGGGCGAGGGGCTGGCCGAGCGCGCGCTGCGCTTCCTCCCGGAGCGGCATCGGGGTCGCCCCTTCCTGAAGCTGCCCTTCCTCTACACCGCGCCCGACCCCGTGCCCCAGGCGGGCTCGATCGCCTTCCGGCCCTCGACCACCCTGGCGGTGATCGAGGATCTGGGGCGCTCGCTGGCCGCCCAGGGCTTTCGCAACGTCTGGGTGTCGAACTTCCACGGCAGCCCACGCCACTTCCTGGCCATCGAGACGGCCTGCGACCGCGTCTCGCGGGCTCACGACATCGCCATGGTCTGCGTCTTCTCGATGATGCTCTCGCGCCTGAACGGCGGCGGCTCGGAGCTGGGCGACGTGCTGGGCCACCTGCCCGGGGTCGACAAGGAGGACTTCGCGGGCGACACCCACGGCGGCCTGGTCGAGACCGCACAGCTCCTGGCCCTGCACCCGGAGTGGATCGACCCCGACTACAAGGAGCTCCCGCGTCGCACCGTCGATCTCTGGCTCGAAGAGCAGGGCCGCAGCCGTCCCCAGGCCGAGCGCGGCAAGCTCGCGGCGCTCCCTCGGATGCTCGCCGCCTTCAAGGCCGGCATCCACTACTTCACCGAGGAGAGCTACGCGGGCTGGCCGGCCAAGGCCTCCGCGGAGCTGGGGGAGCAGATCCTCGACACCCTCGCGGCTCGCACCGCCGAGGTTGCGGCCCAGCTCCTCGACGGTCAGCTGCCCCCGGCCGAGTGGCACTCGCCGCTCTGGAAGCTGCGCCAGATCTTCGTGAATCCGGCGGCGGTGAAGATCGCGAACCGGCTGCTGGAGGTTCCCAAGACGGTGGGCGGCGTCTAGGCCCCGGGCGGCTCCACCCGGGCGGGCAGCGCCGTCGTCACCTCCGGGTCGACGTTCACGACGAAGCGGATGTCGTCCTCGGCGGCGAAGTTGCGGACCGCCTCCAGGAAGCGCGCGGCCTCTCCCTCCGGCGCCTCGACGCAGTCGAGCTCGATGATCACCCGATGGCCCGCGTAGTCCGGGTAGTCGCGCGCCAGCGCGCCGCTGGTGGCGTAGGCCAGGTAGGCGTTGAACTTCGCCTGCACCTCGGAGATCTGCTGGCGGCCGCCGCTCCAGGGCCGCTCCTCCAGCATCACCAGCACCACCTCGCCCCGCTCCGCGCTCGAGGTGATCAGGTCGACGACGTTCGGGTTGTCCACCCCGCGGCGGGGGAGCTCCTCGCTCACGGGCGCAGGGCGGGGTGGTTCTGGCGCAGCCAGGCGATCGTGTCGGCCAGGGTCTCGCGGGCCGGCCGCGGGCGGTAGCCGAGCTCGCTCTCGGCGTAGAGCGAGCGCAGCCCCCACCAGTGCGTCGCCATCTCGACGACCACGGGGTCCGGCAGCAGGTGCAGGGGCTCCCCGCGCAGCCGGATGCCGAGCTGGGCCAGGCCCTGGGCCAGCCACCAGGCCACCGGGTACGGGAGGCGCAGCGGGGGGGGCGGGACCCCCGAGATCTCCGAGGCCAGGGCGAAGAAGTCACCGACGCTGCACTCGTGGCCGGGCAGGTGGTAGACGGGTCGGGGTCGCGGGCTCTCCATGGCGCGCAGGATCGCGCGGCTCGCGTCGCGCACGTCGGCGAAGGCGATCCCGCCGTCGACCACGAAGGGAAGCCGGCGCCGCAGCAGCCGGATCAGGTGCCCAGAAGAGCGGAAGCGGTGATCGCCCGGGCCCAGCAGGACCGGCGGCCGCACGATCTGGAGCTGCACCCCGTGCTGCTCGGCCAGCTCGCGGGCCCGCCGCTCGGCCAGCAGCTTCGAGTGGTAGTAGGGCCAGCTCCGGATGGCCTCCTCGCAGGGAGGCGTCTCCTCGTCGGCGTGCTCCTCGCGGCGCCGGAAGCAGCCCACGGTCCCCGAGGTCGAGACGAAGACCACGCGCCAGCCCCGCTCCGCTGCGAGCCGGAGGATGCCGGCCGTTCCCTCGACGTTGCTGCGGTAGACCGACTCCACGTCGTGGCGCGAGTGCTTCACCTCGGCCGCCAGGTGGAAGACGCCCCGCACCTCGGCCAGCCGCGGATCCCCGGCGAAGGCCCGTGGATCCAGCAGCTCGCCGTGCAGCAGCTCCACCCGCTCGAGCTTGTGCGTCCAGTCGTGACGGGACCAGGCGTTGGGCTCGCGCACCAGGGCCAGGGCCCGCCGGGGCACCTCGTCGGCCTGCAGCGCGTGGAGCAGGTGCCGGCCCAGGAAGCCGCTCGCGCCGGTGACGAGGTAGGTCGTCACTCAGGCGACTCCCTGGTTCGATCCCCCGAAGACGTTGCCCGGGTCGACGCTGCGCTTCAGCTCCGCCGTCCACTCGCGTGCGGTCGGCGAGAAGATCCGGGGCAGGAAGCCCTGGCGCAGCTTTCCGATGCCGTGGTGGTGGGAGAGGGAGCCGTCGCAGCGCAGGATCTCGTCGCGGGCGCAGCGCTCCAGCTCCGCGTAGACCCGGTTCGGCTCCTCGACGCCCTTGTGGTAGAAGGCGAAGTAGAAGTAGACGCAGACTCCGGTGTCGTATACCTGTGTCACTCGACAGGTGACGAAGGGCCCGCCCGGGAGGCCGCGCTCCGCGTACTCCCGATGGATCCGCTGCTTCACCTTCTGGCAGAGCTCGAGGGCCCGATCCCAGGGCACCGAGGTCTCGAAGGACTCGGCGAGCACATGGTGCTTCATCACGAAGTCGCGGATGTAGGCGATTCCGTAGGTGAGCTGGTAGCCGCGCTTGCCGTTCTCGGCACCCGCGCGCATGCCCCCGTGGCGCTTGGCGATGCGCTGGGCCGCCGACTCCTGGGCGCGCACCTCCTCGGCCGAGCCCTCGAAGACCAGCGTGCAGGCGACCATGCGATCCGCCTCGAAGCCGCGCAGCCGCGTCACGTAGAGCTTCTCGAGCCGGTGGAGCAGGGCCTTCCAGCCCTGGCGGCGCGGCTTCAGCGTCTGGGAGAGCTGGAACTGCAGGTTGTCGACGAGGCGCACGCTGGCGGGTACCGCGCCCTCCCGCGTCAGCTCGTACATGAAGGCGACGCCCTGCTCGAAGCTCGGGAAGAGGATCGCGTCGTAGCGCTGGACCTCGGGCAGGGGGAAGATCTTGACGATGGCCTGGGTCACGATGCCGAGGTTGCCCTCGGAGCCGAAGATCCAGCGCCGCACGTCCGATCCCACCGATTCGCGGGGAGCAACGGCGGGTCGCGACAGCTCGCCCTTCGGCGTCGCCACCGTCACGTCGAGCACGAGGTCCTCGATGTTGCCGTAGCGGTTCTTCTTCATCCCGCTGGCGTGGGTTGCGATCCAGCCGCCGAGCGTCGAGAACTCGATCGAATCGGGCTCGTGGCCCATGGTGAAGCCGTGCTCGGCCAGCTGCTCGGCGATGTGGCGCCCCACGGCGCCCGCCTCGATGCAGGCCATCCGGTTGGTCGGGTCGATCCACAGGATGCGGTTCAGCCGCGAGAGATCGACCGAGGCGATCATGCGCTCCTCGCCGGCCGGACAGCGAAGGGCCTCGGTGACGTTGGTTCCGCCGCCGTAGGGAATGAGGCAGACGTCGTGGCGCGCGGCGGCCTCGACCAGGGCCTGGACGTGCTGCGCCCGGCTGGGGTAGAGGACCAGGTCCGGCACCCGTTCCAGCGCGCCGTACTTGATCTCGTACATCTCGTCCTGGGTGTGGCCGTGCCCGTGGCGCAGCCGCACGGCCGGCTCGCTGCAGATCGCATCCTCCTGCAGCACCTTGCGAACCTCGTCGAGGAAGCCGGCGTTGCTGCGGGGCTCGGGGATCTGCGGCGGATAGCTGGACTCGTGGGTGTCGGTGGGGTCGAGGTGGACGCCCAGGATGCCCTCGGTCCAGGGCAGCAGGTCGGGCAGCTCGGCTCCGCACAGCGGGTAGCGATCGCCGGTGAGGATCACGCTTCCGTTCGGCAGAACCCGGAAGCCGGTGTCGCGGAAGCCCCAGACGTCGAGGCTCTCGACGTCCTGCTCCCGCCGCGGCGGATCCCCGGGAACGATCCGTTCCGGGGCTCGCCCCTCGGTGAGATCCCGGCCGCTCGGCGTCGGCTCGCGGCTCGACCTCGCTGCTCCCATCGCCATCGTGCTCCCCTCCGTCCCGCACGTCGAGACCCGGGGCCCGATCGGCTCGTCGATCGCGCTCGGGGACCGCTCGTGCTCGCGGCGGACCCCCGCGGGTACGCCGTTCGCCCAACAGTACCGCAAACCCCGGCGTCGCCGACGTCTCCGGGAGTCATCCCGCGGCCGGGCTCGGCCGGGCCGGCTCCGCCCAGGTCGGCGCAGGCGCCGGGCTCCGGCTCGGGATCCAGCGCTCCTCGAGGAAGCGCTCCACCGCGCAGACGATCGCCTCGGGGTACTCGAGCAGCCCGAAGTGGGTGGCGCCGGGCAACACCTCCAGGCGGGCATCCGGGAGCGTGCGGGCCAGCTCGCGGGTCACGGCCAGCGGGGTGAAGGGATCGGCGTCGCCGGCGATCACGAGCGCCGGGACCGACAGGCGAGAGGCCACGTCCCAGGCGTCGTGGGCCCCGAGCTGCGAGAAGATCTCGGCGTAGATCCCCAGGTGCAGGGCCATCCACTCCTCGGCCATCCGCTGGAAGCGCCGTTCGTCGAGGCTGGGAGCCATCATGCCGAGCCGCCTGCACAGGCCCACGAAGGCGCTCATGACGGCGGGTCGCCGGGTCAGCCAGGGCCCCAGCGTCTGGATTCGATCCCCCACGCGGCGCAGGCCGGCCAGCACGTAGGGCGAGATGCGCGCGCTGAGGGCCGAGTCGAAGGCCGTCTCGAGGGGCCGGCCCGCGGTGCCGTGCAGGGCCACCAGTCCCGAGGAGGCGTCCGGCCAGGTGCGGTGCAGCTCGAGCGCCACCTGAACCCCCATGCTCCAGCCGATCAGCACCGGCCTGCGCAGGCCCGCGCGCTCGATCAGCGTTCGCAGGTCGGCCGCGTGGTCGATCAGCTCGTAGCGCCCCTCGCACGGGGCCGGACCGGAGCGGTAGAGGCCTCGGTAGTCCCAGCTCAAGATCCGATGGCGCGAAGCCAGGGCGCGGAAGAGCGGTCTCCACACCCCGACGCCGCCGCCGAGGCCGCCGCACAGCACGATCGGCGGCGCGTCGCGTGGGCCCGCCGCGTAGCAGGCCAGACGCGTGCCGTCGTAGGCCCGTAGCCGCCTTCGCACCACGCGCGTCGACGCGCTTCGCGTGGACAAGAGCCGATCCCCCCCAGGATCCGGCCAGCTTACCGAAGCCCGCGATTCCGCCTCAATCGCGGTGCGCGGCGGGCCGATGGCGCAGCCGATGGACCCCGTTCGGAGCGCGTGGGATGTGCGGCAGCTCCGGAAGCGCTTCGAGCCGCAGCGCGGGGACGGGCGGGAGCTGGCGCTGCGCCTGCTCGTCCTGAGCCTGCTGCTGCCGCTGCTGGGGCCGGCGCTGCTGCTGGGGCTGCTGGGGCTGGCGGTCCATCGCTGGGCGCAGGCGATCTCCGGGCGCGCCCCCGGCCACGCCCGGCCTCACGAGAGCGCACTGCGCGTCGTGCGGGATCGACTCGAGGAGGGCCAGGCGGATCTCGACGCCGAGCACTTCCTCGAGCGGGTGCGACGGGCCGTCGAGCGATTCGCCGAGGCCTGGTCTCGCCAGCAGCCCGGGCCGGTGGCTCCCTTCGTCTCCGACGGGCTGCACGAGCAGCTCCGCCTGCGCTTCGACGAGCAGCGCGCCCTGGGGCTGCGGGAGGAGCCTCTCGACCTGGTGGTGGAGCGGATCGGCATCGCACGGGTGCGCAGCGAGGGACGCTTCGACGTGCTGGCCGTCGGCCTCGACGTCGCGGGCCACTGGGTCCAGTACTCGCTCGCGAGCGGCGCCGAGCTGGGACGCCGGCCGGCCGGGGAGGCCGGGCTCTCGGGCTTCTGGACCTTCATCCGTCGGCGCGGCGCCAAGTCGCGCAGCGGACCGGGGCTGATCGAGGGCTGCTGCCCCAACTGCTCGGCCCCGATCGAGCTGGTCCGTCACGCCCGTTGCCCGGCCTGTTCCGCGTGGCTGCGGAGCGGTCAGCACGACTGGGTGCTCGCCGAGATCACCGACCCGCGGTCCTGGAAGCCCAGGCCGTCGTGCCGGGCACCGGGCGTCGCGGCCTATCGCGAGCGGGATCCCGAGCTCAGCGTGCAGCACCTGGAGGACCGGGCTGCCGTGCTCTTCTGGCGCCAACGCGCGGCGGAGCGGGTCGGGGGCCTCGGGCCCCTGCGGCGCGCTCTGGGGGCCGAGCTGGGCGAGCGGCTGGGCGCGTGCGTGGCCCGCGACGGCCGCGAGCTGCGCCTGCGGGCACGGGTGCGCGACGTCGAGACCCTGGCGGTGGCGCAGGGGGAGGTCTGGGACCGCGCGGCCGTGGCCGTCGACTGGAGCGCCGAGCTCCACCGCGTCGGAGCGGACGGGGCCATCGGCCCTTCCCTCGGACCCTGCCGCGGCCGCGAGCTCTTCCTGCTCGCCCGTCGCGCGGGCCTGCTGACCCCGGACGGGCTGGACGTCTCCTCCGCTCACTGCAGCTCCTGCGGGGCGCCGGACGACGCCGGCAGCGAGCTCGGCTGCCGCTACTGCGGCGCCGCCCGGGACGGCGGCTCGGGGGACTGGCTGCTCGCGGGCCTCTACGATCTCGCCACGCCGGAGGCCCGCGCCGCTCTCGCCGAGGTCGGGGCCCCGCGCTGAGCCGACGGTACCCTCCGCCGCATGGGGGCGAAGCTGCTCCGCTCGGCGGGCGCCGCCGCGCGGATCGGTCGCGCGCGGCAGTGGCTCGTGAGCCGAGCCGCGGGAGAGGAGGTGCTGGTGCTGGCCGCCAGCGCCCGGGCCGCCTCCGAGCTGCTGCGGAGCGCCGCGCTGGAGCGAGGCGCCGGCTTCGGCTGGCACCGGGCGACGCTGTCCTCGCTGGCCCGGGAGCTGGCCACGCCGGCCCTGGTGGAGCGGCAGCTGGCGCCGGTCGGCGGGCTGGCCGCCGAGGCCGTGGTGGCGCGGGTGGTCGATCGGCTCCGGGAGCGGGATCGGCTGGGGCGCTACGCCGCCGTGGCCAACGGTCCCGGCCTGGCCCGGGCGCTGCTGCGCTCGCTGCAGGAGCTGCGCTTCGCGCGCGTCGACCGGGTCGAGCTGGCGGCGGTCGACCCGGAGCTGGCCGCACTGGCCGATGCCTACGGCGCAGGGCTGGCCGAGGCGGGCCTCGCGGATCGAGCGGCGGTCTACGAGCTGGCCGTCGAGGTCGGAGCCGACGCATCCGTGCGTCACCCCTGGCTCGGTCTGCCCAGCCTGCTGCTCGACGTGCCGGTCGAGACGGAGCTGGAGGCGGCGCTGCTCGGGGCGCTGGTCCGGCGCGCGCCGGAGCTGCTGGCGACGCTGCCGCGCGGCGACGAGGCCAGCGAGCAGCGGCTCGTCGAGCTGCTCGGCGCCGAGCCGGAGTGCCTGGACGGCGCGGCCGCGGGCTCGCTGGAGCGGCTGCAGCGCCACGTCTTCGAGTCGGCCCCGGCCCCCGCGGAGGCCGACGACCGGGTGGTCGTGCTCTCCGCCCCGGGCGAGAGCCGCGAGTGCGTGGAGATCGCGCGCCGCGCCCTGCACCTGGCCGAGTCGGGAGTGCCCTTCGACCGCATGGCGGTGCTGCTGCGCTCGGTCGAGGAGTACCGGGCGCACCTGGAGGAGGCCTTCGGCCGGGCCGGCGTTCCGCTGCTCTTCGAGCGCGGCGCGTTGCGGCCCGAGCCGGCCGGCCGCGCCTTCGCCTCGCTGCTGGCCTGCGCGGCGGAGAACCTCTCGGCGCGGCGCTTCGCCGAGTACCTGTCGCTGGGCGAGCTGCCGGACGCGACGCCCGACGGGGCGCCGCCGCCGTCGCTGACGGCTGCCGAGCGCTGGGTCGCGCCCGACGAGGAGCTGGTGACCGCTGCGGTGGCCGAGGCTCTGGGCGAGCGCCTCGTTCCGGAGTCGACGGCCTCCACCGACCCGGAAGAGCGCTCCGTGCGGGAGGGCAGCCTGCGGGCGCCCCGGCGCTGGGAGGCGCTGCTGGTGGACGCGGCGGTGATCGGGGGCAGCGAGCGCTGGCAGCAGCGGCTGGACGGCCTGGCCCGTCAGCTCGAGCTCGACCTGGCCGAGCTCGAGGATCCGGAGTCGGCAAAGGCCGAGGCGCTGCGGCGGGCCTGCCGCGACCTGGCATCGTTGCGCGACTACGCGCTGCCGCTGATTGCGGATCTGGTGGCACTGCCGCGGCGGGCGACCTGGGGCCGCTGGCTCGACGCGCTGGCCGCGCTGGCGACCCGAGGCCTCAGGCGGCCCGAGCGCGTGCTCGCCGTGCTCGCCGAGCTCGCCCCGATGGCCGGCGTCGGCGAGGTCGACCTGGCGGAGGTGAGGGCGGTGCTGACGCCGCGGCTGGTGGCGGCGGCCGCGCCGCCGCCGCGCCGCCGCGCCGGCCAGGGCTACGCGGGGCCGGCAGAGACGGCGCGCGGCTTGGCCTTCGACGTGGTCTTCGTGCCCGGTCTCGCCGAGCGGCTCTTCCCGCGCAGGATCGAGGAGGACCCGATCCTGCTCGACGAGACCCGGCGCCGCCTCCACCCGGCCCTCCCGACGCGTCCCCAGCGGGTGGCCCACGAGCGCCGGATCCTGCGCCTGGCCGTCGGCGCGGCGGGCAGCCAGCTGGTGCTCTCCTATCCGCGCCTCGACCTCGACCAGGGCCGGCCGCGGGTGCCCTCCTTCTACGGCCTGGAGGTGCTGCGCGCCGTCGAGGGGCGGCTGCCGGGCTTCGACGAGCTCCAGCGACGAGCCGAGCGGGTCGGCGACGCCCGGGTCGGCTGGCCCGCCCCGCGGCGTCCGACCGACGCCATCGACCAGGCCGAGCACGACCTGGCGCTGCTCGACGGGCTGCTCGACCGCGACGAGGAGAAGAGCGTGGGCACGGCGCGCTATCTCCTCGGCGCGAATCCACACCTCGGCCGGGCGCTGCGCTTCCGCGGCCGGCGCTGGCGCGGGGGCTGGACCGTCGCCGACGGCATCGTGCGGCCCTCGGCGGCCGCCCGCCGGGCGCTGCGCAGGCACGCCCTGGCCGAGCGCAGCTACTCGCCCACGGCCCTGCAGCACTACGCCGCCTGTCCCTACCGTTTCTTTCTGCAGGCCGTGCTGCGGCTGGCTCCGCGAGAGGTGCCCGTGGCCCTCGAGGACGTCGACCCGCTGACCCGCGGCAGCCTGGTGCACGACGTGCAGTTCCGGCTGCTCACTCGGCTGCGCGAGGAGGGCCTGCTGCCGGTGCGGGCGGAGAATCTCGCCCGCGCCCGCGAGCTCCTCGACGAGATCCTCACCCGGGAGGCCGAGCGCTACCGCGACGATCTCGCCCCCGCCATCGAGCGGGTGTGGCTGGACGCCGTCGACTCGATCCAGGCGGACCTGCGCGAGTGGCTGCGGCGCGCGAGCCTGGACGAGTCGGGCTTCGTGCCCTGGCGCTTCGAGCTGGCCTTCGGCCTCTCCGGGCGTCGCGAACGCGACGCGCGCTCGACGCGCGAGGCGGTGCGCCTCGCCTGCGGGCTGCGGCTTCGCGGCTCGGTGGATCTGGTCGAGCGGCGCGACGGCGGGACCCTGCGCGTCACGGACCACAAGACCGGCAAGAGCCGGGTCTCGCCCGGTGCCGTGATCGCCGGCGGCGAAGCCCTGCAGCCGGTGCTCTACGCCCTGGCCGCCGAGCAGCTCGAGCCCGGGGCCCGGGTGGAGTCCGGGCGGCTCTACTACTGCACGTCGGCCGGCGGCTTCGACGAGGTCTCGGTGCCCCTCGACGATGCTGCGCGGCGCAGCGCCGAGGTGCTCGCAGCCACCGTGGGCCGCGCGCTGGAAGAGCCCTTCCTGCCGGCTGCGCCGGCGCGCGGCGCCTGCCGCTTCTGCGACTACGTCTCCGTGTGTGGGCCCTCGGAGGAGACGCGCACGGCGCGCAAGTCGCCCCGCGAGCTGGCGCCCCTGCGGGCCCTGCGAGAGCTGCCGTGACGGCTCCTCTTCCCGACGCGGTGGCCCGCCGCCGGATCGAGAGCGAGCACGAGGCGAGCTTCTTCGTCGAGGCGGCGGCGGGCACCGGCAAGACCACGGCCCTGGTCGGCCGCATCGTCTCGCTGCTGCGGGCCGGCGGCGCCGAGCTGGAGGGCATCGCCGCCCTCACCTTCACCGAGAAGGCCGCCGGCGAGATGAAGCTGCGGCTGCGGGCCCGCATCGAGCAGGCCCGCTCCGAGAGCAGCGCGTCGCAGCAGGAGCGGCGGCGTCTGGACCGCGCCCTGCAGCAGCTCGAGCTGGCGCGCATCGGCACCATCCACGCCTTCTGCGCCGATCTCCTGCGCGAGCGCCCGGTCGAGGCGGGCGTGGACCCCCTCTTCGAGGTCGCGGCCGAGGAGGAGGCCGAGGAGCTGCTGGAGGCCGCCTTCGAGGACTGGTTCCAGCGGGTACTGGCCGACCCTCCGGAGGGGGTGCGCCGGGTGCTGCGGCGGCGCGGCCAGGGGCCGGCCGGGGCGGGGCCCCGCGAGCAGCTGCGGCGCGCCGTCGCGAGCCTGGTCGAGCATCGCGACTTCGCGGCGCCCTGGCGACGGAGCCCCTTCGATCGCGAAGCGGCCATCGATGCGCTGTGGCGGGAGCTGCGCGAGCTGGGCCCGCTGGCCCGGCGGGCCGCGAGCCCGAGAGACTGGCTGGCGCGCAGCTTCGAGGCAATCGGACGCTTCGTCGAGGAGGTGGAGCTGCTGGAGGCGGTTCGCGAGGGACGCCGCGACTACGACGGCCTCGAGGCCCGCCTGCGCGACTTCGCGAGCGGTCGCCAGCGGCACTGGCGTTGGACCGGGGGGCAACGCCCCTACGCGAAGGGGCTGCCGCGCCAGGCGCTCTTGGCCCGTCGCGATGCCGCGCGGGCCGCGCTGCAGGAGCTGCTCGAGCGCTCCGCCGCGGATCTGGCCCCGCTGCTGCAGCGCGAGCTGCAGCCGGTGCTCGAGGCCTACCGCGAGCGCAAGCGGCGTGCCGGGCGACTCGACTTCGTGGACCTGCTGCTCGCGGTGCGCGACCTGATCGTGCAGCGGCCGGAGGTGCGCCGCGACTTCCAGCGCCGCACCAGCCACTTCTTCGTCGACGAGTTCCAGGACACGGACCCGCTGCAGGCCGAGATCCTGCTGCTGCTGGCGGCAGACGACCCGGAGGAGACCGACTGGCTGCGCGCCCAGCCGGTGCCGGGCAAGCTCTTCGTGGTCGGGGACCCCAAGCAGTCGATCTATCGCTTTCGACGGGCCGACGTGGCGATCTACGAGGAGACCAAGCGCCGCCTGGTCGAGCGCGGCGCCGAGACCCTGCAGCTCTCCGCCAGCTTCCGCGCGCTTCCCTCCCTGCAGCAGGCCATCAATGCCGCCTTCGAGCCCGCCATGGACGAGGCCTCACCCGGGATCCAGGCCCGCTACGTCCCCCTGGAGCCGGTGCGCGCCGAGGCGACGGGTCGCCCCTCGCTGGTGGCCCTCCCGGTCCCGCGGCCCTACGGCGACTACGGGAGCGTGGTCCAGTGGCGGATCGAGGACTCGGCGCCCGACGCCATCGCGGCCTACGTGGACTGGCTGGTGCGCGAGAGCGGCTGGAGCGTCGAAGACCCGGAGCGGCCGGGCCGGTCGGTGGCGCTGGCGCCGCGCCATGTGTGCCTGCTCTTCCGGCGCTTCCGCAGCTTCGAGACCGACGTGACGCGCCTCTATGTCCGGGGCCTGGAGGCGCGCGGGATTCCGCACGTGCTGGTGGGCGGCCGCTCCTTCCACGACCGCGAGGAGGTGCTGGCCCTGCGCAACGCCCTGGTCGCCATCGAGTGGCCCGACGATGCGCTGCGCGTCTACGCGACGCTGCGCGGACCGCTCTTCGCGCTCGGAGACGACGCGCTGCTCGCCTACCGGGAGCGCTTCGGGAGCCTGCATCCGCTGCGCCCGCGCGGGGAGGCGACCCTGGAGGACTCGGAGGTCGAGGTGGCCGAGGCCCTGGACGTCCTGGCCGAGCTGCACCGCCAGCGCAATCGCCGGCCGGCGGCCGCCACCCTGGGCGCCCTGCTCGAGGCGGTGCGGGCCCATGCGGGCATCGCCATCTGGCCCACCGGGGAGCAGGCCCTGGCCAACTGCCTGCGCAGCCTCGACCTCGCGCGGCGCTTCGAGCGGCGGGGCGCCACCTCCTTTCGCGCCTTCGTCGAGCGGGTCGAGGCCGATGCCGAGCGGGGCGAGGCGCGGGATGCACCGGTCGTGGAGGAGGGCACCGAGGGCGTGCGCATCATGACCGCGCACCGGGCCAAGGGCCTCGAGTTCCCGGTCGTCGTGCTGGCGGACCCGACGGCCATGCTCACGGGTCGCGAGCCCACCCGACACGTCGATGTGGGAGCCCGGCTGTGGGCCGAGCCCCTGTGCGGCTGCGTTCCCGTCGAGCTGCGCGAGGCGCAGGAAGAGGAGCGCGCCCGCGACGCGGCCGAGTCGGTGCGCCTGGCCTACGTCGCGGCCACGCGCGCGCGGGAGCTGCTGGTGGTCCCGGTGCTCGGCGACGGCTGCCAGCCCCTCGAGGATCGCTGGCAGCGTCCGCTCCTCGCCGCCGTCTACCCGGAGCCGCGGGCCCGGCGCGAGGCCGGGCCCGCACCGGGCTGTCCGGACTTCGGTCAGGACAGCGTGCTCGAGCGACCCGACGCCGCTGGCAAGGGGGCCTCGGCCTCGGTGGCGCCCGGCCTGCATCGCTCGCGCGCCGGCACTCCCGTGGTCTGGTGGGACCCGGCGCAGCTCTCCCTCGGCATCGAGGCCCGCGTTGGGCTGCGCCAGGAGCGCATCCTACACGCCGACGAGTCGGGTACGAATGCGGAGAGCGGCGAGCGCGCCCACGAAGCCTGGCAGGCGCGACGCCTGGGGGCGCTGGAATCGGGCCTGCGCGCTTCGCTGGAGGTGCATCCGGTGACGACCCTGGCGGAGCAGCGCCCGCCGGACCCGGAGCCGCCGGTCCTCGTCGAGTCGACCGACCGCGACCGCTCCCGGCGTCCCGGAGGGCGCCGCTTCGGCAGCCTGGTGCACGCCGTGCTGGCGGTCGTCGACTTGCGCGACGCGCCCGCTCGCATCCGGGCGGCGGCCGAGGCGCAGGGTCGGCTGCTGGGCTGCCCGGAGGAGGAGGTGGCCGCGGCGGCCGAGGCGGTGGAGGCGGCCCTGGAGCACCCGCTGCTGGTCCGGGCCGCGCGCAGCGACGCCCTGCGTCGCGAGACGCCGGTGCTGCTGCGGCTGCCCGACGGTGCGCTCGGCGAGGGGGTGGTCGACCTGGCCTTCCGCGAGCCCGACGTCGATCCGCCCCACTGGACCGTCGTCGACTTCAAGACCGATCGCGAGCTGGCCGCGCGGCGCCCGGTCTACGAGTCCCAGGTGCAGCTCTACGCCCGAGCCGTGCAGGCGGCGACGGGCGAGCCCTGTCGCGGAGCCCTCTTGGTGCTCTGATGGGCGCCCGAGGGAGCGGCGCACGGCGCACGCTCTCCCGGCACCTATACTCATTCTCGTGAAGGTCCTCGTCACCGGAGCCACCGGCTTCGTCGGCTCCCACGCCGCTCTCGCCCTCGATCGAGCGGGTCATCAGCTGCGGGTCCTGGTTCGCTCGGAGAGCAAGGCCGAGCGCGTGCTCGGCGCCCGCGGGGTGCGCTACGAGGCGGTGGTCGGCGACATGACCGACCGGGCCAGCGTGGAGCGGGCCCTCGACGGCTGTGAGGCCGTGCTGCACGCGGCGGCGACCGTCTTCGGGGGGCCCGAGGCCATCGCCAGCAACGTCGCCGGCGTGCGCCACGTGCTCGGCGCCGCCGCCGAGCGCCAGCTCGATCCGATCCTCTACGTCTCGACCATCGTCGCCATGTACCCGCCGCCGGGCGAGCGCGTGACGGTGGAGGACCCGATCGCCAGCCTGAAGACCTCGTACGGGCGCTCGAAGTCCGAGGGCGAGCGCCTGGCCCGCGAGCTACAGGCGGGCGGCGCCCCGGTGGTGATCCTGTACCCCGCCGGTGTCTACGGCCCCGACGATCCGGGAGTCGGCGAGACCTCGAAGGGGCTGCGCGACGCGATCCGCTACGGCTGGCCGGTGCCCGCCACCGGCGGCGTCTCGATGGTGGACGTTCGCGACCTGGCCCAGCTGATCGTCGCGGCCCTCAAGAGTGGACAGGGGCCGCGGCGCTTCATGTGCGGCGGGCACTTCCTCCGCTGGGAGGACAAGGCGAGCCTGTGCGAGCAGCTCACCGGCACGCGCATGCGCCGCTTTCGCACGCCCGGCTGGCTGCTGCTGCTGGCCGGCAGCCTGATCGACCTGGCCAAGCGCGTCCGCAGCTTCGACTACCCGCTGACCCGCGAGGCCGCGGACCTGATGATTCACATGAAGCCCTGTGACAGCGACGCCACGCGGCGCGAGCTCGGCGTGGAGTTCCGGCCCCCCGAGGAGACCCTGGCGGACCACATCCGCTGGCTGCATCGAATCGGCGAGCTCGACGACGCCCAGGTCGGCCGGCTGGCGCAGGCCTGAAACCCCGCCGCCGCCCGGGCATCGCAAGCGCCATGCGGAGCTTCGGCCGGACCGTACTGCGCAGCCTGCGAGTGGGGGCCGGGCTCGTCCGGACTCCGATTCCGCAAGAGGCACGGCGCGTCCTCGCAGAGGCCTGGGCGCGGATTCCGCCGGCGCTGCGGGGGCCGCGTCAAGTGCTGGGCCGCCAGTATGCCGGCTGCGGCGCGCTGATCGGCACACTGCCGCGCTGCGACTTCGCCTGTCGCGGCTGCTACCTGGGGACGGAGGCAAACCGGACGCCGGCCGCCCCGCTCGAGGAGATCGGGCGCCAGCTGCGGCGCGTGCGCGAGTGGACGGGCCCCGGCGGAAACGTCCAGATCACCGACGGCGAGGTCACGCTGCGCGATCCGGACGAGCTGACCTGGATCGTCCGCGAGGCGCGACGCCTCGGCCTGGTGCCCATGCTGATGACCCACGGCGAGGCGCTGCGGCAGGACCCGGAGCGCCTGCGCCGGCTGATGCTGGAGGCCGGGCTGGCCGACATCAGCATCCACATCGACACCACCCAGCGCGGCCGCCGGGGAGGCGGGTACCGCCGACCGGGCTCGGAGCGGGAGCTGCATCCGCTGCGCGACGAGTTCGCCGCGCTGATCCGGCGCCTGCGCGCCGAGACGCGGCGCCCCCTGCGAGCCGCCACGACGGTGACCGTCACGCCGCACAACGCCGGCGAGGTGGCCGACGTGGTTCGCTGGGTCGCCGCCCACGCGGACGCCTTTCGCATGCTGAGCTTCCAGCCCGTGGCCCAGGTCGGTCGCACCGAGCCGGGGCTCGGCGGGGGCGTCGATGCCGAGAGCGTCTGGCGGGGCATCGAGGCGGGGCTGGCCGACCGCGACTCCGCGGGCGCCGCCCCGAGCGACAGCCAGGGCTGGCTCGGGCACCCGGACTGCTCGCGCTTCGTCCAGGCCCTGGTGCGGCGCAGCGCCTCCGGTCGCGTCCGGCACGTCGCCCTCTTCCGGCTCGGACTCCCCGGGGATGCGCGAGTCTTCAGCGGGCTGCTCGAGCGCCTGGGCGGCCTCAGCCTGCGCCTGGATCGGCCGGCCCGCGCCCGGCTGCGCCTGGCCGCCGCGCTGGCGCGTCACCCGGGCTTTCTGCTCGGCCGGGTGCTGCCGTGGCTGTGGCGGCTGCTGGGTCGCGTGGCGCCGGAGGGCCGGCTGCGCTTCGCCCTCGCCTGGGCGCGGGGCCAGGAGCGACTGGACTACCTGAACGTCGTCAGCCACCACTTCATGAGCGCCGAGCAGCTGGCGAGCCCGCGCGGGCGCGAGCGGCTGGCGCTCTGCAAGTTCCGGGTCCCCGTGCAGGGAGAGCTGGTATCGATGTGCGAGGTCAACGCCTCGGGAATCCGCGACGCCTACTACGAGGGGCTGCGCCGCGCGGCGGCCGGCACGCGCGCCGCGTGAGGGCCGCCGGCCTGCTGCTCCCCCTCGGCCTGCTGCTCGCCTGCTCCACCGTGACGCCTCGCGCTCCCGCCCCGGCGCAGGCCGAGGGGGCCTTCCTGCACGACGACCTCGACCGCTTCCTGAGCCGCCACGTGGACGACCGGGGCCGGGTCGACTACGCCGCCGCCGTCGACGATCGCGCGGACCTCGACCGCTACCTCGCGGCCCTGGCCGCCGCCAGCCCCGACAGCCATCCCGAGCGCTTCGCGGACGAGGATGCGCGCCTGGCCTACTGGCTGAATGCCTACAACGCCTCCGTGATCGCCATCGTGCTGGAGCACTACCCGATCTCCGGCGTGAAGCAGGTCCGGGCACCGATTCCCCTGCGCTACCTGCTGCCCCGGGTGGCGGGCTTCTTCCTCTTCCAGCGCGCCCGCCTGGGGGGCCGCGCCGTCTCCCTCTACGGCCTGGAGAACCGCGTCGTGCGGCGGCGCTTCTCCGATCCGCGCATCCACTTCGCGCTGAACTGCGCGTCGATCGGCTGTCCGCGGCTGCCGGCCGGGGCCTTCACCGGGCCCCGGCTCCCGGAACAGCTCGAGCGGGAGACGCGCCGCTTCGTCGCCGAGGAGCGCAACCTCCGGCTGGACGCCGAGAGCCGAACGCTCTGGCTCTCCTCGATCTTCCGCTGGTACGAGTCGGACTTCACGAGCTGGCTGGAGCGCCGGCAGGCCGGGCAGGGCTCGGGCCTGCGCGACTACGTGCTGCTCTACCTGGACCCCGAGCGGGCGGCTCCCATCCGCGCCTGTGCCGACTGCCGGGTGGCCTTTCTCGACTACGATTGGGGGCTCAATGTCCGGCGCGACGCAGCGGGCTGAGGCGACGCTTCCGGGGCGCAGTGCCGCCTTCCGGACCGGACTCCGGCGCCTTCCGGCGCTGTTCGTGGGCGTCGTGCTGGTGGCGACCGGCGTGGGCAAGGCGCTGGATCTCGAGGGCTTCGTCGGGGTCCTGGCCGGCTATCGCCTGATGCCGGCCTGGGGCGATCGGCTGGTGGCCTACACGCTGCCCTTCGTCGAGCTGGCCACCGGCCTGGGGCTCCTCTCCGGCCTCGCCCGGCGCCCCGCGGCGGCGGCCGCGGTGGGCCTGCACGCGCTGCTGGTGGGCGTGGTCGTGGTCACCCTGTGGCGGGGAGTTCCGGTGGAGAACTGCGGCTGTTTCGGCGTCTTCCTCGCGCGCCCCTTGAGCGTTCAAACGCTGCTCGAAGACCTGGCGATGCTGGCGCTCTCCCTCTGGGCGCTGGCCGGGGTCCGGCCTCGCCGCGCCGCGTGAATCCCGGCGCGCTGCTGGCCCTGCTGCTGCTGCCCGGGGGGGCGCTGGCGGAGGGCTGGCGGGAGATCGAGCGCCGGGACGGGGTGGTCGTGGAGGTCCGGCGCGCCGAGGGGGCGGCCCTGGTGCGGGGGACGGCGGAGCTGCCCGTCGCGGTGGAGCGCGTTCGGCGCGTGCTGCTGGACGTCTCGAGCTTCGACGCCTGGATGCCGGGCCTGCTGCGCTGGGAGGTGCTGGAGAGGGCGCCCGGGGCCCTGCGCGTCTACGGCCGTCACGATCTGCCGTGGCCGCTGGCGGACCGGGACTACGTGGTCCGCTACGCGTGGAGCGAGGAGCCGGGCGGCTTCGCGCTGGAGGCGCGCTCGGTGGCGGGCGGACCCGACCCCGAGCCCCGGGTGGTGCGGCTCGAGCGCGTCTACTCCCGCTGGGAGCTGCGCCCCGGCGATCGCGGCGGGAGCTGGGTGCGGTACACCTACGACGGCGAGCTCGGGGGGAGGCTGCCGAGCTTCTGGGTGGAGCGGGCCTGGCGCCGCCAGGCCCCGGAGCTGCTCGCGCGGCTCGCGGCCCGGGCGGCCTCCGCAGTCCTCCTCGAGGACGATCGCGTTCTCCGGACAGTTCTGCTCCCCCAGCCGCGCCTGGGACTCCAGGCCGGCCGGCACGGTCTCGTGCAGCAGCACGCAGTGACCGCGCTCGTCGTCGCCGAAGAGGTCCGGCGCCAGCGCGTAGCAGCGCCCGTGTCCGACGCAGAGCTGCTGCTCGAGCCGGAGCTTCACGCGACGCCCGGCCAGACCAGCGGCAGGTAGCGCACCTCCCGGATGCCCGGCGAGTAGACGGGTCGCTCGCCCTCCTGGATCGAGTAGTCGGGGATCCGCCGGTGCCACTCCTGCATGGCGACCTCGAGCTCCATGCGGGCCAGGTGCGATCCGAGGCAGCGGTGCGGGCCCGCGCCGAAGGCGACGTGCCGGTTCCGCTCGCGCAGGAAGTCCACGTCGTCGGCGTGGGGGAACTCCTCCCCGTCGGTGTCGGCGGCCCCGAGCAGCAGGGTCACGACCTCGCCCTCCCGGATCGCGAAGCCGTGCAGCTCGATGTCGCGCTTGACCAGCCGCGGCACCGCCATCACCGGCGTCTCGTAGCGCAGCAGCTCCTCCACGGCGGCGGGGATCAGCTGCGGCTGCCGGACGAGCTGGCGGCGCTTCTCCGGGTTCGCGGCCAGATAGGCGATGTTGCAGCCGAGGGTCGCCGTGACCGTGTCGAGCCCCGCCAGGATCAGCAGGAAGCAGATGTCCAGGATCTCCTCGCGCGTCAGCTTCTCCCCCTCGAGCTCGGCCGACACCAGGACGCTCATCAGGTCCTCCTGCGGCCTCGCCAGGCGCTCGTCGATCAAGGCGTCGAAGTAGGCGTAGATCTGCCGGCCCGTCTCCGCGCGGACCTCGCGGGCGTGGTCCATGTCGCGGATCTCGACCCGCTCCTGGGGCCGGATGATCTTGTCCTTCAGCTCGAGGAAGAGATCGAGCTCTCCCTCCGGCAGGCCCATCAGGTGCAGGAAGGCGTTGCAGGGCAGGGGGACCGCGAAGTCCTTGTCGAACTCGCAGCGGCCCCGGTCGAGGAAGCTGTCGATCAGCTGGTTGGCATTGCGGCGCACGTCGGGCTCGATGGCGGCCATGCGGCGGCGCGAGAAGAGCGGATCGAGCAGCTTGCGGTACTTGGTCTGGGCCGGGGGATCGATCTGCTGCGGGATCATCGGGCGCTCGGTGCCCAGCGCCATCTGGATGTCCATCTGGGACGAGAAGATCTCCGGGTTGCGCAGCGCCCAGATCACATCCTCGTAGCGCGAGATGACCGGGCTCTGGGTGAAGGCGGCCCGGGTCACCGGGCACTGGGAACGCAGCGTCGCGAAGACGGGCTGCGGGCAGGCCACGAACTCCGGGTCGAACAGGCTGAGCTCGCCGGTCTCGGGATCCGGGTTCTGCTGCCTCGGCGGTTCCGCTGCCATCGCTCTCCTCCCCGGGGCGGCCCGCCCCTGATCGGGCGCTGCCTGCACCCGCGCAGGTCCGGAGTGTACCCGGCGGTCGGCCGATTTGACACTCCGTCAGATCCGGCCGGTCGGGGCGGCCCCTCACGGCGTCGTGAGGACGTGCACCAGGCCGTAGTAGAGGGTTCGCAGCAGCAGCCAGGGGCTGGCGTCGGCGGCCGCGCCCGCGATGTCCACGGGGGGCACCGGATCGATGCTTCGCGTCTGCTCGTCGGTCCAGGGGCTCGGCCCCCCGGGCCCCAGCGCGCGCACCTGGAAGGCGTAGGCCTCGCCGTTGGGCAGGGGGGCGACGCGGTGCCGCAGCTCCGGGCCCAGTGTCCGGCGGCGCCAGTCGCCCTGCGGCGCCCGCCTCCAGCGCAGCTCGTAGCCGCTCGCCCGGGCGTCGTCGGGCGGGTCCCAGACGACGTCGGCCCCGCCCTCGGTGGGGCTCACCAGGAAGGCGCGCGGCCGGGGCAGCGGAGACTCGTCCCGGCGCGCGAGCTCCAGGCGCAGCGCTGCGATCGCCGCCCGCACCTGCTCGGGAAGCCGCGGGCCCCCCGGCCCCAGGGTCACCACGGCCGGCGGGTGGTGGAAGCTCGCGGCCTGCTCGACCAGGGCATCGGGCGGAGCCCCGCCCGCGAAGGGCGCGAGCATCAGGGAGAAGCGCTCGCTTGCGCCGTTGAAGCTGGGGGCGTTGGGCCGGACCGAGGAGGAGCCCAGGGTCGTGAATTCGGTGCCCACGCCGTTGCCGCCGAGGTGGGAGTAGTCGAGCTGGCGCCCGTGGTAGGAGCCAAAGGGATTGAGGCGCAGCGCCTGCCGGCCGGCGCGCTCGCGCAGGCGCATGGGTGCGAAGGCGAAGGAGCTGCGCACGTCCGCCCGGTCCGCGAGGAGCAGGCCCTGGCGGCCGTCGGCCACGGCGACCCAGCCCGCGGTCACCTGGTGGTTGAAGGCGTCGAGCTCGGCGTTGCGCGGGTTGATGCGGCCGTAGTCGAGGGGATAGGAGGAGCGCACGCCGAGGAAGTTGTGCTTCCAGACCACCAGCGGGTCCTCCGGGGCGGCATCGAGGCGCGGCACCAGCTCGAAGGGTCCGACCTCGATCCAGCGCAGGTCCAGGTAGCGCCGGAGCTTCTGCTGGTTGGTGTGCAGGATGTCACTCTTCTTGGTGTAGGGATACTCCACGCGCACGTCCGCCACCAACCAGGGCGCATCCTCGAGCAGGCTCCAGTCGACCCGGATGCGCGCGTCGCGCCGCCCCTGGGGCGTCTCGATCGGGATCGTGGTGCTCCGCCTCGCGCGCTGCAGCCCGCTCCAGCGCTCGCCCGCCAGGGGCTCCGCCCGCCAGGCAGTGGCGCGGAAGGTCCGCAGGCCCCGCTCCGTCTGGTAGGTCACGAAGGGCGAGAGGAAGTCGGGGCCGCCGATCTCGCGCCCGGCGGCGCGCAGCGAGGCGACGCCGCCCTCGTCGAGCCGCAGCTCCAGGTGGGCGTTCGCGAGCTCCGTGAGCGGCAAGGCGGCGCGGCCGCCCTCCCGCCCGGCGCGCAGGAGGTGCAGGCGGCGCGTCTCGCCCGGACGCAGGGCGACCTGCGTCCAGAGCTCCGCTGCGATCTCGTCTCCGAGGGTCTCCGGATTCACCCAGGAGTGGGCCAGCCGTCGTCCGTCTCCGTCCACCAGCAGGGTCGCCTCGAGCGGCGCCGCCAGCCGGACCGGGATGCGCAGCAGGCTGGGCGTCGCAGCTTCGCGAGAGCCCGGCTCGCGCAGGTCGCGGACGGCGAAGGAGCGCAGCGCACCGGGGGGGCGGGCCCCGGCCCCCGCGCGCTCGGCCCCGACCCGCGCGGCCAGGGCCTCGGCCTGCTCGGCGCGCTCCAGCGAGGTGCCGATCACCCGCTCGGCCACCGCCTGGCGCTCCTCGTTGACCACCGGCGTGGACATGCCGAAGTGGGTGGTCGAGAGGCCGCGCAGGCGGTGGAAGAAGCTCGAGTCGCGACCTTCCCAGAGCAGCGGGCGGGCGGCGCTGCGCAGGGCCTCGGGGGCGTCGCGCAGCCAGGCCTCCGCTCGCCGAGCGGCGAGGCGGCCCCGCTCGAGCTGCGTCCACAGCGCGTGGCTGGGGAGCTTCTCGGCCCAGGAGTAGAGCCCGTCGAAGGAGCCGTCGGCGAGGTCCTGGCGCACCACGACCTCGCCCACCGGCGGGTGGGTCGCGAGGTACTCCCCGGGCGTCGTGAACTCGGCCCACTCGTAGGCGTTCACCGCCTCGATGTACTCGGGCAGCCCGCCCGCATTCGGGAACCAGGACAGGCCCAGCGGCAGCTCCTGGGGCAGCCAGCTCTCCACGTCGGCGTCCCAGTTGATGTGGATCGCCAGATCGCGATCCACCTCGCCGCTCACCTGGAGTGCGCGCAGGTCGAGCATCCAGCGTTCGAGGGAGATGTGGTTCAGGATGTCCCCGATCGAGACGGCGGGGAAGACCGTCAGCCGGGGGCCGTCCTCGCGGAGGCGCAGCCAGGTCGGATTGTGGCGCTGCTCGATCGGAAGCGTGGGGACGAAGTTGGAGAAGGTGGTGAAGGGCCACTCGGAGTAGGCCAGGATCAGGGCCTCGATGCCCTCCTCGCGCAGGATCGGCAGCGTGCCCGTCGTGATCATGCCCTCGTTCGGCCGCAGGATCGCCGTGTGGGTGCCGAAGAGGTCGCGCGCGCCGGAGCCCCAGGGGTTGTGGATCGACCAGCGCAGCGCCGCGCGGATCTCGTCCTCGGTCATGGCGCTGAACAGGCCGTTGTTGTAAGGGGCGAGGGCGATCTCGTCGAGGCCCGCCTCGACCCGGCGGCGCATGCCCTCGAGGATGTCCGGGGCGTGCTCCGGCAGGATCGACTCGAGGGTGAAGAGGTTGTCGGTGTCCCAGTAGGCGCGGGCCTCGAGTCCCCGGGAGCGGGCGTCGTCGAGCATGCGCAGGATCTCCCGCACGATCCGGATGTCGGTGCCGAAGCCGGCCTCGTCCGGGGTGTCGCCGCGCCAGGAGTGGTAGAAGTTCGAGTGGAAGCCGAGCAGCACGTAGACCTTGTGCGGAGAGTCTCCCCGCGGCTCGGCGCTGCAGGCGACGAGCAGGGCTGCCAGGAGGCCCAGCTGCGCAGCGGTCCACCGCATCGGGCGCCGATGCTACCCGCTCGGGGGGTCGGTCGCTGCGCTCGCCGCCGGAGGCGCTGGCCGGCTCAGCCCTCGAGGCCGCGCCACAGCAGCCACAGGCCGACGGCGCCGGCCGTCAGCACCACGAGCTTGACGACGCTCAGCGGCCGCTGTCCCTTCACCTCGCCGGTGGCACCGTTCACCACCACCACGTGGGGCTTGCCGCGAAAGCGAATCGCCAGCAGCCAGACCGGCAGCAGCAGATGCTTGTAGGTCAGCGCGTCCCAGCGGATCCGGCACTCCTCCAGCTGGGCGACGTCGCCCCCGATGCGGCCCCTGGCCAGCGCGTGGATCTCGCGCTCCATTCCCTCGCGGCCGCGCTTCCAGCTCTCCTCGAGGCCCGCGTCGTAGGTCTTGGCCAGGCAGCCGGCGAGATAGTCGGGGCGGTAGGGCTGGCAGCGCTCGAGCGGCCAGGGCTCGAGGCGCTCGAGCAGCGCGCGCGGCATCGAGGAGTCGGCAGGCACCGGGAAGTCGTCGAAGAAGTGCTGGAAGCGGCCCGCGCTCCGCGTCCAGCGGATCTTCTTGTCCCTGCGGATCCCGCGACGGCCGCGGTAGCGGGCGAAGACCGCCGCGTCGAAGGTCCAGAACGGCACGTAGACGGCCTGCAGTCGCTCCGGCACGCGCTTCTTCAGGAACTCGCCCGGCGCCAGCCAGCGCGAGCGCAGCCAGCGTCCGACGCGCTCGCGGGCCCGCTCGCGGTCGATCTCGAAGGGCAGCACGGCATCGACCGGCGCCCGGTGCGCCGCGCGGTGGACGTCGGTCCGCTGAATCGGTCCGCCGCAGTAGGCGCAGGCCTGGGAGGTCAGGGTTCCCCGGAAGAGCACGGTGGCGCCGCAGTCCCGGCAGCGCACCTCGAGAACCTCGGGCTCGGGGCCCCGTCCCTCGGCGCGCTGGCGGGCCAGCCGCGCCAGGTTGGCCTCGAGGTCGCGCTCCTCGACGACCGCATCCGGCTCGAGCGGGATGGCGCGCACGAAGCCGCAGTAGGGGCAGGCCAGCTCCGGTGCGCCCGGCCGGAGCTCCAGCTCGGCGCCACAGCTCTCGCAGGGGAAGCGGCGGGCGCGCTCCCCTTCGCCGGCCGCCTGCCGCTCCATGCAGGCGCCGATCGGCAGCCCCCGCGGCACCCTTGAGCTGCCGGACTAGGCGGACTTCGCGACGAGACGGGCGGCGATCAGCAGCGACAGCACCAGGGCCACGCGCAGTGGATCCGGCGCGGCCGGGACGGCGGCCACCTCCTGCGCCGGCTCCAGGAAGGGCTCGAGCGAGACGCGGACGTCGTCGAGGAAGGCCGCGTTGTTGCGATTCTGGCCTTGGCTGAAGCCCTCGGGCACGGTCAGGCCACGGGCTCCGTCGAAGCGGAGGTAGAGGTCGCCGCCGTCGGGGACGGGCGCCAGCCCGAGGGCCCGGAGGTCCACCCGCCCGCCCAGGTCGCGCCGGGCGTTCTGCGCGGCGTTGCCGTCCACCCAGCCCGGGTAGCTGTCGTGCTCGGTGTTCACGAGGGTCGCCTCGAAGGCGTCTCCCAGGTCGACGTAGCGCTCGCCGTCCACCGACACGAAGGCCTGTAGGCCCGCCCAGCGGCCCCGGGAGCGCTGCAGCCAGAACTCGACGTCGAAGAGCAGGTAGAAGTGGCTGAGCTCCGAGCCCGAGGCGTTGCGCAGGCGCATGGTGAGCTGCCGGGTCGGGTTGCCGCTCGAGTTCGTGTAGAGCCCCAGGGCGCGATCCGAGCCGTCCGGCGCGCCGCCGTTGTAGGCGTCGATCGACGAGGCTCCGGGGAGCCCCAGGCTGTCGTACTGCTCGTCGGGGCCGGCGAATCGTAGGCGCAGGCTCCAGTAGGAGTCCCAGCCTCCCGCGCCGTCGTCTCGTCCCGGGGCCCGCGTTCCGGCGGCTCCCAGCGCGTCGAAGTCGACGACCACGGGCTGCTCCTCGCCCAGCGGATAGGCCAGGGCGAGGGGCTCGGCGGCGGACGGGGAGGCGGCGACCAGCGCGAGCAGGAGAGCGGACAGGGGGGCTCGACGCGGCAACGGGGCCTCCTGGGCAGAGTGGATACGAAGTGTTTCGGTCCCGGCAGGCGCACAATTGAGGGGTTTTTACTACGGCGCTCCACTCCGCGAGCTCGCCGGCAGCTCTGCGGCAGCGCTCGCGCAAGCCGAGCGGCGGCGGTCGCTGCTATCCCTCCCGGCCATGCGTCCCTCGCTCCGGCTCCTGATCGGCCTGACCCTGATCGCCTGCGCCGCGCCCTCCGAGCCCGTGCCCTCGCCGGACCCTCCCCGGGTGAGCCACGGGCCGCTGATCGGCGACGTCACGGCGAGCAGCGCGATCGTGTGGGCCCGCGGGAATCGGGTGGGACGGCTTCGGGCCCAGCTGCTCGACGCTCGCGGCGCGACCGTGACGACGGCGAGCGCGCGCGTCTTCCGGGTCGAGGACTACACCGGCAAGATTCGCCTGGCGGGCCTGTGGCCCTCTACGGAGTACCGGCTGCGCGTGAGCCTGCTGGCGCCGTCCGAGGGCGGCGAGGTCGAGGGGCCGGCCGTCGAGGGCCGTTTTCGCACCGCGCCCCCGCCGGACGAGGCGGCGGCGCTCCGGCTCGCCTTCGGCGGAGACCTGGCGGGACAGAACGTCTGCCGAGACGTCGAGGAGGGCTTCCCGGTCTTCGAGAGCCTGTCGCGCTGGAAGCCCGACCTCTTCATCGGACTCGGCGACATGATCTACGCCGACGGGGTCTGCGTGACGAACGGTCGCTACGGCAACCGCCAGGTGCACGGCGACTTCGGGCCTTCGACCGGCCTCGAGGGCTTCTGGTCGCACTGGCGCTACAGCCGGGAGGATCCGGGCCTGCAGCGCTTCCTGGCCGAGACGCCCTACGTCGCGATCTGGGACGACCACGAGGTGGTGAACGACTTCGGTCCCGGCGCCGACACGCGGGACGAGGCCCCCTACGAGGCCGGCGTGTCGCTGCTGCCCCTCGGCCTCACGGCCTTCCTCGACTACAACCCGGTGGCCGAGGAGGGGGTCGAGGCGGGGCGTCTGCATCGCCGGCTGCGCTGGGGACGCCACCTGGAGATCTTCGTCCTCGACACGCGCCAGTACCGCGACGCAGCAGCCCGCCCCGACGACCCGGCGGCCCCCAAGTCGCTGCTGGGCCCCGAGCAGCGCGCCTGGCTCGAGGCCGGACTGGTGGAGTCCGACGCGACCTGGAAGCTGGTGGTCTCCAGCGTGCCCCTGTCGATTCCCACCGGAGCCCCCGAGCGCCGCGACGGCTGGGCCAACTTCCGCGAGCCCGGAGGCTACGAGGGAGAGCTGCTCGGCATCCTGGGCCGCCTGCGCGAGGCGGGCGTCGCCAACACGCTCTGGATCACCACCGACGTCCATTTCGCCGCCGCCTTTCGCTACACGCCCTTCGCCGGGTCTCCCGACTTCCAGCTCCACGAGATCGTGACGGGGCCGCTCAACGCCGGCCTCTTCGGCCACGAGCGCTTCGACGACACGCTGGGGACCGAGCGGCTCTTCTATTTCGGTCCGCAGGACTTCCGGACCGTGCAGTCCTGGGAAGAGGCGCGCCGCTGGTTCAACTTCGGCGTGCTCGACGTGGATGCGGAGGGCTCGCTGACCGCCCGCATCGTCGACGTCGACGGTCGCGCCGTCTTCGAGCTTCCCCTCGGCCGCTGAGCGAGCCATGCGCTGGATCGTCCGGGCACTGGGGCTGCTGCTGCTGCTGGCGCTCGCCGGCGGCGCCCTCTACGCCTGGCGCGGCGCGTGGCCGCGCTCGCTGCGCGAGTGGCAGGCCTACCGCAGCTCCCTCGAGGAGCGCGCGGGCGCCCGCCCGGAGCCCCTGATCGGGAACGTCGGGGAGCGCGAGGGCCGGAGCCTGGCCGGAACCTGGCAGGCGCTGGTGGATCCGAACCGCTGGGGCCGGGGTCCTCTCCTCGGCGATCAGCTGCCGCGGCACCGGCGCGCGGCGGGGCCCGCCGAGCTGGTCGAGTACAGCTTCGAGGACGGCCTGACCCTCGAGGTGCCCGGAGACTGGAACACGCAGCGCGAGGCGCTCTTCTTCTACCGCGAGGCCGTCTGGTACCAGCGCGACTTCGACTGGGAGCCCCGGCCGGGGACCCGCAGCTTCCTGCACTTCGGTGCCGCCAACTACCGGGCCGAGGTCTTCCTGAACGGCCGTCGGCTGGGGAGCCACGAGGGGGGGCACACGCCCTTCGTCTTCGAGGTGAGCGAGCGGGTGCGCCCGGGCTCGAACGATCTGGTGGTGCTCGTCGACGCCGAGAAGGGCGAGCGCGACGTTCCGGCCCGCGCCAAGGACTGGCTCGACTACGGCGGCCTCACGCGCGACGTGCGCATCCTGCGCGTTCCGGAGACCTTCGTGCGCAGCTGGCGCATCCAGCTGGCTCCGGAGGATCCGGGGCGCATCACCGGCTGGGTGCAGCTGGATGGGCCCCGGTCCCAGGGACCCGTGACGGTTTCGATCCCGGAGCTCGGCCTGCGGGCGACGCTCGAGGCCGATGCGCAGGGCCGGGCCTCGCTCGATCTGGCGGCGCGGCCCGAGCTCTGGTCTCCGCGCTCCCCGAAGCTGTACCGGGTGCTGCTCGAGGCGGCCGGCGACCGCGTCGGCGACTCGATCGGCTTTCGCACCGTGGCCGTGCGCGATCGCGAGATCCTGCTGAACGGCGAGCCGATCTACCTGCGCGGCATCTCGCTGCACGGCGAGGCCCCCTTCGGCGGCGGACGCGCCCAGGGTGACGAGGACGCCGAGACCCTGCTCGGCTGGGTGGCCGAGCTGGGCGCGAACTTCGCCCGCCTGGCCCACTACCCCCACGACGAGGCGATGCTGCGGGCCGCCGATCGCCTGGGCATCCTGGTCTGGGCCGAGATTCCGGTCTACTGGGACATCGCCTTCGGCGATCCCCACACGCTGCGTCGGGCCCGGCAGCAGCTCTCGGAGCTGATCGCGCGGGACGCCAATCGGGCCAGCGTGATCCTCTGGAGCATCGGCAACGAGACGCCGATCCACGACGAACGCAACGCCTTCATGGCGGCCCTGGCCGAGCACGTCCGCAGCCTGGACGACAGCCGGCTGGTCACCGCCGCCCTGCTCTCCGGACTCGACAGCATCCAGCCCCTGGCGCTGCGCGCCCTCCGCTCGGCGGCCGGCCTCGACTTCGGCGACTGGCGCTTCCCGGTGGTCGACCCGCTCGGGGAGCAGCTCGACGTGGTCGGCGTCAACGAGTACATCGGCTGGTACTACGCGACGCCCATCGCCGAGCGCACGCCCTTCTCGAGCGAGACGCTGCGGCGGATCCTGGTGGAAGGCCTGCCCGAGGTGCGCATCGAGACCGGCCACGACAAGCCGGTCGTGATCAGCGAGTTCGGAGCCGGGGCCCGGGCCGGCTTCCACGCGCCCGAGCAGCAGCTGGCCGTCTTCAGCGAGGAGTACCAGGCCCTGCTCTACCGGCAGCAGCTCGCCATGATCTCGGGCCAGCCCGGAGTCGTGGGGCTGTCGCCCAGGGTCCAGAAGGTCTTACGCTCACCGCACCGGGGATATAAGGGCGGGCAGGACAAGAGGGACCTGGAGGGGGTGGTGAGCGATCGCGGAGAGAGGAAGCTGGCCTTCGGCGTGCTCCGGGAGCACTACCGCGGGCTCGCCGAGCGGGAGGGACGCTGAAGTGGGGCGACTCGAGGGGCGCGTCGCCCTGGTCACGGGGGCGGCCTCGGGCATCGGGGCGGCCTGCGCCCTGCGCTTCGCGCGCGAGGGAGCCCGCCTGGCGGGCTTCGACGTCGCGGAGGCCGCGGCGGAGGGCGACTGGGCCGCCGCGCTGCAGGCGTCGGGCGACGCCCTCTACCGCTGCGGCGACGTGCGCGACGACGCGGCGCTGGCGGCCTGGGTGGCCGCCTGTCTCGAGCGCTTCGGGCGCATCGACGTGCTGGTGAACTCGGCCGGGGTCGCCGGGGGCGGTCCGGTCCACCTGATCGAGCCCGAGGAGTGGCGGCGCGTGCTCGACATCAATCTCACCGGCAGCTTCCTGGCCTGTCGCCAGGTGCTGCCCGCCATGCTGGAGCAGGGCCGCGGCAGCATCATCAACGTCGCCAGCGTCGAGGGCATCGAGGGCTTCGAGGGCGGCAGTGCCTACAACGCCTCCAAGGGCGCGGTGGTGCTGCTGACGAAGAACCTGGCGATCGACTACGCGCGCAAGGGCATTCGCGCCAACGCCATCTGCCCGGGATTCATCGAGACTCCCCTGCTGGCCGGCCTGGTCGAGGGCGAAGGGCTCGCGGCCCAGCGCGACGCGATTCGCGAGGCCCACCAGCTCGGTCGCTTCGGAACGCCCAGCGAGATCGCCGACGCCGCGCTCTTCCTGGCCTCGGACGAGTCCTCTTTCGTGACCGGTCACGCCCTGGTCGTGGACGGCGGCTATACCGCCGGCCACCGCTTCGGCATCGGCCGCCTGTTCGGCCTCGACTGAGGAGGCGGCCCCGGACGGGTGCCGGCCCGGGAAGGCTCGGGTACAAAGGCCGCATGCGCGCCGCGGTCCTCGAGCAGCCCCGGGCCCCGCTCCGGCTCTGCGAAGATCTCGAAATCGACGAGCCGCGCGCCGGCGAGGTGCTGGTGCGCGTCTCCCACTGCGGGATCTGCCACTCCGATCTCTCGATCGTCGACGGCAGCTTTCCGGCCCCGCTGCCCATCGTCCTCGGTCACGAGGCCGCCGGGCACGTCGAGGCGCTGGGGCCCGGCGTCGATGGGCTCGCCCCCGGCGACGCGGTGATCCTCACGCCCTGTCCGCCCTGCGGGAGCTGCTACTTCTGCGTGCGCGGCGAGCCCAGCGTCTGCGTCCAGAGCCTCGGCATCGTGACGAACGCGCTGCCCGACGGTCGCACCGGGCTGAGTCGCGGGGGGCAGCCCGTCTACCGCGGGGTCAACGTCGGTGGCTTCGCGGAGCTGGTGCTGACGCCGGCCTCGGGAGCGGTGCGCGTGCCCCCCGAGGTGCCCCTCGAGACGGCCTGCGTGATCGGCTGCGCCGTCCAGACCGGCGTCGGCGCCGTCCTCAACACCGCTCGGGTGGAGGAGGGCGCGACCGCGCTGATCCTGGGCCTCGGGGGCATCGGGCTCGCCGCGGTGCAGGGGGCCCGGCTGGCCGGCGCCGCCCGCATCCTGGTCTCGGATCCGCTGTCCGAGCGGCGGGAGCGGGCTCTGGCCCTGGGCGCCCACGAGGCCTTCGACCCCGCCCGCGACGACGTGGCCGCCCTCGCCCGCGAGCGGACCGGGGTCGGGGTCGACTACGCCTTCGAGTGTGCGGGGCGCGCCGCCCTGATCGGCACTGGACTGGCCGCGACCCGCAACGGCGGCACGCTGGTGGCCGTGGGGGCCCCTCCACTCGCCGAGAGCATCACCCTCGAGATGGCGGCGGCCTTCGTGATCAGCGGCAAGCGACTGCTGGCCAGCGTGCTCGGGGGCTGCCACTCGCTGCGGGAGATCCCGCGCCTGATCGCCCTCTGGCAGGCCGGTCGCCTCGACCTGGAGGCCTTCGTCACGGCCCGCAGGCCACTCGCCGAGATCGACGCCGCCATGGCCGATCTCGCGGCCGGGCGGGGGCTGCGCAGCGTGCTGTCGATCTAGCCGCGGCCCGCGCATACACTCGGGGCCGATGAGCCGGAGCGTCGTCCTGCACCCCTCCTGGCGCGAAGATCTCCGGCGCATCATCTACGAGGCCGACACGCCTGCCGGCAAGGCCTTCGACGTGGCCCTGCTGCTGACCATCGTGCTGAGCGTCGTGGCCGTGATGCTCGAGACCGTGGAGTCGATCCGCGTGGCCTGGGGAGGGGCCCTGCGACTCTTCGAGTGGGTGGTGACCCTGCTCTTCACCGCCGAGTACCTGCTGCGGATCGCCTGTGTCGCCCAGCCCCTGCGCTACGTGCGCAGCTTCTTCGGCGTGGTGGACCTGCTGTCCATCCTGCCCACCTACCTGAGCCTGCTGATCCCGGGCTCCCAGTCCCTGCTGGTGATCCGCGCCCTGCGCCTGCTGCGGGTCTTCCGCGTCTTCAAGGCCGCGCGTTTTCTCGGAGAGGCCTACGTGCTCGTCGCGGCCCTGCGCTCCAGCCTGCGCAAGGTCATCGTCTTCGTCTCCACCGTGCTGATCATCACGATCATCACCGGGGCGGCCATGTACCTCATCGAGGGGAAGGAGAACGGCTTCGACAGCATCCCCCGCTCGATGTACTGGGCGATCGTGACCATGACGACGGTCGGCTACGGCGACATCGCCCCCCAGACCGTGCTCGGCCAGCTGCTGGCCGCGACGCTGATGATCCTCGGCTACGGCATCATCGCGGTCCCGACCGGCATCGTGTCGGCGGAGATGGTGCAGGCCTCGCGCCGGCCGGTCTCGACGCGGGCCTGCCCCGCCTGCGCCTGCGAGGGCCACGAGGTCGACGCTCTCCACTGTCGGCGCTGCGGCGCATCGCTGGCGCCAGGGGAGTCCGAGGCCTCGTGACGCAGTGCAGTATCCCGGCGGCCCGCGCGCGGTGGAGAGCGCCGGGCGGCCGACGGCTGTTCGGGGAGCCCGGCACGGGAGGCCTCGCGTCGGCCCGGGGCGGGCCAGCATCGGCCCGAAAGCCCGCTATCTTCTCCCGCTCGGGGCCCTTCGTCCGATGGAAGCTCCGCTTCCGAGAACCGCTGCAAGGAGACACCGCGTGCGCCCGCACATCCCCGTCCTGCTCATATTCTGCCTGCTCCTCGCCTCCCCGGCACTCGCCCAGAACGCCGAGGACGCCGGAGCGCTCACGCCGACCTTCCAGGAAGGCGACGTCATCAGCTTCGACGAGCTCGAGAAGCTGCGGCCCTTCCTGCCCGAAGAGTTCTGGCAGAACCGCGACTTCTTCTTCTACGAGGGCATGCAGCTCGAGGTCGGTCCCACCCAGGCCGACTACTCGCCGAACGACGTCTTCATGGCCGCCACCAACGAGTTCCGCGGCCAGCCCCGCGTCGGGCCCTCGAGCAGCCTCGAGAACTACGTGGCGGGCTGGCCCTTCCACCCGGACGACATCTCCTGCTCCGAGGATCCGCAGGCCGGCGCCAAGATCATGTGGGACTTCGTGTCGGGCGGCTACGACGGCCGCGCCAGCTTCTTCTACTCCTACTGGGATCGCGGCGAGCGCCTGCCCCTCTACTACGAGGGAAGCGGCCAGAGCGTGAAGCTGGCGCATCGGGTCGAGCCCTCCTACCTCGCCGAGAACAACGGCGACATCTTCCGCGGTGAGAAGCGCAAGGGTGCCTTCGGCGCCGAGGTGGACGCCCCCTTCGACGCCCGGGGCATCCAGCTGCTCTCCTACCGCTACAAGTCCTCGGACAAGCCGCCGGACCAGGCCAAGAACGACGACACCTGGGTCTACGTGCCGACGCTGCGCCGCGTGCGCCGCATCTCCTCGGCCCAGCGCACCGATGCCGTCTCGGGCACCGACTTCACCTTCGACGACCTGCGCAGCTTCAACGGCATCGTCCCGCAGTACGAGTGGGAGTGCCTGGCGGAGCGCAAGATCATCGCGCCGATGAACACCAAGGTGAAGGCCTACCCCTACGACAAGGACCACAACTTCGGTCCCTACGGCCTCTCCTTCGCTGACGATCGCTGGGAGCTGCGCGATGCCTACGTGGTCCGGATGACGCCCCGCAACGCGGACCATCCCTACCACCACAAGGACATCTACATCGACAAGCAGACCTTCTCCCCGCTCTACTCCTTCGCCTACGACCGCAAGGAGGAGCTCTGGAAGATCATCTGGCACAACAAGCGCTGGAGCCAGGATCGGAGCCTGACCGAGGACAACTGGTTCCCGGGCTGGGAGGAGATCCCCGAGCCGAGGGCCATCGTGGTGGTCTCGGACATCATTGCGAACGTGCAGACCGGAACCGGCAACCGGATCGAGTTCTGGGACGCACAGGGCACGCCGCTGCCCTCGAAGGGCAAGATCCGCCGCTTCATCGACGTCGGAAAGCTCACCAAGGGCCGCTAGACCGATCTCGCGCGGGGAGCACCCGGGCTCCCCGGCTCCGCCCGGAGCGGAACCTTCAAGGGGTCGCCGCCACTGGCCGATGGGCTCCTGGAGAAGGGACCGCGCCATGGCGCGGCGGGGAGCCCTGGGAGCCTTGGAGTCGTCACACCGCCCCCTCCGGGGCTTCGCGCTGGGCAGGCTGTGGACTGCCTTCGAGAGCCTGCACGCCCGGCTGCTCCTGGCTGCCGTGGCGGCCACGCTGGCCTCTTCGCTCGCCGTCACCTGGATCTCGACGCGCTCGACCGAGTCCTTCCTGCGCGAGGAGATCGACCGGAAGTTCCCGGAGATCCTCGAGACCGCCAGCGAGCGCCTCGACCTCTGGTACGCCCAGCGCCAGCTCGACCTCGACACCTTCGCGAAGAGCCGAACCCTGGTCCGGCTCTTCGCTGGGGCTACGGAGAGCGGGATCCCCGGCTCCCAGCTGGCCGAGGCCTCCAGCTACCTGGCCTACGTCCTCGAGCGCTTTCCCCAGTTCCAGGCCCTCTTCGCCCTCGACCTGAGCGGGCAGCCGCTGGTCTGGGTGGGCGTCGAGGTGCCGCTGCCGGAGGGCCTGCGCAGCCGGCTCGCCAACGTCCGCGGCCTGGAGACCTCCGGCACCCATCGGCTCGGCGACGCCGCCGTCCAGTTCTCCTCGGCGGCGATGCTCGACCCGGGCGGGAGCCGGATCGCCACCCTGCACGCCCTGCTGGATCCAGCGCCCCTGGAGGCGATCCTCGCGAGCGCCGACCTCGGCGCCGGCGGCGGCATCTACGTGGTTGCGCCCGACGGGGGAGTCGTCCTGGCCGGCCTGGGGGCCTCTCCCCGACAGCGCTACCGCCGCGCGCTGCCCGGCGCCGAGGCGCCTCCGAGCGTGGAGCAGTACCACGGGCCCGGCGGCGCGGCCCTGGTGGGCGCGGCCCGGGCCTTCGAGCGCTTCGGCTGGGTGCTGGTGGTCGAGGAGCCCTACGTCGAGGCCTTCGCGCCCGTGGTCGCCCTGTCCCGTCGCACCCTGGCCATCGACCTGGTCATCGTCCTCGGGGCGAGCCTGGCCGCGCTGCTCATGGCTCGATCGATCGTGCGGCCCCTGGTGGCCCTGTCGCTGCAGGCTCGACGCATCGCCGCCGGAGAGACCGAGGTGGTGATTCCGGTCTCGAGCCGGCGCGACGAGATCGGGGTGCTGACCCGCGCCCTCCACGAGATGACGACGCGCCTGTACCGCAACCAGGTGGAGCTCCAGGAGAAGCGGGCGGAGATCGAGCAGGCCAACATCCGCCTGGCCGCGCACAACAGCCAGCTCCAGCAGGTGAACGAGGTGCTCGAGCAGCTCTCGATCACGGACGGCCTGACCCGGCTCCACAACCACCGCTTCTTTCAGGACCACCTGCCCCGGGAGGTGAAGCGCGCCGAGCGCACCGGCGAGTCCCTGGCCTTGCTGCTGATCGACATCGACGATTTCAAGCAGCTGAACGACCGCCACGGCCACGCGGCGGGCGACACGGTGCTGCGCAACGTGGCCGAGGTGATGAGCCTCCTGGTCCGGGACATGGATCTGCTCTCCCGCTACGGCGGCGAGGAGTTCGCCCTGCTCGCCAGCCAGACCGACCTCCGGGGCGGCGTGGCCCTGGCCGAGAAGATCCGCCAGGAGATCGAGCGGAGCCGCTTCCGGATCGAGGACCGCGAGGGCCCGCACGAGGTGGGGATCACCGTCTCGGTGGGCGTGGCGGTCTACAAGAGCGACCCCAAGGCCTTCTTCGAGGAGGCCGACCAGGCGCTGTATCGCGCCAAGAGGGCCGGCAAGAACTGCGTGGTGGTGGCGGGCGAGGACTCAGCGCGTCGCCAGCAGTGAGGCGTGCACCCAGCCCACGGGACCGACGAGGGTCCGCACCATCACCCAGCTGCCCTGCTCGCGCTTCGCGAAGACGGGGGTGTCGCGATCGAGGATCAGGATGATCTCGTGCTCGGTGGAGGGACCCGAGCGCAGATTCACCCGCAGCGCGCCGACGATGCGCACGTCCTCCTCCGCCGCCTCGACCCGGTCGGCCTCCTCGTGGAGCGTGTCCGCGATGCGCTGGGCCCGCGAGGCGAAGAAGACCGCCGAGCCGGGCCGGTCCGCCTGGAGCTGACGCTCGGCCTCCTCGAGCTTCTCCGCGGCCTCCGAGAGCTGGTCGCGTCGCCAGGGAGAGCGCTGCCGGGCGCGTCCGACCGACAGGCGGGCCTCGGCGACCGCCGAGACGGCGTCGGCGCGCCCGTGGGCGCTGCGCAGGCCCGACTCGATGGCGACCATCGACTCCTCCGCCTGGCGCAGGTCGGCCTTGAGGCGCTCCACCTCGCGCTCCAGGTAGCGAGCCCGCTCGCGGTGGGCGCTGCGGTAGATCTCGCGCTCCTGGTGCTCCTGGGCCCGGACCGCGGCGGCCGGCTCCGGGACGGAGCGTCCGGGCAGGGCGAGGCTCGCGCAGCCGACGCCGGCGCCCCCCCACGCCAGCAGGCAGAGCGCCAGCCTGCGGCGTCTGGCTCGCAGGGAGCGACGGGAGGCTGTTCCAGCGGCGTGCGGCATCCGGGAGTCTCGTGGGCCTCCGCCTCGCGCCGGAGGCGGCTGGAGCCGGTATCGGGAGGTCCGGGCCGGTTCTTGATGCCGCTTCCGCTCCGGGGAGGGACGGCCCCGGGCGAGGGAGGCTCAGGCTCGGCCGCGCCGCTCCCACCAGCCCTGCAGCAGCTCCGCGAGGCGCTCCGGCGTATTGCAGCCGGGATCCTCCACGACGCGATCGGCCAGGTAGGCCAGGGCCTCCCCGACGACGGGGCCGGGCCGACAGCCGAGCCGCCTCACGACCTCCCGCCCGTCGAGGGCGAGGTCCCGTCGTCGCAGCGCCACCTTCCCGGCCCGGCGCACCCGCTCGATCGCGCCGAGCAGAGTCTCCCAGGCCTCCCGCGCCGCCGGGTCTGCGCCCTGCGCGAGCTCGGCGCCGCGCAGCGCGAGGAGCGCGTCCAGGTCGTCTCCGGCGCGCCGCAGCATGCGCCGCACCGAGGCGTCGCTCTCGGGCCGGACGCCGGCCTCCAGGGGGTGGAGGCGGAGCAGGCGCTCGACGTGTTGGCCGCGCACTCGCGAGAAGCGCAGGCGCTTGAGAATGGCGTGGGTGCTCGTGCCCCGCAGCCAGGCTGCCAGCCTCAGGTCGAGGTCCCGAGGCAGCCGGGTCAGCAGCGCGGGCGCGTCGGCCGCGGCGCCCGGCGCCAGCTCCGCCTCGAGCCCTCCCTCGCGCAGCAGGGCCAGCCCCCGATCCACGGCGGGCCCGAGCAGCATCCGCTGCAGCTCCGAGCGGACCCGCTCGGCGGCCACGGCGCGCAGCGGGACCGCGGTGGCCGGCATGGCTCCTGCGATCTCCGGGTCTGCGGCGAAGCCCTGGGTGGCCACCAGACGCGCCGCGCGCAGCGCACGCAGGGGATCCTCGGCGAAGCGGTCGGCCGCCCGACCCACGGCGCGCAGCCGGCCCGCGGCCAGGTCGGAGCGGCCGGAGAAGGGGTCGAGCCAGACCTCGCGCAGCGGGTCGCAGGCGATGGCGTTCACCGTGAAGTCGCGATGGGCGAGGTCGTCCTCGAGTCGAGGGCCGGCGCGCAGCGTGGTCACGTCCACCGGGCCGGCGGCGCTGGGAACCATCACCGTGCCGTGTCGGACTCCGATCGGGACCGCGCGGGGGAAGAGCGCGAGGGTCGCCTCCGGCGGCGCCGCCGTGACGACGTCGAAGTCGTGGATCTCGCGTCCCTGGATCCAGTCGCGGACGCAGCCGCCCACCAGGGCCGCCGAGAAGCCCGCCTCGTGGAGGCGCCGGAGCACCTGGAGCACGGCGCCGGGCCAGGTCGCGACGGGATCCTCCACGCGAGGAAGTCTACCCGGGCGGTCGCCGGCGGCCGATCCACCGCGGGCGTGGGGTATGCTCCCGCGCCGGCGCAGGCAGAGGGGAGGGGACATGGCGGCCGGCCGCCCGGGCAGCGACATCGAGATCCAGGCGGACGAGCCGATTCCCGCCTACCGCTCGGTCTCGCCGAGGGGCAGCGGTCGCGGGGTCGTGGTCTTCCACGAGGCCTGGGGGCTGGTGGACCAGGTTCGCGACGTCTGCGATCGCCTGGCCCGGGAGGGCTTCGTCGCGTTGGCCCCCGATCTCTTCCGCGGTCGCAGCGGCCAGACGCCGGAAGAGGCCGCTGAGCTGATGGGGGGACTCGAGATCGCCCGGGTCGGGGCCGATGCCGATGGCGCCGTGGCGGCGCTGCTGAACGACGACCGCGTGGACGGCAGTCGCGTCGGGGCCCTCGGCTTCTGCATGGGAGGGGCCGTCGCACTCTTCGCGGGGACGCGCAACGCTCGCATCGGCGCAGTGGTAGATTGCTACGGCATCCTCCCCGACTTCCCTCTGGCCCTGGAGGACCTGAAGGCGCCGGTGCTGGGGCTCTTCGGAAGCGAGGACGAGTTCATCTCCCAGCAGGAGATCCGGGGCCTGGAGCTCTCCCTGCGCGCCCACAGTCCGAGGTCGACGCTTCGCTGCTACGCCGGCGTGGGACATGCCTTCATGAACGAGAGCCGACCGGACCGCTACGACGCGCGCGCGGCGGCCGATGCCTGGCAGGCACTGCTGGCCTTCCTGCGCACGGAGCTGGCATGAGCCGCTCCGAGCTCGTGCCTCTGCCTCGGCGGCTGCCGCGCAAGAAGGGCTGGCGCTGGCCGCTGCCGGCCTCGATCCGGGCTCTCTCCGACGAGCTGGACGAGCGCATGGCGCGCCTGCCGACGCGGCTCAACGAGTACGGCTACGACCCCTTCGGCCTCGACCCGACGTCGGTGAAGCCTCTGCTCCTGCCGATGCTGGTCGCCTACCGCCACTACTTCCGGGTGGAGACGCAGGGCATCGAGCGGGTTCCCGAGGGCCGGGTGCTGCTGATCGGGAACCACGCGGGCAACACCTTCGCCTGGGACGGCGCCATGCTCGGCATGTCACTGCTGCTCGAGGCGGAGCCTCCGCGCATGGTGCGGGGCATGGCGGAGTACTATCTGCCCACGATCCCCTTCTTCAACATCCTGATGATCCGCGCCGGCTCGATCGTGGGGACGCCCCACAACTGCGCGCAGCTCCTCGAGCAGGGCGAGGCGATCATGGTCTTTCCGGAGGGCCAGCGCGGCTTCGTGAAGACCTGGCGGCACCGCTACGAGCTGCAGGAGTTCGGGCTGGGCTTCATGCGCCTGGCCCTGGAGACCGCGACGCCCATCGTCCCGGTCGGCATCGTGGGTGCCGAGGAGGTCTCGCCGGCCTTCGCGAACCTGCGCTCGCTGGGCCGCCTCTTCGGATCCCCGGCCTTTCCGGTGACGGCCACCTTCCCGTGGCTCGGGCCGCTGGGCTTCGTGCCTTTGCCCTCGAAGTTCCGGATCCACTTCGGCGATCCCCTCTGCTTCGAGGGAGATCCCTCCGAGGAGGATGCGCGCGTCGAGGAGAAGGTCGAGGTCGTGAAGCAGGCCATCCGCCGGCTGGTCTCCGAGGGCCTCGAGGCCCGCGGCAGCGCCTTCGGATGAGTCTCGAGTCCCCTGCCGGGCCCGGCGAGCGCGCGGCGCGCGTCGACCGCTGGGTCTTCCTCCGGGACGTCGGGGTCTTTCAGCTGAAGCTCCTCCTGGACGGGCTGCGCGACGCCGTCCTGGTGCCCGTCTCGATCGCGGCCGCAGTCTACGATCTGTTGGCCGGCGCCCCTTCGCGACAGCGTTTCTACCAGGTGGTGGTCGCGGCGCGCCGTAGCGAGGCCTGGATCGACCTCTTCGAGGCGGCGAATCGCGTCTCCCCGAGGGCTCCCTCCCAGGATCCCGAGCCCCTCGGCCTCGACGAGCTCGCGCGGCGCCTCGAGAGCCTGCTCGTGCGCGAGGAGGCCCGCGGCGGCCTCACCCACGCGGCTCGCCGCAGCGTGGACCGGCTGCTCGACGCCGCCGAGTCGCTGCGCTCCCGGGGGCGAGAGTCCTAGGGCCCGGCCTCAGCGCGACCCCGGCCGCGGCTCCGAGCGCCGCTGCGGCTCAGAAGTGCGCGACCGGCGCGCCGGAGCCCGGGTGCAGGCTCAGCACCTCGGAGAAGCCGGCCAGCAGGCACTCCCCGAAGAGGGGCACGTCGGTGACCGCGGCCGGGTCGAGGTTTGCCCCGATGCAGCAGGTCTCGCCGTGGCTCACCAGGGTGATCATGGCGGCGCAGCCGGGCAGGGGGCCGAAGCCGTAGGAGCGCTCGATCTTCGCACCGGCCAGGTAGACGTCCTCGCGCAGGCCCGCGACGTTGCTCGCCTGGAGATCGTTGTGCGCGGTCATGCCGCCGGCCACTGCGGCCAGCAGCGGCGGCGGCAGGCGCGCCAGGGCCGGCGCGAAGATCGACATGCCGTCGAGCGCGGGCTCGCTGCGCGCGGCCTTCACCAGCTCGTCGAGGGCGCGCATGCGCTCGACCGGATCGGCAATGCCGACGGGCCCGGCCAGGCGCGCGCCGGCGAAGTGGTTGCCGCCCTCGGCATCACCCTCGCGGCGAACGGAGATCGGGATGGCCATGGGCAGCTTCTCGATCGGACGGCCCCGCTTCTCGTGGTAGAGGCGGAAGCCGCCGAGCAGCGCCGCCAGGTAGGCGTCGTTCAACGTGGCTCCCGCCGCCTTCGAGGCGGCGCGCAGGTCGGCGAAGGCCACGTCGAGGGCGAGGAAGCGCCAGGACAGGCTGCGCCGGCGCAGCAGCGGTGAGCCCTGGGCGCCGGGGTCGGCGACCATGCGGGCCAGCGACGATCCGAAACGCAGCGCCCGGCCCGCGTTGTCGAAGGGCCGGGCGAGGGCCCCGGTCGAGCGCAGCGCCTTCCAGGCCAGGCCGGGAATCGCCCGCGCCTCGCGTCCCAGCTCCTCCAGCAGCAGGCCGACGGGCGTGGCGCGCTCGGGCGGGGGCGGGGGCGGCTGGGGCTTGTCGGGGTTCGTCTCGCGGCGGCGTGAGTGCAGCTGGGAGAGCAGCTGCACGGTTCCCAGTCCGTCGGTGGTCGAGTGGTGCATCTTCAGCAGGTGGGCGGCCCGTCCGTCGGGAAGGCCCTCGAAGAGCACCGCCTCCCAGGGCGAGCGCGCGCGGTCGAGCGGCGTCATGGCGATCTGCTCGCTGGCCTCCAGCAGCGCTGGCCAGCCGCCGCCCCGGGGCAGCCCGACCCGCCGCACGTGGTACAGCAGGTCGAAGTCCGGGTCGTTGACCCAGCGCGGGCTGCCGATGCCGAGGGCGGGCTCCACCACCTTCTGGCGGAAGCGCGGGACCATCCGCGTAGCCCAGTCGCAGGCCGCCAGGAAGCGCTCCCAGTCGGGCATGCAGTCGAGGATCTCGAGCCCGCAGATCGTCGAGCGCAGGCGGGGATCGACCTCGATGCGCCACATCAGGGCCTCGATCCCGTTCATCTCCCGCGACTCGCCCCAGTGGAGCCTCGCATCCCGGTCGCCGGCGCTCGTCATCGGCCGCTAGAGTACAACGTCGACTCGCGAGGTCCGGGCCCGCTTCGGGCCGGCCTCGATCGCGTCGATCCCCGGGTCGGCGGGCTGGTCTCCCCGGAAGCTCCAGGCGTAGAGATCCATGGCCTCGGCTGCCGGGATGGTCCATCGTCCGAGGGCAGCGGCGATCCGCGCGGTGCTCGCGGGCCCGGCAGCGGCTCGGGCGAGGGGACGGGGCTTTGAGAAGCGAAGACTACGAGAGGCTCGGGGCCTTCTTCCTGGGCCGCGGCCTCGATCCGCAGACCGGTGAGGAGGCGGAAGGGCCGCTGCTCTACGACTCGCGGGACCTGACCACCCACGCGGTGATCGTGGGCATGACCGGAAGCGGGAAGACCGGTCTCGCCATCGGGCTGCTCGAGGAGGCGCTGATCGACGGCATCCCGGTGATCGCCATCGATCCGAAGGGCGATCTGGGAAACCTGCTCCTCAGCTTCCCGGAGCTCCGTCCGGAGGACTTCCGGCCGTGGATCGACGAGGGGGCGGCCGCCCGCGCGGGCCAGAGCCCCGACGCCTACGCGTCCGCGCAGGCGCGGCTGTGGAGGGAAGGCCTGGCCTCCTGGGGCCAGGGCGGGGATCGGATCGCCCGGCTCCACGCCGCGGGGGAGCGGCTGCTCTACACGCCGGGCAGCCAGGCGGGGCGGCCGCTGGGCATCCTGCGTTCCCTCGACGTGCCCGCGGCCGCCGAGCTCGGAGACGTCGAAGCGCTGCGCGACCGCATCCGATCCTCGGTGTCGGGCCTTCTCGGTCTGCTGGGCATCGAGGCCGATCCGCTCCAGAGTCGCGAGCACGTCCTGCTCTCGAAGATCGTGGAACGCACGTGGCGCGAGGGGCGCGGCCTCGACCTCGCGACGCTGATCCGCCAGATCCAGAAGCCGCCCCTCGAGCGCATCGGGGTCCTGGATCTCGAGACCTTCTATCCGGCAGCAGATCGCATGCAGCTCGCCATGCGCCTCAACAACCTGCTCGCCTCGCCCGGCTTCGGCGCCTGGCTGGAAGGCGAGCCCCTCGACATCGGCCGCCTGCTGCGCGCGCCGGATGGGCGTCCGCGCCTCTCCGTCCTGTCGATCGCCCACCTCTCCGACGAAGAGCGCATGTTCGTCGTGACGCTGGTGCTCGGGCAGCTGCTCTCGTGGATGCGCGCCCAGTCCGGCTCCCAGACCCTGCGGGCCATCCTCTACATGGACGAGGTCTTCGGCTACTTTCCGCCGAGCGCCAATCCGCCCAGCAAGACGCCGATGCTGACGCTGCTGAAGCAGGCGCGTGCCTACGGGGTCGGCTGCGTTCTCGCGACCCAGAACCCGGTGGACCTCGACTACAAGGGCCTCTCCAACTGCGGGACCTGGATGCTCGGCCGCCTGCAGACCGAGCGCGACAAGGCGCGCGTCCTCGACGGCCTCGAGGGCGCGGCGAGCAGCTCACCGGGCGCCCTCGAGCGAGGGCAGATCGGAGAGATCCTGTCGCGGCTGGAGGGCCGGACCTTCCTGATGAACAACGTGCACGAGGACCACCCGGTGCTGTTCCGGACGCGCTGGGCGATGTCCTACCTCGCCGGGCCCCTGTCGCGCGCGCAGATCGAGCGGCTGGGCGAGGCGGCTCCACCGGCGCGGGACGAGCGGGAGGCCGCGCGGGAGCGCTCCGAAGCAGCGCTCCGACCGGCCGCGCAGGCCGTCGGGGCCACGCCCCGGGCGGACGAGCCGGTGCGCCCGATGGTGCCGGCGGTTGCGCGGGAGCGCTTCGTCCCCGTCACCCGAGCCGTGGGCGCGAGCGATCGGCTCCTCTATCGGCCGATTCTCCTCGGCGAGGTCACGGCTCACTACAGCCAGGCCCGGGCCCAGCTCGACGAATGGCTGAAGCACTTCGTCTGGGCCCCCCTGGAGCCCGAGCTCGAGGGCCCGCCCTGGGAGGGCGCTCGCCGTCTCGCCGCCGCTCCCGCGCTCGACTCGGAGCCGGAGGAGGGGGCTGGCTTCGCGCGGCTGCCGGGCGCCGCAGAACGGGAGAAGAGCTACGGGGCCTGGAGCCGGCAGCTGGCGAGCCACGTCTACCGGGAGTACCCGATCTGCCTGTTCCGTTCGAAGCAGCCGAGGCTCCTCTCCAGGCCGGGCGAGGAAGAGGGAAGCTTCCGGGGGCGGCTGGCCGACGCCCGGCGCGAGCTGCGGGATGCGCAGCTCGAGAAGCTGCGCAGGCGCTACGCCCCGAAGCTGGCCCGGCTGCAGGAGCGCATCGATCGCGCGAACGAGCGCGTCCTGCGCGAGCGGGCGCAGTACCAGGATCGCAGGACGCAGACCGTCCTCTCGGTCGGGGCCACGCTGGTGGGCGCGCTCTTCGGCCGCAAGCTCGCGAGCGCTCGAAACGTCGGGCGCGCCTCGAGCGCCCTCAAGGGTGCGAGCCGCACGGCACGCGAGCGGGCGGACGTCTCCCGGGCCGAGGCGCGGGTGGAGGAATGTCAGGAGAAGCTCGCGGCGCTCGAACGAGAATTCGAGGAGTCGCTCGAGGAGGTCGAGGACGTCGCCGCTGCCGAGGCAGCCGAGCTCGAGACGCTTCGGGTGAGGGCTCGCAGGAGCGCTCTCGAGGTCGACCGCCTGTCGCTCGTCTGGGTGCCCTTCCGCGTCGGTGCGTCGGGAGGGAGCGAGCGGATCGGGAGCCTGGAGCCCGACTCGAGGGCCTGAGCCATTGCCCTCTGGACGAGGGCCCGGGCGAGCAGGGCTTCCTTGACGCGGGGCGCGAGCGTGCGACCCTCGCGCGGCCAGCCGCCCGACGCGAGCCCCCTCACCGATCCCTCGGACGGATCCCCTCAGCCATCCACTTCACGGACGGAGACCCCATCATGATCGAAGCACTGCTCCGGGAGCACCGCGGCGAGCTCCTCGCCTCCCTGACCGGATCGGCCGGCCTCGAGGCGGGCCAGGCCGAGAGCCTGCTTCCCCCGGCCCTCGGCAGGATCGCCGAGGCCCTCGCCGGTGGGGGAGTGGACCTCGGCGAGCTGCTGGGCAGCGGGGGCGCTGGCGCGCTGCTCTCGAAGCTCGACATCGGCTCGATCGCGAGCCTCGCCGGGCTCGACGAGGCGACCACCCGAAATGGACTCGCGAGCCTGGTTCCCGTGGTGCTCCGGCTCCTCGAGGACGAGGCGGGTGGCGCGAAAGGCCTGCTCTCCATGCTCGGTGGCGGTGGCCAGGGCGGAGGTCTCGCCGGCGCGCTCGGCGGCATCGCCGGCAAGCTGCTCGACCGCTAGCCGCCTTCGGCGCCTCCCGCAGCGCGGCATGCCCCGGCGCCCCTGCGAGGCGCGGATCGCTGCGGGTCGGACGGGTGACGCGGACGAGGGGATCGGCGACAATCGCGGGACCACCGGCGCCCAGGGAGGCCCATGAGCCCGTCGTTCTACGATGTCAGCGTACGCACCTACCTGCAGATCGTCGGCGCCACCGCCGGCTTCCTGGCCAAGGGCGCCGAGCACTTTGCTGCCCGGGGCATCGATCTTGCCGAGGTTGCCCGATCGCGCCTGCGCGACGACATGGCGACGCTGCAGTTCCAGGTCTTCTGTGTGGCGCACCACTCGATCGGCGCCCTCGAGGGGATGCAAGCGGGCGAGTTCCTGCCGCCCGCCGGCGACCGAGGCCTCGAGGGCTCGGAGCTCGAGTACGCCGACCTCCAGGCGCTGGTCGCCGAGACGGCGGACAAGCTGGCTGCGCTGGAGGAAGACGCGGTGAACGCGCTGGCGGACGGCAAGCTGGTCTTCAAGATCGGCGGCAACGAGCTGCCCTTCACGAATCCGAACTTCCTGCTCACGTTCTCGCTGCCGAACTTCTACTTCCACGCCACGACCGCCTACGACATCCTCCGCTCGAAGGGCGTCGACATCGGCAAGCGCGACTTCCTCGGCCGCATGCGGATTGGCTGACGGGCGACGAAACGGCGAGGCCGCGGGAAGCCCGGAGCCCTGCATCCTCTACGGCTCCTACGCCTCCTATCACACGGCCAAGAGCCGGAGCTACCTGCGCAAGAAGGGCATCCCCTTCATCGAGCGGCCCCCCTGCGACCCCCGCTTCCGCGCACACGTGCGCCCGACGAGCGGGAGCCATCGTATTCCGCAGCTCGAGCTGCCCGGCGGTGAGGTGGTGCAGGATTCGGTCGCGATCTTCGACGCGCTCGAAGAGCGCCATCCGGATCCTGCAGCGCGACCATCGGGGGCGCTGCAGGGCTGGGCCTGTCGCGTCATCGAGGCGCTGGTCGACCCCGCGCTGCTCAGCATGGCGTGGCACTTCCGCTGGAACTTCCCCGAGGCGAACGCGGTCTTCGTGGGGCGCGAGTTCGGGCGCTCCTTCCGGAATCGGGGTGACGACGCCACGCTGGATCACTACGGCGCGGTGATCGCGGAGCGGATGGAGGGGCACCGCGGATCGATCGGCCTGGCGGAGCAGCACCACGCCGCGCTGGACGCGCTCTACGACGACCTGCTCGGCCTCATGGAAGAGCACGTCACCACGCGCCCCTATCTCTTCGGCGGCCTGCCGAGCATCGCCGATCACGTGCTGATGGGCCCGCTCTTCGGCCATCTCGCCCGGGATCCCGAGCCGGCCAGGCGCATGAAGCAGAAGGCGCCGCGGGTTTTCCGCTGGACCGAGCACATGAACAGCCCCGAGCTCGTCTGGCCGGAGCTCTTCGACGAGCCGCCCGCCTTCCTGGAAGACGACGAGATTCCGGAGACCACGCGCTCACTCCTGCGCCTGCTCCTGGAGACCGCGTCCGAGCGCGTGGCGATCGCGGCGCAGCGCTTCGAAGCCTGGGTGGCCGAGCATCCCGAGCATCCGGCCCGCACAGCCATCTCGAAGAAGGCCGACGAGCCCGGCTTCGGCCGCGCCGTGACGGAGTTCCGAGGCGTGCCCCTGGACTCGATGGTGCCGGCTCAGCCGCTCTGGGTCTGGCAGCACGCCGTCGACTACCGCAGCAGGCTCGGCGAGGCCGATCGCGCGCGCTGCGACGCGCTGCTGACGGACCTCGGCGGGGCGGCCCTGGTGGATCTGCCCCTGCCGCGTCGGCTCTGTCGCGTGGCCCACAAGCTGGCGGTGGAGTAGCGCCCTTCTGACGCGAGTCGCAGAGTCGTGGCCTCCAGGAAGCCGTAGCGTCCAAGGGGCCGATCGCACGGCGAGAGTCCGTCGGGGGGCGCGGTCAGGCGCCTCGGGCTCAGCGATCGAAGATGAACTTCTTCTCGATCCGCACGTTGCGGTGCGTCAGGTAGGGCTTGCTGAAGGGAACCTCGCCCCGGCCCTCGGGATCGCGATTGAACTTGTCGGCCTCGGGCGGCCACCTCGTATACAGCGCCTCGGCGGAGTTGTCCTCGATTCCGAAGCGCGGGAAGTACTCGCGATCGACGAAGAAGAGGTTGAAGCCTCCCGTGCTGTGTACCGGCTCGTAGCCCTTCTTCTTGCCGAGCTTGATCATCGAGGCGATGCTGGCTCCGGCGTAGTCGGTCCCATCCCAGTAGTTGAGGGGGTGGAAGTCGATCACCATGAGCTGCGGGGGTGGGAAGTAGGGGTTGATCTCGATCTGGACGACCTTCGGCCGAAAGTTGTGGATGACCTTCCAGACGTAGTAGTCGTTGCTGTCGATGTCGATGACGAGAAGGTCCAGATCCTCGGGCACGCCCGCCTCCTCGAAGAGGATCTCGACATTGCCGGGGTAGATCCAGGCCTGCAGCGTCTTCACCCGCGGAAGATCCGCGTAGTTCCGCTCGAGCTTCGCGATCAGCTTGGGGTCGCCCTCGATCAGCAGGCCGCTCCAGCCGTGGTTGACGAAGAGGTTGCGGGTATTGCTGAGCTCGAGGCCGTCGAAGGCGCCGAACTCGACCGCGTACTTCGAGGTGGGCTCGATCACCTCGAAGAGCTTCTCGATGACGCCGTCCTCGCCGTACTGGGAGAACACCGATCGCTCGTGATCCCTGAGGTCGACCGGCTCGGGCTGGGAGCACGCTGCGACGAGACAGGCAAGCGAGACCCAGGGGACGAGGGAGACGAAGACGACGGACAGGGCGAGCCGGGCGCGCGATCGGAGCTTCATCGCCGGGAGCCTAGGGAATCCCTGCAGAAGTCTCCTGCGGCTGGTAGAACACCATGCAGGGGGGAAGATGCAGAGGCAGCAGAGGTGGGTGTCGGTGGCCGGGAACCGGAAGGGCAGGGGGCCTGCAACTTCTATCCGCTCGGGTCCGGGCTGCGCCAGCGCAGCCCCGGGAAGCGCGCGTAGTCGCGGTCGGTGGTGATCCACTCGCAGCCCGACTCGATGGCGAGGGCTGCGAGGTAGGCATCCGGCACGAGGTTTCCGCGTGCGTTCGCATCGCGGCACAGGCGCTCGAAGATCTCCCAGTGGCGGGAACCGGGCTCGATCCAGACGGCGCGCTCGCTCGTCCGTAGCGTCTCGGTGAAGGCGAGGGCGTCTTCGAGCGGATCCGGTGTCGCGAAGATGCGCGGATGGGTGACGACGCGCACGAAGCCGGCGAGGACGATCCCGCTGAGTCCGAAGGCCTCGTCGCCGTCGAGGAGACCCAGTAGGAAGCCGCGGTGCAGCTCGTGCTGCGCGAGGTCGCTTCGGAAGGCGTAGACCAGCAGGTTCACGTCAGGCAGGACCATCGCGGTCCATCCGGTCGAGGAGGTCGGCGCTGTCGTCGAGGTCGACGCCGGGGCGCACGCCGCCGCCCGCGGCGCTCACGGGGAGGTCGATCCGCTCGCGTTTCCGGCTCCTGCGCTGGCGGTCGAGCCACTCCCGGAGCGCTTCCTCGAGGATGGCCGTCAGCGTGGTGTCGCGCTGGGCGGCCAGCCGTTTCGCGCGGCGGAGCAGACCGTCCTCCATGCGCACGGTGGTCCTCACCCCAGGTACGATAACTGCAGACATAAATATGTCAAGCATTCGATGCCGAAACTTCGCGAAGCGACCCTGCGCGGAGCGCACCCGGGATTCGGAGCCGCGCGCAGATCGCGTAAGCCCTCGACAGTTCTAGAGAAATGAGTCGTGAGGGCCCGTCCCGGCTCTGCCCCGTTGCAGCCCTGAAACGTGGCGAAGCCCCTCATTGGGCCGAGCCTTCGAGGTGAAGCGGTCGAATCCGCGCGAGCCCCGGTCGTCTGTGACCGCGGTGAGTCCGTAGGCCAGGGCGCGCAGGCGGGACCAGGCACCCTCAAGGCCGTCCCGGCGCTGCGACCAGCTCATTCCATCCAGGGGTCGATATCGATCTTGTAGAAGCGGTAGGTCATGCCGCCCATGTCGGTGGAGAGGACGAGCCGGTTGTCCGAGTCGTACTCGGTAAAGGCCCCGCCGGATCCCCAGCTGATCAAGAGATTCTCGCCTCCGTCCCCATCCGGCACGAACATCAGATATCCAGCGGTGCGCACCAGCCGTTCTGGGTAGGTCCATTCCCGCTGGTAGGTCGCGGTCATGGCCTTCGGGTCGAGCTCGTAGGCGACGACGCGGGTATAGGTGTGCCGGGTCTGGATCGGTGCGCCATAGATGATCGAGCCCTCGCGATACTCCGGCGTTTCGTAATGGCCGTTGTCGAATACGAGCAGCTGGTCACCGCGCATGATCGCGGCGTGAAGCGTGCTGATTCCACCCAAAGGGTCACCGATATAGGTGAATTGATTCAAGTCGGAAGCCGGGTCGGCCAGGACCCAGTTCACCTCGCCGGAGGGGTACTCGACATTGGCGACGGCGCGCAGATAGCGAGCGCTGACGAGCAGCTGATCGTTGCCGGGTGCGAATCGGATGCCGTTCGTGTGGAAGTAGTCCCATTCGGCATAGCGATCCTTGGGCAGGTAGGAGGTCGACTGGTCCGGCGGGAAGTGGTCGATCGAGTCCCATTCGAACACGACCTCTCCCTGGCGGTCGAGCTCCACGAGGTAGGCGCTGGTCACGTTCGTATCCAGCGTGTCGCCGCTCTTCAGCTCGGTGCCGGCTGGATGAATCCGGTAGAACAGATTCTGGACGGTTTCCCAGGGGGTGACAGCGATATGATGGCCGTCGTCGAACTGATCGAGATGCCGCGGGATCTCCGTCGGCTCCGATTCTCCCTTGCCTACGATGAAGCTCCGGGTGATGGCCTCGGCAAAGTTGTCGTCCTTGTCCATCACCATTTCCTTGTAGATGAAGCCGTGCTGCGGCAGCAGCCCCTCGTCCTTGGAGGTGGTGAAGGGCAGGTAGATCGTGCTCGGTGCGTAGTTGCTGTATTTCAGCGGTGTGCCGAACTTGTCGAGAACGAAGTTCACATAGGGGAGGTACTCCCGGTGCTCGAAGTCGAGGCTCGCGGCCAGGTCTGCCGCCAGGAAATCGTCGAAGGTCTGCTGCCGGGCCTTCCTCGCGAGTTCCCGGGTGCCCCGGAGGCCATTGATGTACAAGAGCAGGCGCAGCTGCCTGAGCCTGGAGAAGGTCGGGTTGTTCGGCGCGGCCTGCATGCCGGTGATGATGCCCGGCGCCACGTCGTCCACGGAAGTGATCTGCGTCTTCAGGGGCGGGAAGGTATGGGGCATGATCAGGATGACGTAATCGGCCCGTCGAGCGCCGTCGGCCGTCCGAGCGGAGACGAGGACTTCACGTCCGTGGTTCCGTGCGTCCAGCTCGAGCGGATCGGCCGAGGAGTGGGGCTCGCCGTCCACGGTGATGGACGCCACCTCGGGGGCCCAGGACGGCGTCACCATCAATCGATCCGAAGCTCGATACGGATACGAGGCATAGCGCCGGATCTTCGGCGAAAAATTGGGGTAGACGTGGACGTCCAGGGACGAGGCTTCGGACAGATTGCCGCCCAGCGTCTGCTCGAAGCCGAGCTCGAGCAGTAGGTCGGTATCGCCGGGAGAGGTCTGCTCAGCGCTGGTCTTGTACAGATCTGAGGATTGGAAGTCATGCAGGTCCGCCGGGCGAATGATCTGGCTCGCCGTGATCAAGGCGACAAAGAAGACGACCAAGCCCAGGGCGCCATAGGCAACTACACGAAGGACCATCGTACCCCCTCTCCGGCCGCCGCAGGCGGCGCTCCGTCCGAGACCCGCTGGGAGACCGCGCCTCCATCGGGGCCCGGAGCGCAGATTCCCCTCGGCGATACCGGATGCTACAGCCAATCACCGCTCTGCCGGTCGGCCCGGGCACCTCGCCACGGCCAAGCAGCGCCTCGACTACTCCGTGCGGTCGGCCGTGAGCCGAGACATCCGTCTCTGGAGCTCCCTCGATGTAGGTCTCGAAGTGGATTCCGCCTTGGTTCTCGTTGCGCCAGTTGACCTTGTAGAGCTGTAGATAGGCTCCTCGGTTGTAGATCTCCCAATCATCCCCGAACCAACTCGACTGCGTCAGCTTCTTTTCGAGGTTGCGAAAGACGCCTTCTAGGTCCTTCATGCGGTAACCCCTCCCGGAGCTCGATCTGGCTGTGGTCCGACCTGTGAAGGGTCGAAAGAGTCGCAGGAGAAGAGGTATCGCGGAGCCCTTCGACTGTCGAGCCGCAGGCTGAGGAAGCGACTCCGGCCGGGCGAAGGAGCTTCGCCAACAACGAGAGATCGTCGTTGCAAACGACCCGAAGGCCGCGAGCGACTTCGGTCGCGCCACCTTCTCTCGGGCGGGGGTGGAGCATCAGCTCGATCACTTCTCGCTGTGATCGGACCTAGAATGAGGGATCGTTCGGCCTATCCGCCGTCGGCGTGTCGAACGCCGGTGCGGCGCCCGCTTCGACGACTACGTCGAGGCGAGGCGCAAGGTGTGGTCCGGCGACACGGTCGAGCACGAGAGCGAGCAGCTCGCGCCCATGCTCGAGGCGCTCTCCAGGGCGTGCGCCGCCGTGGGTCGCGACCGGGCCGACGTCGAGATCTCCGCCATGTGGATCCCGGCGATGGGGCTCGACAGCCTGCGCCAGTACGCAGACCGCGGCGTCGGGCGCCTGATCGTCCCGCTGCAGGCGCTCGGCGGCAACCCGCTGCACGCCCTGGACGGCCTCGCCGACGGCGTCCTCGCCGCTCTGAGCGCGCGCATCGGCCGATCGGATTGCAGCGCGTGAACATTGCAGCGCTTCTGCGTCGAGATCGGCGCAGCGACGGGCCACGAGGTCGGGCTCCGGTCTGGATGCGCAGCTACGCTCGCGCTCGTGAATCGGGAGCGCGCATCGGCGGGAACACGGCGACCCCGCATCCTCTTCGTCGGTCTCGATGGCGTGGACAGCTCGGTTCTCGAGGCGGGCATCGCGGCAGGTCGCTTTCCCGTGCTTGCCGATCTGAAGCGCCGGGGCGCCTGGGGACGACTCGCCGCCCCCCACGGCTTCGGGAACGGCGCGATCTGGCCGTCGGTGGCCACCGGCGTCTCTCCCGCCCGGCACGGCCGGTATTTCTACCAGCAGGTCCGCCCGGGCTCCTACGGCGCCGCGTCGTTCCCTCCCGAAGGGCTCGCGGCGACGCCGATCTGGGAGCACCTGAGCGCCGCCGGCGATCGCGTGGCGGTCCTCGATCTCCCGAAGGTGGGACTGCCGCGGGAGATCCGCGGCGTGGTCGTGACCGACTGGATCTCGCACGGAGGCGTCTACCACGAGCTACGCTCGCAGCCGCTCGAGTTCGCCGAGGAGCTGGCGCGTCGCCACGGCCGGAACCCGCTCCCCAAGTGCGACCAGCCGGGCCAGCGCGACGCGGCCGAGATGGAGCGCTTCCTCGCGGCGATGGAGCAGCGCGTCGCCCAGCGCGAGCGCGCCATGCACGAGCTCTGGAAGTCCGGCGACTTCGAACTCATGATCAGCGTCTTCGCCGAGGGGCACTGCACGGGGCACCAGGCCTGGCACCTGCGCGACGAGAGCCACCCGCAGTACGACCGGGAGATGGCGGGACGCCTCGGGGACGGCGTCGAGCGGATCTACGGCCGCATCGACGCGGCGATCGGGCGCCTCCTCGAAGGGGTCGGCAGCGACACGGTGGTCGTGTGCTGCTGCATCACGGGCATGGGGCCCAACTACACCGGCAACCAGCTGCTGGACGAGGTGGTGCGCCGGCTGGAGGGGATCGAGTCGAGCCGTCGCGTCGCGTGGACGCGGGGGGCCAAGCAGGTCGCCAAGCGCTGGCTCCCGCGAGGGCTGCGCCAGCGCGGCCGCCCGCTTAAGCGGCGCCTGGAGGAGGGGCTCGCGGGCGCCGATCGATCGCGGGCACGCGCGTTCGTGATCCCGCACAACGAGAACGCCGGGGCGATCCGGCTGAACGTCGCCGGGCGCGAGCCGCACGGCGTGCTGCGGGCCGACGAGGTGGACGCCCACGTCTCGCTCCTCTCCGAGAAGCTCCTGGCGCTCCGCAACGCCGACACGGGAGGGCCCGTCGTGGCGGAGGTCGTCCAGGTCCGCCGGGAGATGGCCGGGGAGCTCCTCGACCACATGCCGGACCTCTTCGTCGTCTGGAGCCAGCGGGCCCCGATCGACCGCGTGACCTCCGCCGACGTGGGCGAGGTGGAGTACGTGTTCCGCAGCAACCGGACGGGCGGACACAACTCAGACTGCAGCTTCGTCGCAGTGGGACCGGGCGTCGAGCCCGGCGAGATCCGCGATGCGTCGGTCTACGACCTCGCCCCCACGCTGGCGGCGATCCGCGGCATCGGGCTGCCGCGCGCGGAAGGCGAGGTCGTGGGTCGTCTCGCCGCCCTTCCCTGATCCCGCCTTTCTATGGCTGCCGGGAACCGATCGCGTCGACCAAGAGCCCTGCGATGCGTTCGGCCACGCGGTCCCAGGCGGACTCGGACTCGGCCCGCGCCCTGCCCCGGGCACCCATCTGCGCCCGCAGCCCCGGATCCTCCACGAGCCAGGACAGCGCGTGGACGAGTGCAGCGGGGTCCCCCGGGTCGACCAGGTCTCCGCTCTCGCCGTCCTCGACCATGTCCGCCCGCCCGTGCTATTTCCGCTGAGGTCGGTCCTCCCGATCGGCTGCCCCTCTGCAACGCGGTCACCGACCTCGAGATTGCAATCTACGTGGGAGTACGACGCCAGCGATCGCGAGCCGGACTTCAGCGCTCGTCCCCGGAATCGCCAAGCCCGTCGTTCGATCGATCAAGAAACCGAAAGCGTCGTCGTCGGTCCCGCCGAGGGTCTCGCGGAAGTCCAGGGTGAGGAGGTCGTCGTCGAGGATGCTCGCCGTCGCCCCCAGCGAATTCCGGAGCACCGCGGTGTAGAAGCCGGGATCGAGCTGGAGCGTGACGAAGGGGTCGGGGTCGCTGGGGCTCTCGATGCCGTCCACGCCGCCGTCGCCGAAGAACTCCGGACTGCCGAAATCCAGTGCGAGCAGATCACCATTCGCATCGAAGACGGTCAGCGCGACGTCGATCAGCTGTTGCGTGGCGGCACTGCCGATGAACGTCGGCATCCGGGTACTCGACGCGCCACCTCTCGCGCCGCGTCGTCGGGGGCCTCCGATCTGATCCCGAGCCGCTTCATCTTCTTCTAGAGGCCCACACACCGAAGGAGTCGGGGCCAGGGACCCGGATCTCACGAGGGAGGGCCTCTACAACCCGAGGCCGTCACAGCCCGGTGATCCCGTCCAGAGCTCCGGGCCGACCCTCGGGCTTCGAACCTGGGGGTCGGGGGGTCGAATCGTGGTGCCGCGCCGAGCTCTCGCCCATCGGCTTCAGAGCGCGAGTCTGAGACCCCCCAGGCGGGCAAAGTGACGGAAGTCGTCATCCCGGGTTACCAGGCGTACGCCGTGATCCACGCAGCTCTGGGCGATGAGGGAGTCCGCCAGACGCGCTCGGCGGCGCCGTGCGATGAGCTTGGCACGCAGGCGTCCTGCACGATCCCAGAAGCCCGGCTCGGGCTCGAGGAGTGGGAGCTGCAGGAAGAGCGCGG
>CAZYOL010000005.1:0-58823 GCA_964649065.1 uncultured Spirochaetales bacterium
GGCCTCCGGATCCCAGCTCCAGTTGCTGTGCTCGAAGTCCTTGAAGATGATGCGCGTCTCCGCGTATTCCTTGGCGGTGTCGCTCCAGACGTAGAAATCGCGCTGACGGCTGCCCGGTGGCGCGCGGCGCGCGGCCTGGAACCAGGGATGTTGGTCGGAGGTGTGGTTGATGACCAGCTCGGTGATCACCCGCAGACCGCGCCGGTGGGCCTCGCGCAGGAAGACGCGAAAGTCTTCCAGGGTGCCGCTGTCCGGGTGGACGCCGTTGTAGTCCGCGATGTCGTAGCCGTCGTCGCGGCGCGGGGAGGGGTAGAAGGGCAGGAGCCACAGGGCGGTGACGCCCAGATCCTGGAGGTAGTCGAGGCGCTCGCTCAGGCCGGGGAAGTCTCCGACGCCGTCACCGTTGCTGTCCTGGAAGGCGCCGACGCGCAGCTCGTAGATGACCGCGTCCTGGTACCAGAGCGGGTCGCTGGCCAGCGGCGGGGCGGCGGGCCGGCGGGGCCGGGGGCGTCCGGAGGGTTGCCTCATAGGAAATAGTCGAAATCGCGCTCGCTGCGCACGCGCCGCCGCAGCCGGAAGATGTGGGCGGGGCAGCTCTCGGGCTCGAGGGCCACGAAGTTGCTGGGCCCGTGCCAGAGGAAGCGCGCGCCCCCCAAGAGATCGTGCACCTGGAAGGGCCGCTCTGCGTCGAGGCCGAGCTCGGCCAGGGGCAGGGTGAGCCAGCCGGTCTGGCGGTGGTGGGGGTCGAGGTTCACGACGGCCAGCAGCGTCTCGTCCCGATCCGCGGTCTGGCGGCCGAATGCCAGGATCTCCCGATTGTCCACCTCGTAGAAGTCGGGCCCGCCGCCTTCGCGGAGGGCCGGATTCTCGCGGCGAATGGCGTTCAGGCGTCGCAGGTAGTCGCGCAGGCTCCAGGGGTCGTCGAGCTTCCAGTGCCGGATCTGGTACTTCTCCGAGTCCTGGTACTCCTCGCGGCCCGGCAGGGCCTCCGCCACGCAGAGCTCGAAGACGGGGCAGTAGACGCCCCAGCTGCTGGCCAGCGTGGCGGCCAGGGTGGCGCGCACCTGGAAGGCCGCGCGCCGGCCGCACTGCAGGTACTCGGGATTGATGTCGGGGGTGTTGGCGAAGAGATTGGGTCGCATGAAGTCCGAGACCGGCGGCTGCGAGATCTCGCGAAAGTAGTCCTGGATCTCACACTTGGTGTTGCGCCAGGTGAAGTAGGTGTAGCTCTGGGAGAAGCCCGCCTTCGCCAGATACTGCATCACGCTCGGACGCGTGAAGGCCTCGGAGAGGAACACGGCCTGCGGATGCCGCGCCCTCACCTGGCCGATCACCCACTCCCAGAAGGCGAAGGGCTTGGTGTGCGGGTTGTCGACGCGAAACACCGAGATGCCGCGATCTGCCCAGAAGAGGAAGACGCTGCACAGCTCGTCCCACAGCTCGCGCCACTGGGCGCACTCGAAGTCCAGGGGGTAGATGTCCTGGTACTTCTTGGGCGGGTTCTCGGCGTACTGGATCGAGCCGTCGGGTCGGTGGCGGAACCAACCCGGGTGCTTCTGCACGTAGGGATGATCGGGCGAGCACTGGAAGGCGATGTCGAGGGCCAGCTCGAGGCCCAGTGCCTGCGCCCGGGCCACGAGGCGATCGAAATCCGCCAGGCTGCCGAGCTCCGGATGCACCGATTTGTGTCCACCCTCTGCGGAGCCGATGGCCCAGGGGCTGCCCGGATCGTCGGGACTGGCCACCGTGCTGTTGTTCGGGCCCTTGCGGTGGGCACGGCCGATCGGGTGGATCGGTGGCAGGTAGACCGTGTCGAAGCCCATGCTGGCCGCGTACTCGAGCCAGCGCTCGCAGTCGCGGAAGGTGCCGTGGCGCCCGGGCTCGGCAGCGGCGCTGCGCGGGAAGAACTCGTACCAGGCACCGGTGCGCGCGCGCACGCTCTCCACCAGGATCTGCACCGAGCGCCCGAGCCGGGTCGCGCGACTGCGGTCCGGGTGGCGCCCCGCTGCTGCGGCCAGCTCCGGAGCCAGCGCGACCTCGGCCCGCCTCGCCGGCGCGTCGCCTCCGGCGAGCAGGCCGGCCTGGCCGGCCAGCCAGCTCGCGTCGGGCCCGGAGGCCCGCTGCGCCGCCTCCTCCAGGAGCTGGGCCCCCTCGAGCAGCTCGCTGCCGACGTCGACCCCGGCCTCGACCTTCTTGGCCAGGCCCTCGCGCCACGAGGCGAAGCGGTCGACCCAGGCCTCGATCGTGTACTCGTGGCCGCCGGGCTCGCCGACGGAGAAGCTCGCCTGGTAGCGATCGTTGCCCTGGGCCTGCATCGGCACCTCGAGCCACGACGGATCTCCCCCGGGGCGATGCCGCAGGACGGCCGACAGGCGGTCGTGACCCTCGGTGAAGATGGCGGCAGAGACCGTGACGCGCTCGCCGGCTACGCGCTTCACCGGGAAGCGCCCCCCGTCGACCTCGGGGGACACGCGCTCGATGATGACACGCGGCGGAGACGCACCGGACTCCGAAAGGGGGGTGGCCTCGGAGGAGAGGCCGGGAGGGGTGCGCCGGATAGCCACGTGCTTCACGAGACTACAGGCTTCCGGCACTCAGTCGAGGTGGCGGATACCGCACACCTGAGGCTACCAGCCCTCGGATCCGGGCTCGCCCTTGAAGGGCCCGACCAGCTCGGGCGTCACCCAGCCGCCGTAGAAGCGGCCCGGCTGCGGAAGCACCGCGTGGCCGTCGACGCTGCAGGCGAGGCGCGCCGGGTAGAAGGAGAAGTAGCCGCGCAGCCAATCGAACTCGGGGAAGGGGTCCGGGTAGGACCAGCCGCAGGTCTCCAGGCGACCCGCGGCCGTGACGACGCTCCAGTAACGCGCCTCGCCCTTCCACTCGCAGCGCGAGGCGCCGGGCGCCGGCTCCAGGTGCTGCATCGCCACGTCCTCCGGCGGCAGGTAGAAGGTGGGCGGGCTGGCCGTCTCGCAGACGCGAAGGGCGCGGGTGGTGTCTGCGATCAACAGGTCGCCGGCGCGCACCCGCACGCGGCGCGCGTCCGGCACCAGCCGCGGCGGGCGCGGATAGTCCCACACCGACTCCTGCCCGGGGCCGGGCTCCTCCGCAAATGCGGGCCGCTCCGCTCCGGTGTGGCGCCAGCCGCCGCGACCCGCGCGGGCCCAGGACGGGAGCTTTGCCACGCCTACAGCTCCGGCCCGATGAGTGCGGGCAGCAGCCACAGAATCCCGCAGCCGACCAGGGCCAGGGCGCTGGCGCCGGCGAGCCAGGCCTGACGCGCGGCCGGCCCCCGCGTCGGGCCGAGCGCCAATGCGACGGCCGAGACGGTCACGGCCACGCCGGCCAGCTCGAGGCCCAGCAGCGCGAAGGGGCTCGCCTGCGGCTGCGTGAGCCAGCCGCCGATGGGCAGGCCCAGGGCGAGGCCGACGTTCAGGAAGGCCGCCATGGCGAAGACGCCGGCCGCTCCCTCGATGCCCGTCGGCTCGGGCTGACGCCGGCAGCTTTCGCGTCCCATGGCGTTGAAGCTAGCTGGCGAGCGGGCCCTCGCCGCGCGCTAGCTGCCCAGGCTGTTCGGGGCGCGCCAGGTGCGCTCGAAGGGCAGCCGCCAGGCGCTGGGCGCCACCAGCTGGTGGATCGCGTTGGGCCCCCAGGAGCCCTGGGCGTAGGGGCGCACCGGCGGGGGCGCCTCGATCAGCGGGGCGGCGACCTCCCAGAGGCGCTCGATGCCGTGGCTGTCGGTGAAGAGGGTGCGGTCGCCCCGCATGGCGTCGAGGATGAGGCGCTCGTAGGCCTCCAGCACGTCGCCTCCCAGGCCGGTGTCGTGCATCGCGAACTGCAGGCTCAGCTTGTCGAGGCGCATGCCGGGGCCGGGCCGCTTGCCGTAGAAGGACAGCGACATCTTGGCCATGTCGGCCAGGTCGAAGGTCAGGTGGTCGGGCCCCTGGGCGCCGACGCCGGAGTTCGCCGGGAACATGCTCTTGGGCGGCTCCTGGAAGGCGATCGAGACGATGCGCTGGCCCTCGGCCATGCGCTTGCCGGTGCGCAGGTAGAAGGGCACCCCGGCCCAGCGCCAGTTGTCGATCGCGCAGCGCAGCGCGACGAAGGTCTCCGTCTCCGATTCCGGATCGACGCCCTCCTCGGAGCGGTATCCGCCGTACTGGCCACGCACCACGTCCTGAGGCTGGATCGGCACCATGCTGCGGAAGACCTTGTTCTTCTCCTCCCCGATGGGCTCGGGCGCGAGCTCGGTCGGCGCCTCCATGGCCACGAAGGCCAGGATCTGGAAGAGGTGGGTCACCACCATGTCGCGGAAGGCTCCCGTGGCCTCGTAGAAGGCGGCCCGCGTCGCCAGGCCCAGGGTCTCGGGCACGTCGATCTGGACGTGGTCGATGAAGTTGCGGTTCCAGATCGGCTCGAAGAGGCCGTTGGCGAAGCGGAAGGCCAGGATGTTCTGGGCCGGCTCCTTGCCCAGGAAGTGGTCGATGCGGAAGATCTGCCCCTCGTCGAAGACCGCGTGCAGGCGCTTGTTCAAGGACACGGCGCTGTCGAGATCGGTGCCGAAGGGCTTCTCCATGACGATCCGCGAGCGTTCGACGAGACCCGCCTCGCCGAGGAGCTGCACCGCCGAGAGCGCCGCGCTCGGAGGAACACTCAGATAGTGGAGCCGACCGCACTCGTCGCCGAGCTGCCGCTCGCAGCGCTCGACGGCCGCGCGCAGCGCCTTCGGCCCCTGGAGCAGCGGCACGTAGTCGAGGCGGCCGGCGAAATCCTCCCAGTCGCGCGTCGAGATCGTCCGCGCCGAGAATTCGTCGAGGGCCTTCCGGGCCAGCACCCGGAAGTCCTCGACGCCGATCTCGTCGAGCGAGACCCCTACGATCTGGCAGCCCGGAATGAAGCCCGATCTCACCAGGTGGTAGATCCCGGGGAGCAGCTTGCGCCGGGCCAGGTCGCCGGTGGCGCCGAAGAGCACCAGGACCTGGGGCAGCCGCGGACCGACACCAGCGGGAATCTTGGCCACCGGACACCTCACGATCTCGGGCTGGGGGCCCGCGCAGGGGGAATCCACCCGAAGGTAGCGACGCGACGCCCCCTGGCGCGGCCGGGCGCGATTCCGCGGCCTCGAGGCCCCGGCGCTGCGCGGGAGCCGGCCCATTCGTGTCCGGCTGCCGCTCGTGTAGCCTCTTGCGCGGCAGGCAGCGTTCGCGCCCGCCGCGGCCGAGAAGCGAGAGGTTCGGGAATGGTGAGAATCCTGCTCGGAGTCGTCGCCCTGGTGGTGGTGGCGATCGGGGTCGCGATCTTCCTCCTGGTGAGGAATCTCGACGCGATCGTCGAGGCCGCCATCGAGAGATACGGCACGGAGGCCGCGGGGACACCGGTGCGGGTCGGCTCGGTGCAGATCGCCCTCGGCGAGGGCCGCGCCACGATCCGCGGACTGACGGTGGGAAGCCCCCGCGGCTTCGAGGCGGAGCACGTCTTCTCCTGGGAGGAGGTGACCGTCGACATCGACCCCCAGAGCGTGACCTCGCCGCCCTACGTCCTGGACGCCGTGGTGATCGCCGGGCCCGAGGTGGTCCTGGAGCTGAACGAGCGGGGCCAGGCGAACCTGAAGGTGCTGCGGGACCAGCTCGGCCAGGCGGGCGGAGGCGGCAGCGAGCCGGGCGCGGCTGGCGGGGCCTCCGAGGAGCCGCGCCTGCGCATCCGCCGCTTCGCCTTCGAAGGGGGCGCCCTGGAGGCGCGCACCGCCGCCGTCGGCGGCAAGGACGTCCGGACCGAGATGCCCCCCCTGCGGCTCGAGGGCCTCGGCGGCGCGCAGGGCGCGACCGCCAGCGAGATCGGACGCAGCATCCTGCTCGCCTACACCGAGCAGGCCCTGAAGACGGCGGCGAAGCGCGAGCTCGGGGGCCGCGCGGAGCGGCTGATCGACGAGAAATTGGGCGGAGCCGAGGGGAAGGCCGCCAAGGGCCTGCTGAAGGGCGTTCTCGAGCGCTGATCGGCGGCCCGCCCCGGCCGAAGCCGGGGCGGGCGAAGCTCGTGCGAGGGGCTAGCGATCGCGGCGCCGTCGGAAGCGGCGGCGATCGTCGTCGATGTCGTCGGCCTCGGCTCCTGCTAGGCGCGCTCCGGCGCCTGCCGCTCCGCCTCGTAGAGGCCGGCGCGCGTCCAGGGCAGAGGCGCCTCGTTCCGCGCGAAGGCGATCTGGAAGAGCTGGGTCGAGCCGTTGCGGAAGGAGGCGATCGAGCCCGCCAGGTAGAGCCGCCAGGTTCGCACGAAGCGGGCGTCGAACGTGTCCTCCACCCGATCCGCCACGGCCTCGAAGCGCTCCAGCCACAGCTCGAGGGTGCGCTCGTAGTGCTGGCGCAGGTTCTCGACGTCGGTCACGGCCAGCGAGGCGGGCTCGAGCACCGCGAGCATCTCGCGCAGGGAGGGGATGTAGGCCCCGGGGAAGATCCTGCGCTCGAGCCAGGGGCTCATGTTCTCGGGGCGGGCGCGACCGATGGCGTGGATCAGACCGCGGCCCTGGGGGCCGAGGCAGCGGTCGATCACCCGTGAGAGCCCCGCGTAGCAGCGGCGGCCCACGTGCTCGAGCATGCCCACCGAGACGAAGGCGTCGTAGCGGCCGCGGATGGCCTCGTAGTGATCCTGGACGAATTCGACGCGATCCTCGAGGCCCGCGCGGCGGGCGGCCTCGCGCGCGTAGGCGATCTGCTCCTCCGAGACGTTGAAGGCCGTCACCTGCACCCCGAAGTTCCGGGCCATGTGGAGGGCCAGGGCGCCCCAGCCGCAGCCGGCCTCGACGACGCGCTCGCCGGGCCGCAGATCGAGCTTGCGACACACGTGGTCGAGCTTCGCCGCCTGGGCCTGCTCCAGGCCGAGGCTCGGGTCCGGAAAGTAGGCGCAGGTGTAGACGAGCTGATCGTCCAGCCAGAGGCGGTAGAAGTCGTTGCCGATGTCGTAGTGGTGCTGCACGTCGTCGACCGAGCGCCGGTGGAAGATGCCCCGGAAGGAGCGGCGCAGGGGGCTCACCCACGGCGGCGCCGATCGCCGCTTGCCGAAGGCCCCTTCCAGGACCCACAGCAGGTCTCCCTCGACCTCGAGGCGCCCCTCTACGTAGGCGTCGCAGGCATTCGGGTCGGGCACCAGTGCCAGCTCGAGCAGCGTGCGCCGATCGGCCACGCGGAGCCGGGCGCGGGGGGCCTCCGAGGAGGCTCGGAGCTCCTCGCCGTCCCACAGCACCAGGGAGAGCCCTCGCGCACCGGAGAGCGCGAGCAGCTTCCGCGCCAGCCAGCGCTCGGCCGCGTGGGATCGACCGGCTCGCTCGCCAGCGAGCGGGAAGGGCCGCGTGCCCGGCTCGGGCGCACCGAACTCGTGGGCACCAAGCTCGTGAGCACCGATTCCGTGGGCCGACTCGGGAGCCTTGGGTGATGCCATGTCAACCTCCTCCCTGATCGCCGGCATTCTACCACTGGAGCGCGGCTCTCCTAGGCTAAGCTGCGCATGTCGGGAGGCTGCACCGGATTCACCAGCCACCGACCGGAGGGCCGTTGGACGCGTGTGACGTGCTGATCGTCGGCGGGGGGCCCGCCGGCTCCTCCTGCGCTCTCGCCCTGCGCGACCGCGGCCTCGATGTCCTCGTCCTCGACCGGCGCGAATTTCCCCGGGACAAGGTCTGTGCGGGCTGGGTCACTCCCCAGGTGCTGGCGGAGCTCGGCGTCGAGGCCGAGGACTACCGGAAGCAGCGCGTGATCCAGCCCATCCGGGGCTTCCAGATCTCGCGCATCGGGAACGCCGAGGTGGAGGTCGAATACGACGAGACCGTCAGCTACGGCATCCGCCGCTGCGAGTTCGACCACTACCTCTTGCAGCGCTGCGGGGCACGCCTGGCGCTCGGCTACGGCCTCCGCTCGCTGGTGCGGCGCAACGGGCGCTGGATCGTGAACGACGCCATTGCGGCGCGCACCGTGGTCGGCGCAGCGGGCCACTTCTGTCCGGTGGCGCGTCAGCTGGGAGCCGACCCGGGCCCGAACGAGCCCGCGGTGCTGGCCCGCGAGATCGAGTTCGAGATGAGCCCCGAGCAGCAGCGCCAGTGCGGCGCGCGGCCCGAGCTGCCCCAGCTCTTCTTCGCGTCGGATCTGCGCGGCTACGGCTGGGTGGTGCGCAAGGGCGACTGGCTCAACGTGGGCATCGGCCGCCAGGATCCGGAGGCCCTGGGACGCCACGTCGAAGCCTTCCTCGAGCTCATGATCGAGCGCGGACGCATTCCGCGCGACACGCCGCGCAACCTGCGCGGCCACGCCTACCTGCTCTACGACCAGGCCCCGCGACGACTCGCCGCGGAGGGGGCGGTGCTGGTGGGCGACTCCGCCGGCCTCGCCTACGGGCGCAGCGGCGAGGGCATCCGACCCGCCGTCGAGTCGGGACTGATCGCAGGCCAGCTGCTGGCCGAGTCCGGGGGGCGCTTCGGCGAGGAGACGGCGCGCCTCTACGAGCGCCGGCTCCAGGAGCGCTTCGGGGCCCGCCACGGGCGCATCCGCCCCGGCCCCATCGACTGGCTCCCGGAGCGCTGGCGGCACCCGCTCTCCGGCCGGGTGTTGGCGAGCCCCTGGTTCGCCCGCCACGTGGTGATCGACCGCTGGTTCCTGCACCGCCACAGCCCGCCCCTGGAGCTCGAGGGGCTGGCCTCGCAGGCCGCCTAGAACGACCCCGACGCGGCTCGGCTAGGGCAGCACCTCGTGGGCCGGGGCCACCCGCTCGTTGTTCCCTTCGATCAGCTCGGGAACGAAGTTCTCCTCGTCGATGATCCCACCCAGGTGCCAGGTGCCGGCGAAGGGAACGGGCGAGAAGAGCACCGGCATCAGCAGCGTGCAGGCCCCCGGGTGGAGCGGCGCCACGGGGAGGACGTCGAGGAAGACGTCCGGGCTTCCGACGCCGTCGAAGTGGCCGCTGACGTCGGCGTCCTCCGAGTGATAGAGCGTGAGCGTGGAGGGCGGCGCCGGAGCCGTGCCGTCGTTGCAGACTTCCGCCGAGATCCCGAAGGGCCCGCCGAAGGGAACCGAGAGCGGCACGTCGAGGGAGCGGATCACCAGATCGGGGGCCACGCCGATGCCGACCACGCCCCCGACCGCCAGGTTGTTGTCCTCGCGCAGCTCCGGATGGTGCTGGCCCTCGTCGACGATGCCGCCGAGCTGCCACGGCCCGTCGAGGGGAACGCCGGCGTGGGCGTCGACGGTCTCGACGTGGCAGGCGCCGGGCGCGAGGCCCGGCACGGGCAGAAAGCCGACCATCGGATCCTCCCCCGGAACGAAGTAGGAGCCCTCGATCTCCGCGTCCTCGGAGAGGTAGAGAGACAGCTCCACCGGGCCGCCATGCAGCGTGCCCTGGTTGCAGACCTCGACCTCGACGGGCAGCACACCGTGGGGGAACGCCGAGGTCGGACCGCTCAGGCGGTTCACCACGAAGTCCGCGCCACTGCCGACGCCCAGCCGGTCGAGCACGCGGGCGTTGTCGCTCTCGAGCAGCTCGGGCACGGCGTCCCACTCGTCGACGATGCCGCCCACGTGGAAGAGCCCGAAGGCGCCTCCCGGCAGCCAGGCCATGGCCGAGCTGGCCTGACACTCCCCCTCGAAGAGCGAGGGCACGTGAACCTCCGCCAGCAGGAAGTCCGACTTCGGCCCGCCGTCGACGAAGCCCTCGATCTCCGCGTCGTCCGAGAGGTAGAGGGAGAGCGAGGTCGGCGGGCTCGGCTCGGTGCCGACGTTGCAGACCTCGTGCTCGATGCTCGCCGAAGCCCCGTCCAGCGCGCTGGGCGGCGCTTCGATCGACTCGATGCGCAGGTTGGGCCCGTGCCCGATGCCGAGCCAGCTGCCCGCCCGGGCGTTGTTGGTCTCGATCAGCTCGCGCACGGAGCCGCTATCGTCGGCGATCGCGCCGAGCACGTAGGCTCCGTCGCCGGGCACGGCTGCGTCGAGCACGACGGCCAGCGTCGAGCAGGCGCCCGGCTCCAGGGGCGGCGCGGGCCGCTCGCCGAGCGGGAAGTCCGGCTCGGAAGGCCCGCCCGGCTCGCCCCCGATGCCCTCGATCTCGGTGTCCGTCGAGAGGTAGAAGCCGACGCCGAAGGGCGGGCTGGGCTCCGTGCCCTGGTTGCAGACCGTCACCTGGGCATCGAAGGGATACCAGGGCCGGACGCCGTCCGGTCCTGCGAGGGCCGAGACGAACAGGTCCGGCCCGTAGCCGACTCCGATCGGGTCGCCCCGCGTCTCGTTGTTCGACTCGATCAGCTCCACCACGTTGTCTTGGCTGTCGACCCGGCCGATCACCCAGTACGCGCCGTCTCCGTGGGGCGAGAAGGGATGGCTCGGAACCGGGAAGCTCAGGCACTCGTCGAGCGCCAGGCCGGAGAAGAAGAGGTCGCCGAGCTCCACGTCCTCGCCCTCGGGCATGGGATCCAGCACGGCGTCTCGCGAGAGGTAGAGGTTGAGCACCGTCCCGCCGCCGGGCTGCGTGCCCTGGTTGCAGATCTCGACCTGGGCGTCGAAGGGCCCACTGGCGCTTGGCGGCGTCTCGATCGAAGCGATGATGTAGTCGGGCGCGTGACCGACACCGGTGAGCTCGCCCGCGAAGCCGTTGTTCCCCTCGAGCAGCTCGAGCACGGCGTCCGAGTCGTCGACGAAGGCCCCCAGCGTCCAGGCGCCCTCGCTCGGGGCGTGGGCCATCACCTCGGCGCTCTGGCGGTCGCAGGCGCCGACCTCGAGCCAGGGCACGTGCAGCGTGCCGAGCAGGGGGTCGCCCCCCGCCGGGTCGGGGATGGCCGGAGTGATCACGTCGTCGTCACTCAGGTGCACCGACAACGAGGTCGGATGGCTCGGGCGCGTGCCCTGGTTGCAGACCTCGACCTCGACGGAGACGAGGCCGCCCAGGGGCATGCTGGCAGGTCCGCGCAGCTCGGTCACCACCAGATCCGGCCCGGCTCCGACTCCGATCGGAGCGGCGATCAGACCGTTGTTCGACTCCAGCAGCTCCGGCACCAGGCTCCAGGGATCGACCAGGCCCGCCACGAAGAAGACGCCTTCGGGAGCCGCCGGATGGACGGGGCCCTCGACGCTCACGCACTGTCCCGAAGCCAGCTCGCCGACGGGCAGCTCGCCCGCATGCCAGTCCGGGGGCTCGGGACCGTGGATGTCGACGCTCTCGTCGGCGGAGAGCAGGATCATCAGGCCGGTGGCGTGGCTCCAGTCGCTGCCCTCGTTGCAGACCTCGGCCTGGATCTCGATCGGGGCATGCTGCTCCGCCGTGGCCGGCGCGACGATCCCGGTCACCTGCAGGTCGGGTCCGTAGCCGATGCCGATCGGGTCCGTCATGGCCCCGTTGTTGCCGCGCCGGCTCTCCTCGACCTGCTCCTCGAGGTCGGCCAGGGCCCACAGCCGGTAGGCACCATCGGGCAGGCCGAAGGGCGCGACGAGCGGCGTGTCTTCCGCGTGGCACTCCCCCGCCGCGAGCGGGGGCAGCGGGCGCCAGCCGATGTGCGTCTCCTGCTTCGACTCGTCGAGCCGGCGCACCAGGAAGGTCACTCCGCTGGGCTCCGAGGCGGCGCTGCCCCGGTTGCAGACCCGATGGGAGACGACGAAGTCCTGCCCCGGTGCGAGCGGTCCCGAGATCGGGGCTCCGCGCCACTCGGTGACGAGATCGGCGATCTGTCCGGGGCAGCCACTCGAGAAGAGGGCGACGGCGATCCAGGCGAGGCCCGCCGCAAGTCGCTGGGCTCGATCGGTCGGCATGGGCTTTCCTCCGGGCCGGCCGCGTCCCTCCGCCACAGACCGGGAGCTTCACACCCACCCGTGTATCGGCGGGTCGAAGGCTCCAGGTGAGCCCGATCACCGTGGAGAAGCGGTGAGGCGAGCGCTGCGTTCCGGCCTCAGCGGAGGGGTCCAGGCCCGGTACGGCCCTGGGGGGCCTCAGGACCTGCGCGCCACCACGTAGCGGCTGGGGGGAGAGGCCGGGTAGGAGCCGGTCTCCAGGATCGAGAAGCCGGCGTCGCCGATCAGGCCCTCCAGCTCCGCCACTCTCAGGCAGCGCACGGTGGGGGCGACGCCCACGAGCTTCAGCAGGGTCAGCAGGACGGCCCAGAGGCGGCTCTGCTCGGCCAGGCAGGGCGTCTTCGAGATGAAGAGGCCCCCGGGCTTCAGCCGGTCGTGCAGGCACCGCAGCACCGCGGGGATGTCCTCCAGCAGGTGCAGGAAGTTGAAGGCCGTCACCACGTCGAAGGGCTCGCCTTCCAGCGGCGGGTCGAAGGGCGTGCCCCGCTCGAAGCGGACGTTCGGCACCTGCTGGCTCAGGGCCTTGCTGCGGGCGATCTCGATCATCCGCGAGGAGACGTCGGTCGCGACGATCTGCTCGACGCTCGGGGCCAGCAGCAGCGCCGTGCTTCCGGTTCCGCAGCCCACCTCGAGGACGCGATCACCGGGCGACAGGTGGCCCCGGCTGAGCTCCAGGGTCTTCTCGTAGCTCCGCAGGTCCCGGATCGGCCGCTTCGCGTAGCCGTCGGCCCGGGCGTCCCAGAATCGCGCGGAGTCGGGCATCTCGATCGGGGGACGCTACCGGTGCCGCCGCAGCGTCGCCAGGGGACGGCCTCAGAGCGGGAAGCGCTCTCCGACCAGCTCCTCGGAGAGGTCCCAGAGCCGCCTGGCCGCCTCGGGATCGACCGCGTAGGAGCGCACGCCCGGCGACGCACCCTGCGCATCCGAGACCTCCGCCACCCCGCAGTCTTCGAGATACAGCCCTCCGCGCCCTTCCAGCTCCGGCGCGGTCGCCGCGTAGACCTGCGTGGCCGCGCCGGCCTCGACGGATTTCAGCACCAGCTTCCCCCCCGCGCGGCTGCGCACGCGCTCGTAGTCCGCGGGCTCCATGTGTCGCGACAGCTCCGTCATGATGACGCCGGGATGCACGGCGTTGGCGTGCACCCCGCGCCCGCCGAGCCGCCGCTCCAGCTCGACGGCGAAGAGGATGTTGGCGGTCTTCGACTGGCCGTAGGCCTGCCACTTCTCGTAGTCGCGCCGCTCGAAGCCGACGTCCTCGAAGTCGACGTCCGACTGCTGGTGGCCCCGCGAGCTCAGCGAGACGACGCGCGCCGGCGCGCCGCGGAGCAGGGCGGGCGCCAGCAGGCCCGTCAGCAGGAAGTGTCCCAGGTGGTTGGTCCCGAACTGGAGCTCGAAGCCGTCGGCGGTCTTCTGGAAGGGGCAGGCCATCACGCCGGCGTTGTTCACCAGGATCTGCAGCGCCTCGTGACGCTCGAGGAAGCGCCGTGCAAAGGCGCGGATGCTCGCCAGGGATGCCAGCTCCAGCTCCTCGACGGCCACCTCCGCGTTGCCCGTCGAGGAGCGGATCCCCTCGGCCACCCGCTCTCCCTTGGGCAGGTCGCGGGCGGTGAGGACCACGCGGGCTCCCCTGGAGGCCAGCGCCCGGGCCGTCTCGGCGCCGAGCCCGCTGGTGGCGCCCGTCACCAGCGCGAGCTTTCCGCCCAGCTCGACGCCGGCGAGCACCTCGTCGGTGGTGGTCTCCGGACCGAAGGCGTCGCGCGCGGGGGCGGTCATCGGGGCTCTCCTCCCGGAGTGGATTCTCGGGCCGACCCCAGGGTAGACCAACCCGCCGGCCGGCAAGCGGCTGTGGCATCCTCTCGACGCGCCGGAGCGCAGGGCGAGCTGCGCGCGCGCTGGCGGATCGCCTCCGACAGCACCTCGAGAAGAGCATCGACCGAAGGACCCGAGGAGCGGCAGATGAAGATCACGCTGGAGATGCGCGACGGCGTCGCGTTGATCTCCCTGGACGACGGCAAGAAGAACGCCATCACCCTCGACGCGGTGGCCGAGCTGAACGCGGCGCTCGACGACGCGGAGGCCGAGGCCGGCGCCATCGTGCTGGCGGGGCGGCCCGGGGCCTTCTGCGCGGGCTTCGACCGGGCAGTCATGACCGGCGGCGACGTCGCCGCCGTGATCTCTCTGGGCCTCGGGGGCGGCCGCCTGGCGCTGCGCCTCTACGCCTCCGGCACGCCGCTGGTGGCCGCCTGCACCGGCCACGCCTTCACGATCGGCGCGCTCTGGCTGCTGGCCTGCGACACGCGCATCGGCGAGCGCGGTGCCTTCAAGCTGGGCATGAACGAGACCGCCATGGGCATGCATCTGCCACCCTGGGCCCTGGCCCTGCTGCGGGATCGCCTGCAGCCCACCCTCTTCCTCCCGACGGTGACCCAGAGCCGGATCTGGGATCCGGAAGGCGCGCTGCGGGCGGGCTTCCTCGACGAGCTCGTCGAGCCGGGCGAGGCCGTCGAGGCGGCGGTGCAGCGGGCGCAGGAGCTGGCAGCCCTCCCTGCACGGGCCTACGCCGCGAACAAGCTCGAGCCGCGGCAGGCCTCGCTGGCCACCATGGAGACCGACCTGGCCTAGGCCGCGCGGCGGCGCAGCGCGAGGCCCCCGGCCAGCAGCAGCGCCAGCAGCGGCAGGGCCCCGGCCCCGGGAGCCAGAGCCGGCGTCGGGGGCAGCGTCACGAAGCGACGCACGGAGCCGTCCCCCTTGGTGAGCAGGTAGATGCGGCCGGCGTCGTCCATGCCGAAGCGCAGGTCGGCCCGCGAGGCGGCGCTCCCCCCGCCGACCATCTCGAGCAGCGACTTCTCGACGCCGTCCGCGTCGTCGACGAGTCGCAGCACCTCGAAGGCCGCCTGGCCGCTGCCGTCCAGAGCGTCGACGGGCACGTGGAAGACGCGGCCGGAGACCAGGTCGCCGAAGAGGTAGTGCCCCTCGAGCGCTGCACCCAGGCCGCCACCGCGCTGGACGTAGCCCCCGCTGATGGCGTTGTCGTTCTCGTCGTGGTCGTACTGGATCACCGGGTAGGCGTAGCCGAAGCTGGCATCGTCCGGGGGCAGCGGAAAGACCTCGGGCTCGTTGAAGTGCATGACGAGGAAGGTGCCCTCCCGCTCGGACCAGCCGTAGTTGGCGCCCTTCGCTCCGAGGTTGATCTCCTCCACGTTGGCCTGGCCGATGTCCGAGATCAGCAGGCGGCCCAGGCCACCCGCGTCCCACGAGAAGCGATGGGGATTGCGCAGGCCGTAGGCCCAGATCTCGGCCAGCGTGTCCGGGTCGCCGTCGCTGGCAAAGGGGTTGTCGCCCGGGACGGTGTAGGCCGCGCTGCCCGAGCCGGGCTGCAGCGGATCGATGCGCAGCAGGGCCCCGCGCGGCGTCGAGAGATCCTGACCCTGGAACCAGGGGTCGACCGAGGGCCGCGGGCAGCAGGTGTTTCCGCCATCGCCCAGGGCGACGTAGAGCAGGCCGTACTCCGCGTCGCCGGGGCTGGCGGTCGGATGGAAGGCGATCTGCCCGATGTTGTGGTCGCCGTGGGGCTCGACGACTCGCAGCAGCTCGCGGGCCGAGCCGGCGTCGATGGCGTCCGGGTCCGAGGCGCTCACCGTCCACTCGTAGAGCACCGACTCGTGGCTCTGCGGGGCGGCGGCGGGCGCCGGGAAATCCACGACCCCCGAGCCGAGGGGCTCCGAGCTGGCGCTGTAGACCTTCCCCTCGCCCGGGGCGCCGGGGCGGTGGAAGTCCGGGTGGAAGGCGAAGGAGGACACGCCCTTCTGGCGCTGGTTGGTGAGCAGCGGAGTGGCGCTGGCCAGGTCGAGGAAGACCGAGGTCGTGCCGTCGGACAGGAGCTGCAGGATGGGACCGTTCTGGTCCACCACGAAGCTGCGCCCGCTACCGTCGCCGAACAGGGTCATCGGGCGAGCGTTGGGCTTCTTCGTGGGCCCGGAGGGCGGCAGCGTCACCACGAACTCGACCCGCGCGCTGGCCTCGCCGACCGGGATGGGGCCGGGAACCGGGTCCGCCACCTGGGCGCCGGCCGCCTGTGCGAGCCAGCAGAGCACGGCCGAGACGATCCCGATCCTGCCGCCGCTGCCGCCCCGCCGCATCTCCCCTCCGGCCCCTCGACCCGGGGCGCCAGTCTAGGCCAGCGGCGCTTGGCCCCCCAGCTCAGGCCGCGCGGCGGCCCGGGCTGAACTCGCACGACATGTGCTTGATGCCGTGGATGAAATTGGAGAGCAGGCGCTCCGGCGTGCCGGTGATCTCGAGATCCGGCATGCGCTCGAAGATCTCCTGGAAGAAGACGCGGATCTCGCGCCGCGCGAGGTTGGCGCCCAGGCAGAAGTGGGGCCCGGGACCGCCGAAGCCGACGTGCTCGTTGGGCGTGCGCTGGAGGTCGAAGCGGAAGGGCTCGTCGAAGACGGCCTCGTCGCGGTTCCCGGAGCTGTAGAAGAGGGCGACCTTCTCCCCCGGCCCGAGCCGCTGGCCGCCCAGCACCGTCTCCCGGGTGGTCGTGCGCCGCATGTAGATGACCGGCGAGGCCCAGCGCACGATCTCCTCGACGGCGGTGGGGGCCAGGCCGTCGAAGTCCCGACGCCACAGGGCCCGCTGCTCCGGGTGCTGGCAGAGGGCCTGCATGCCGTGGTTGATGGCGTTGCGGGTGGTCTCGTTGCCGGCCACCACCAGCAGGATGAAGAAGGAGGCCAGCTCGTCCTTGGCCAGGCGCTCGCCGTCGATCTCGGCGTGCACCAGGGCGGAGGTGAGGTCCTCGGTGGGCTGCTTCAGGCGCTGCTCGCGCATGTCGTCCATCAGGGCGCGCAGCTCGCTGCCGGCCTGGACCAGCGCCGCCGCGATGTCCTCGCCGGGGGGAACGTACTCCGGATCGCCGGCGCCCAGGATCACGTTGGTGCGATCGAAGACGAAGCCGTGCTGGCTCTCCGGAATTCCCATCATCTCGCAGATGATGCGGATCGGGAAGGGCGAGGCGAGGTCGGTCACGAAGTCGCACGCGCCGCGCTCGATCACGGCGTTCACGGCCCAGCGCGCGGCCTCCTCCACCTGGTCGTCGATGCGGGCCAGCTGCCGCGGCGTGAAGCCCGCCGAGACGAGCTTGCGCAGGCGCAGGTGATCCGGATCGTCCTTGTTGATCAGGCCGCCGAAGAACTCGAGGAACATCGGCGGCAGGTCCGGGATGCTGGTGGCGCCGCGGGCCGAGGAGTAGATCTGCGGGTTGCGGCTCGCCTCCAGGATGTCCGCGTGGCGGGTCACGGCCCAGAAGCCCGGCCCCGCCGGCACCAGGCCCTGGGTGTCCGGCTCGGGGTGGAAGCTCATCGGCCGCTCCCTCCGGAGGGTGGCGAAGGCCCCCTCGCGCTCCTCCTCGGGACGCATCCAGAACTCGCGAAGCGACAGGTCGATCTCGTCGACGGACAGGGCAGAAACCGGCTCCACGGGGCCTCCTCGCTGGCTTGCTGCGGTCAGTATTTCGATCGGGGCCCGAGTTGCCAACACCCCGCGGCAGGGGATCGGAGGGGAGGAGCCCGAGCTACGGGGCGGTGCCGAGCTCGTTCAGGGCGCGGCGGGCCCGCTTGCGGATCTCCCGGCTCGGATGGCGCCCGGCCAGCTCGGCCAGCTCACCCTCGGCGTCGACGACCCGGGCGAAGGCGATCGCGCCGATCACCTCGCGCAGGACCTCGGGGCTGGAGTCCGCGAGAGCGCGGCGCAGCGTGGCCCCCACCTCACGCGTCTCGCCGAAGCCCAGCTGGATGGCGGCCTCGCGGCGTACGCCTGCGTCGGGGTCCTCCAGCAGCGCCCGCTCGAGCAGCCTCCGCTGGTCGGGAAGGGTGGCGTCCAGGGTGCCCACCGCGAAGCGGCGGCTGTCGAGGTCCTCGCTCTCGACCTCTTCCAGGTGCCGACGCCTGCGCTCCGCCTGGCGCTCGGCCCGCGCGGCCTCGAAGGCGGCGCGCGCGCCGGGCGGCAGCTGGCGCGGCGCGTGGGCCGCCCGGGGCGCGGCCTCCCCGGGCTGCGCCTCGCCCTCTCCGGGCCCGGGCTGCGGCCCGCGGCGAGCCTCCGGCTCGCCCGCGAGTCGACCCGAGCCGGAGGCCACGGGGGAGGCGGGGCGCCCCTCGGGCCCCGCGAACGGGGGCTGCCCCGGCTCGGCCGAAGCCGCGGGCGCCGGTGGCGGAAGCCCGCCCGGCGTCGCGCGGTGGGTCTCCGGGGCCGGGGCTGACGTCGGGCCGAGCAGACGCAAGAGGCCCAGCGCCATCAGGCCCAGCGCCCCCGCCCCGGCGAGCCCCAGCAGCGCGCGAGAGCGCCTCAGAACTTGCAGCTGATCCCGAGGATCTGGAAGTTGTTGTTCTCGGGGAAGTTGTTCGTGCCCTCGTCGCAGCCGTCTTGACCGTTCTCTCCGAGCGCGCGGCTCGAGGAGAGGAAGTTGTTGTCGGCGTCCACGTTGAAGCGGTAGGCCGTGGTGGCCGCATCCCGGACGATCAGGCGCTCGAGGTTGTTTCCCGACGAGAAGACGTCGAATCCCGACCCGGCCGTCCAGGAGGCCTGGTCTCGCAGGAACTGGAAGCCGCCGTCGCCGGCGATCCCGAAGCCCGGCCCGAAGCAGTCTTCCGCGCGGTTCATCGAGAAGTCGTGGCCGCTGCCCGCGATGTCGAAGCAGGCATCCCCGGGATCTCCACCGATGTCCTCGAGGCGATTCCGGCTCACCTCGAAGTCGCTCGTATCGCTGCCGTAGCGCATGCCGAGGTCCAGGAAGTTCCGGGCGAAGTTCGCGCGAATCCGCAGGTCGGCGAGCTCCCCGCTGAAATCGAAGGCGCTGAACTCCCCGAGGCCGAGCTCGAAGCGGTTGTTCGAGACCTCCCCTCCGGAGCCGGTTCCGATGAAGCTGGCCCCGACGCCGAGAAAGCCCGTGACCCGGTTGTTGCGGAAGCTGAAGCCGATGCCGTCGATCGTGAAGCCATTGCTCTGGGAGCCCTGGTTGCGCTCGATGAGGGCGCCATCGCCGGTCACGCGGACGAAGTCGCTGGCGCAGGTCTCGCCGCGATTGTTCACGATCTCCGCATCGTCGCCCGTGACCCCGATGCAGGCGCCGGCGATGTTCGAAAAAGAGTTGCCCTCGACGATGGCGCGCTCGCCCAGGCCGAAGACGCCGTGATCGGCGGCAAACTTTCCACTGTTGTTGCGGAAGACCAGGTCGGAGCCCTCGAAGGCGAAGAGGTCGCCGCCGCAGCCGTAGAGGCTGTTGTTGCCGGCCCAGGCGAAGCTGCCGTTCACGCGGATGCAATCCCCGCTGGTGTTGAGGATGCGGAGGTTCCGGAAGACCGTGCCGTCGGCCTCGCTGAAGATGCCCTCCTCGTCGGAGTTCCGGATCGTGAAGCCCGTGAACGTGACGTCGGTGGCCACGCCCTCCACCGTGAAGGTCGGCCCTCCCAGGCCGAAGGAGTCCACGACGGTGTTGCGCGTGCCGCGGATCTGGATGTTGGGGGTATCGACGGTCAGCGACTCCTGATAGAGGCCCGGGCTGATCGAGATGATGTCGTCGGGGCTGACGATGTCGAGGGCGTCGGCGATGGTCGTCTCGCAGGCTGCCGGCCGTCTGGCGTCGACGCAGATTCTCCGGGCGAAGCTCGGTGCGGAAAAGAGCAGCGCCCCGATGGCGATTGCGGCAACGAACGCGAAACGCATGGCGTGGCCCTCCGTCGGCGCGGGCCCCCCGCCGGAGGACCCGCCCTCGTCCGCTGGTTTACCACCTGCCCGTCTGGGCGTAAACCGCCCCGCCCACGGCGCCACGCCGAGGAGGCAGGAGAGGGCGGGCGCCGGCCCTCTAGGGAGTGGCCCTCTGCTCTCTAGGGAGTGGCCCTCTGCTGGTAGACCAGGGACTTCGGATGGTAGGCGTTCCAGCCGAACCAGTAGGCCAGGAAGCCGTTCAGGCGCTCGGCCCGCTCGCCGTCCGGGGCGAGCAGCGCCGCCTCCGTGACGCGCCAGGAGCGCCCCCGCTCGTCGATCAGCGCTTCCGCCTCCGGGCCCGGCCGGAAGCGGTGGCCCGCCGAGCGGTAGGCCCGCACCGGCGCACCGGCCTCGTAGCGGGCCGGCCCGCTGCGCACGCTCTCACCGTCCACCTGGATCGACTCGCGCGGAGCCAGCAGCACCAGCTCCGCTCCCGCGATCTCGTCGTGCACGACACCGGCCCGGATCAGCGCCTCCAGCGGGTAGGCCTTGGGAAGCCCGTCCAGCTCGAGGCCGTAGATGCGCTCCTTGGCCGGCAGCAGGCGGCTGCGCTGCCAGACCGGGAACATGGTCTGCGGAGAGGCGAAGTAGCCCGCGTAGGCCGCACCCGGCAGGTAGGGACGCCGGTGGCCGGTGTCGAGCGAGAGCACCCGGGTCTCGGGGTGGCGCTCCCGCCAGGCGCCCCAGGTGGTGACCACCACCGGCAGGCGGTCGAGCCGCAGGTCGCTCTCGGCCAGCGGCCCCAGCACCGGCCGCCCGGTGAGCTGGTTCCACAGCGTCCGCGTCTGGCGGTCGACCATCAGCTTGTTGCTGCGCAAGAGAAAGCCGGAGGAGCCGAAGTCGTAGTCCTCGCCGTTCGAGGCGCGGGCGGCGTAGGCGATCCCGGCCCCGCACAGGGTGCAGTAGGCCAGGGAGAAGGCGACCCCGCCCACCTCGTCGTTGGCCATCTCGTGCCAGTCGAGGATGCGCAGCGGATAGGCGCGGGCCTCGCCTCCCAGGGCGATCCCGAAGACCGGCTCCTCCGCTCCGAGGTAGTCGGCCTCCTCGGGCCGCAGGCTGCGCGGCTGGTCGAGCGCCGGGATGCCCTCGTAGGGGACACCGCCCCAGACGACCTCCTCGACGCGGATCGTGGCCGGGGCGTCGTCGTAGAGGATCGCCTCGAACTCCGGGTCGATGCGGCCCAGCAGCCTTCCCTTCCAGCCGGTGAAGCCGGGCGGGGGAGCGAGCTCGGTGCCCGCATACCACTCGACCCACTCCGGCCAGGAGTCGCCGTAGGCCTCACCGCTGAGCTCCTCGAGGGCGAGGACGCTCTCCTCGCGGACCTTCGGGTCGGCGATGCCGATCTCCGCCGCTCGCAGCAGCTCGACGAAGACGGCGACGAAGCGCTCGTCGCGCGCCGCGCGGATGCGGGTGAGGGCCTCGCGCGCCTCCCGCGCGCTGGCACCGGAGAGGGCGTCCAGCAGCTCGCGCGCCTCCGGGTCGCTGAGTCTCTCTGCCGCCGCCGCGGCCTCCGCACTCGGGGCCGACTCCGGCTCACAGGCCGGGGCCAGCCACAGCGGCCCGGCCAGCAGCAGCAGGCGGGCCCAGCGCTCAGCCGTCGTCGTCATCGCGCTCCTCGAAGAAGGGGCGCGGCCGGAGCGCCGGGCGCTGGTCCCGATCGAAGCGGGGCCCGAGCAGGCGCTTGGGGGGCTGGTCGGGAAGGAAGCTCAGGGCCTGGCCGTTCAAGCCCGGCGCCCAGGCGAAGACGTCCACGAAGGCCCCCGTGAAGGGATCGAAGCGCAGGATGGTGTCGTTGCCCGCCGACGAGACGTAGAGCAGGCCGTCCGGGCCGATTCCGATGCCCCTCGGATCCACCAGCAGCGGAGCACCGTCCGCGTCGTCGCCGGGGTCGAGCACGATCAGGTCTTCGGGCCCGCGGAAGTCGAGCGGAAGGATGAAGATCCGGCTGGGAGTCACCTCGCCCGGCGAGAAGGGCGACTCGCTGGTGGCGATGATGGAGGTGCCACCCGGGGAGAGGACCACGTCGAGGGGGCTGAAGCTCTCGCCCGCGGAGGCCGCACTGAAGAAGACCTCGACGTCGGCGGTCACCGGATCGATCTTCAGGATGGCGTCGTCGCCCGCGCCGGTCGCCGGGTTCGAGCCGGAGCCGATGAAGAGCGTGCCGTCCCCGGTGAAGACGAAGCCGCGGGGAAAGTCGATGGTCTCCGTGCCCGGCACCGAGCCCAGCACGCGGCCCGAGTCGGGATCGATCTCGATGACGTCGCCCAGGGCGCGCGAGCCGACGAAGTAGCTCTGCTTCGCGGGATCGTCGCCGGGGTCGAGCGAGGGACCGAAGACCCCGCCGCCCGGCGAGACCGGGACGTCGAGGGCGCGGCGGAAGTCGACCAGGCGCCCGAGGAAGCGTCCCCGGAGGTCGTAGCGGAAGACCGCATCCAGGTCGATCTCCCCGTCGCCCGGGACGGCGGTGGGGCTGTTGAAGTCCGCCGCGTTCACCAGCAGGGTCGTCCTGCGTCCGAAGGCCGGCCCCGAGAGGACGAGATCGCGCGGGTCCTGCAGCCCGCGCTGGAACTCGCGCGCGAAGAAGCCCTCGAAGACGCCGGTGCGTCCGTCGAAGCGGAAGATGTTGCCCGGGTTGTCTCCCGGCAGCAGAACGGGCGCGGGGACGGTGATGCCGTTGGGCGTCGCGCTGCCGCTGGAGACGATCAGGTCGAAGGCCACCGGAAGCGGCGCCTCGGCGCCCGCGCGACCTGCGGCGAGCGCCGCCAGGCCGAGGCCGAGCGCCAGCGCCGGACCGAGGGCAAGGGGACTTCGGGTCACGGGCAGCTCCTCCAGACGATGCGGCTTCTTCCTGGATGCCCAGCCCCGACAGGGGTTTCGCGCGTCGTGCACGGCGCGAGCGGGAGCCCACCCTGCACGGCGCGGTGGGATCTGATACCCCTTGTGCCTCCGCCAGCGCGACCGGCGCGGCCCCCCTCCTCTCACAGGGCCTTCTCACAGGACACGGCGCAGGAATGAAGCGAGTCGAAGCCGTCCTCGGCCGCGTGGCCGCCAGCCTGGTCGACGCGGCTCGCGCCCACGCGGTGGCGACGGTGATCCTCTGCCTGCTGCTGGGCGCGGGCGCCGTCGCCCTGGCGCTGACGCAGATGCAGGTCGACACGGATTCCAGCCGCCTGCTCTCGGAGCGCATGGCGGTGGGCCGCACCAACCGCGCCCTGGTGGCCCTCTTCCCCGCGCTGCAGGACAACATCGTCGTCATGATCGAGGCCGACGAGGCCGACGACGCCCGCGACAGCGCGGTGGAGCTGCGCGACCGGCTGGCCGCCCTGCCCGAGCGCTACAGCGAGGTCTTCCTCCCGGGCTACGGCGATTACTACGACGACTTCGGCATCTACCACCTGGAGCGGGAGGAGCTGGACGAGCTGGCGCTGCGCCTGGATCGGTCCGGCGAGCTGCTGGCCACGCTCGCCGATCGCTCCGAGCTGCCCATCCTGCTGGGCGCCCTCGCCCACGTCGTGAACAGCGACGAGGGAATCGACTCGCTGGGAGACGAGGGCAGGAGAATCCTCGAGGCCGTCGCGCGCAGCGTCCAGGCCTTCGAGGAGGGGCGCAGCGAGCCGATCGACTGGGAGGACCTGCTCTTCCAGGAGATCGACTCGGGCCACACGAATCCCCAGCTCCTCTTCGTGAAGCCGGTCGGCGACCTCACGCAGCTCGAGCCGGTGCTCACCGCGATCCACCACATCCGCGGCCTGATCCCGGAGCTCGGCCCCCGGCCGGGGCTGCGCGTCCGCGTCACGGGCGATCGGGCCACCCACGCCGAGGAGATGTCGCTGATCATCCGCGAGACCAGCACGGCCGGCGCCGCCTCGCTGGTCCTGGTCACGCTGGTCCTCTTCTACTCCCTCCGATCGCTGCGCCTGGTCTTCGCCACCGTGCTCACCCTGCTCGTGGGTCTGGGCTGGACGGCGGGCTTCGCCGCCCTCGCCATCGGACAGCTGAACGTGCTGACCAGTGCCTTCGCCGTGGTCTACATCGGCCTGGGGGTGGACTTCGGCATCCACTTCGCGCTGGGCTACCTCGACCGCCGCGACGCGGGCGCCGACGTGGGGGAGGCCCTGCACCGCGCCGGCACCAAGGTGGGCAGCTCCCTCTTCCTCTGCGCCATCACCACGGCCATCGGATTCTACGCCTTCGTGCCCACCGACTACCGCGCCGTGGCGGACATGGGCGTCATCTCCGGAAGCGGCGTCTTCCTGGGCCTGCTGGCCACCCTGACCTTCTACCCCGCACTGATCGCCCTCTTCCTCGGCGAGGGTCGCAGGCCGCCGAGCGCCCTGCTGCAGCGCTTCGAGCTGGGCCTGCCGAGCTTCCCGCTGCACTACCCCCGCAGCGTGTGCCTGGTGGCTGCGCTGCTCGCTGCCCTGTGCGCGCTGGCCGCCTCCCAGCTGCGCTTCGAGTTCAGCACGCTCAAGGTCCGGGATCCGCGCGTCGAGTCGGTGCAGGCCCTGGAAGACCTGCTCCTGGATCCGGAGCTCTCCGTATGGACCGTCGACGTCATCGCCCGAGACCTCGACGAGGCCACCGCCCTGGCGGCGCAGCTCGAGCAGCTCGAGGGCGTCGAGCAGGTCCGTACGGCCGCGGGCTTCCTGCCGGAGGACCAGCCGGAGCGCCTGGCCCTCTTCGAGCAGATGCGGGAGGACCTCTCCTCCCCCGTCGAGCTCACCGAGGAGGAGAGCGGCGAAGAGCTCGAGCGCCTCCAGGCCGTCGACTACACGATCCAGGGCTACGCCGTCGCGCTCGACATCGACGAGTACCTGCGCGGCGGCGCCGCCGAGGACGACCCGCTGTGGCACTCGGCCCAGGAGCTGCGCCGCAGCCTCGACGGCTTGGTCGAGGCCATTGCCGACGAGAGCCTCGGCCTCGATGGCCTCGACGCCCTGGAGGCGGACCTCTTCCAGGACCTCGGGCCGACGCTGGAGGACATCCTCGAGGCCCTGCCGACGCGGACAGTGCGCCTCGAGGACCTGCCCTCGGATCTCCTCTCCCGCTACCTCTCGGAGGACGGCAGCGCGCGGGTCGAGGTCTTCTCCGAGGCGAACCTGAACGATCGCGGCGAGCTGGAGCGCTTCGCGGACCTGATCCACACGGTGCGCCCGGACGCCGGCGGGCCGGTTCCCGGCGCCGTGGGCCTCGGCCGGGCCATGATCTCCTCGCTACGGCAGGCGCTGATCACGGCGGTGCTGGTGATCGCGCTGGGCCTGATCCTGCTGTGGCGCAGCGTGCGCTACGCGCTCTTCACCCTGGCCCCCCTCGCGCTGGGGGCCCTGGCCACCGCGGCCCTCAGCGTCGTCGCCGATATTCCCCTGAACTTCGCCAACGTGATCGTGCTGCCGCTGCTCCTGGGCATCGGCGTCGACAGCGGCATCCACCTGGTGCACTCCCACCGCACGGGCTTCGGTGGGGCCCGGAGCATGCTCGCCACCAGCACGGCGCGCGCCGTGCTCTACAGCGCTCTCACCACGCTCATCAGCTTCGGCACCCTCGCCTTCTCCCACCACCAGGGAATCGCCAGCCTCTCCCAGCTCCTGTGTGTCGGGATCCTGCTGATGCTGATCTCGAACGTCGTGCTGCTGCCGGCCCTGCTGGCCTGGCTCGACGGGGCCCGGGACGCGAGCCCCGTGCCGCTCGGCGCGCCGAAGCGCTTCGCCAAGCCCGGGCCGGCCGGGCTAGTATCGCGTGAAGCCGGAGAGTCCGAGGGGGGGTCATGAGCACGACGACGATCTTGCTGGGGGTCGGGGTGCTGGCGGGAATCGCGGTCCTGGTCCGCTTCCTGACCACACCGTCCGTCTATCCCAGAGTGGAGCTCTCCGGCATCGACCGGGGAGAGCTCTTCGAGCGGGGCGAGCAGCTGCTGCGCGAGTCCGAGAGCTGGCCGCCGGAGCTGAGCGAGCCGGGCGTGAGCCTGAGGAGCCGCCTGGGTCCCTTCCCCGTGCGCACGATTCGCTACGACGTCGAGGCGACCGACTTCGAACGCGCCGTCGCCCACGTGAAGGATCTCTGCGACTGCGGCGAGAAGAGCCGCCGCAAGGCGGACAAGTTCGAGGAGACACTCTACGACCGGAACCGGGGCCAGAGCGGGCACGAATGGGTGCGGCGCTCGGTCCACGTCGCACCGTCGCCCGGCTCGAACCGCGAGGTCAGCGTCCTCTACTGCGAGGACCGTCCTACTCCGAAGTCCTACCGCGTGGCCTTTCGTTCGGTCGACGAGATCGACGGCGAGCCGATCCCGCCCTACGAGAAGGCGGGCCGCTTCACGGTGCATCCGGCCCTCTTCAAGGTGGAGGAGACGGCTCCGGGACAGGTGCGGGTCGTCAAGATCGAGGCGGTGGATCCCCAGGGCCTGGTGAGCCCCCTGTTGAACAACTACTTCGTGTCGATCTTCTTCTTCCGGCGCTACATGTTCCAAGAAGCCAAGGCGATGCGCGACGCCTTGGCGGCCTAGCCGATCGCTCCGCGAAGCCCGAGCCTCGGGAAGGCGCCTTCCCGGGGCTTCCGGTCCGCAGCCGGGCCGGCCTGCCGCGCGCTCTTCTACCTCGCCACCGCCGGCCTCGGCTGCGCCTGCGGCGAGTTCGAGGGCTCAGGGCCCGCCACGGGCCCGTCTGCGGGGTCCGGCGCGCCGTGGCCGCTGCGGGTGATCGACGACCGCGGCCGGGGGGCCGACGGGGTCGACCTCTCCGACGTCGACGCGGATGGGGATCTGGACGTGGTCGGCGGCTGGGAGGGAAGCGGCCACGTGCGCCTCTACCGGAACCCCGGAGGCCCGGAGATCCGCCAGCGCTGGCCGCGGCTCGACCTGCGCGGCGGCCTCGCCACCGAAGACGTCGAGGCCGCCGTCGCGGCCGATCTCGATGGAGACGGCCGCATCGATGCCGTCGTCTCCGCCGCCGAGGGCCGGAGCCGCAGGCTGGCCCTGCACGGGCTGGCGCCCGGCGCTCCGCTCTGGGAGCCCGAATCGTGGACGGGCAGCTGGCTGCGGCCGCAGCGCCCTGCCTCCTACATGGATGTCGCGGTCGCGCAGCTCGACGCTCGGCACGGCCGCGATATCGTGGCCGGCTCCAAGAGCAGTGGCGAGAAGCCGGGAGGGATCTTCTGGCTGAAGGCGCCCGCGGCTCCGGCGGCACGCAACGGCGAGGCCTGGTTGCGCTTCGAGATCGGCGCCGCGAACCGGACCCTCGACCTGGAGATCGCGGACGTAGATGGAGACGGCGATCCGGACGTGCTCTTCTCCGACCACCGACGGCTGGGCTGGTACGAGCACCCCGGAGGCGAGGCCTTGGAGCAGCCCTGGCCCCTCCACGTCGTGGACGAGGGACGGGGGCCACGACTCTTCGCTCGCTGCGACCTCGACGCCGACGGCCGCCCCGACCTGGTCTCGACCACCAATGACGAGGCCCGGCTCGGCGTGGTGGGGCGTTGGTATCGCGCCCTGGACGACGCGGGGGCGCGCTGGCGGCCCTATCGCATCCGCGTCGCCGGCGGCCTGCCCTACGGACCGGGCCGCGACGGGACGAGCTACAGCAAGGCGGTGGCCTGTGGAGACCTCGACGCCGACGGCCGCAGCGATCTCGCCTTCGCGGCCCGGGGCAGCGGTCACGGCGCCTTCTGGCTGGCCTACACGGGCGACTCTCCGCGCCACGAGGGCGCCTGGACGCGGCACCTGGTCTCCGCGCGACGAGCCCACGTGAAGTACGACAACCTGGTGCTCGCGGACCTGGATCTCGACTCCGACCTCGACCTCGTCACGACCGAGGAGAGCTCGGGCTGGCTCGGCGGCGGGCTGGGGGTGATCTGGTACGAGAATCCGCACGCGGCGGCGCCATGAGGCTACTGCCCCGCCTTCCCGGCATGACCCGGCACGAGTGGGGCGTGCTGGCCGTGACCTGCCTGGCCTCCCTGGGCAGCTTCTACACCATGGCCGTCGCCGGCTTCGCCATGCCCCAGATCCAACGCGGGCTGGCGATCCCCGAGGACGAGGTGGGCCCGCTCTTCGCGCTGCTGCGGGTCGGCACGCTCTTCTCCCTGGCTCTGGGGGTGCTGGCCGACCGCCTGGGCCGGAGAAAGCTGCTGATCGTCTCGGTCGCGGGCGTCGCCCTGTGCAACCTGGCCTCCGCCGCCGCCCCGAGCGGCCTGGTGCTGGCCTGGTGCCAGCTCGGAGCCCGCCTCTTCCTGGGCGCCCAGGTGCTGCTGGCGGTGGTGGTCGTCGCCGAAGAGCTCTCCGCGCGCAGCCGGGGCTTCGGCTTGGGCGTCCTGGCCGCGGCCGGAGGCATGGGCGGGGGCCTCACCCTGCTCGCCTACGTCTTCGTCGAGCAGCTGCCCTACGGCTGGCGCGCGCTCTTCGTGATCGGCGCCTTCGGCCTCTTCTGGGTGCCCTGGCTGTGGCGCAGCCTGCGCGAGACGCGGCGCTTCAGCGATCACCGCGAGCAGGCCCCGGAACCGAGCTCGCCCTGGCAGCCGATGCGCGACATCGTGCTGCTGCACGGCTCCCGCCTGTGGGTGCTGACGGGCGTACTGCTGCCGGTCTCGATGATCCTCGAGCCGGGCACCGTCTTCATCTCGAAGCACCTGCAAGACGGCCTCGGCTACTCACCGCCCCAGGTGGGCCTGCTGATCGCCGTCGGCGGCATCGCCACGCCCCTCTCCAACGTGATCGGCGGGACCCTCTCGGACCGCCTGGGTCGCAAGCCGATGACGATCCTCGCCTCGCTGCTGCTGTCGCTGGCCGTGGGGCTCTTCTACAACGCAGAGGGTCTGGTCCCGCTCGTGCTCGGCCTGATGCTGATGTTCTCCGGCGTCGGCTTCCTGATGGTGCTGCACGGAGCCCTGGCCACGGAGCTCTTCCCGACCGCCCTGCGCTCCACCGCGGCGGGCATGCGCGAGACCATCGCCACGGTCGGCTCCTCGCTGGGACTCTGGGCCGTGGGGCTGCTCTACGGCTTGACGGGCAGCCACGCCGCCTCGAACACCTGGATCCTGGCCGTCACCCCGATCGCCCCGCTGGCCGCCCTGCTGCTGCCCGAGACGGCCTCGCGCGAGCTGGAGGAGATCAGCCCGGACGATCCGGGCTGAGCGAGACGCCTGCACGCGGCGGCAGCCCGGCGGCGCGGTAGATGGCGTCGATCACGAGCATGTTCGCGAGCCCGTCCCGGCCCGCGGTCAGCGGCGGCTCGCCGCTGCGCAGGGCCTCGACGAAGGCCCGAAGCTGGAGCTCGTAGCTTCTGGGCCCCCGCAGCCGCTCTCGGCGGGTCGCCCCCCCGGCGCGCAGCGTGAGCAGGTGGAAGAAGTGCGGGGCCAGGGGATTGAAGACATCGAGGCGGCCCGCCTCTCCCTCCACGCGGGCATAGATGGAGAGCAGCGTCGAGGAGAGCAGCGAGCAGGTGATGCGTCCCGAGCGACCGTCGGCGAAGGCCAGCTCGGCTCGCGCCCAGCGATCGACGTTGGGGCCGGAGAGGCGCGCCTCGGCCGAGAGCACGCGCGGCTCGGCCCCGGCCAGGTGACGCAGCATGTTGACGGCGTAGCAGCCGATGTCCATCAGCGCGCCACCGGCGAGGTCGAAGCGAAAGCGGATGTTCCCGGGAGCCAGCATGGGGATGCAGAGACTCACCTCGACGTGCCGGACCTTGCCGAGCGCTCCCTCGAGGACGATCTCGCGCATGCGGGTCGCCAGCGGGTGGTAACGCCAGTGGAAGGCCTCCATCAGCAGACGCTCGGCTCGCTCGGCGGCCTCGCACATGCGCCGCGCCTCCTCGGCGTTCGCGGCCAGGGGCTTCTCGCAGAGCACGTGCTTGCCCGCCTCGAGGGCGCGCAGCGTCCACAGGCAGTGGTGACTGTTGGGGAGCGGGTTGTAGATGGCGTCGATCTCCGGGTCTGCCACGAGAGCGGCGTAGTCGGGAAGCACGCGGGGAATCCGGTGGCGCCGCGCGAAGCGCTGGGCCCGCTGCGGGTCGCGGGCGGCCACGGCGCAGACTTCCACCTGGGGATGCCGGGCGGCGGGGCCCAGCAGGGCCATGGGCGTGATCTGCGCGGCTCCCAGGACGCCGAGGCGCAGGGGCTCGCAGGGGTGGCGGCGATGGCCGCCGGAAGCGCTGGGCTGACTCATGACCTACCTGCGGGGCGGTAGTCCGCCCGAGCGAGAATCTTCCGGACCTGCAGGATCGACTGCGGCAGGCGTTGCCGCCAGCCCACTTTGCTGACATAATCGGCGGCCGCTCGAGGCCCCCAGGGGAAGCAGCTCCCGGGCCGAACCCTGCGGGGCCACGAGGTTTGCCCAGGGCGCCGCGGATTGACATAATCGCGGCCGAGGTGGGGGACCGCACAGGGAAGCCATCCTGTGCACGGCCGGGTCGGAACCTCCCAGCGACCGGCTCCAACGAAGGCGGCACGAGCTCTGTTCTTCGGAAACGGCGACTACGGCCATCGTCTCCAGGGCTATCTCGACGGCTTCCACGCCGCCCGGGTGCTCTGCATCGGCGACCTCATGCTCGACCGCTTCGTCTACGGACGGGTCGATCGCGTCTCGGCGGAGGCGCCGATCCCCATCCTCCACACCAGCTCCCAGCGCTCGATGCTGGGGGGCGTCGGCAACGTGGGGCGCAACATCGCCGCTCTCGGGGCCCACGCCGTGATGATCGCGGTGACCGGCGACGACCCGGCCGCGGCACAGATCGCCGAGCTGGCCGAGTCGGAGGAGCACCTCACGCCGCGGCTGATCGTGGAGCCCGGCCGGCCCTCCACGGTGAAGACGCGCTACATCGCAGAGGGTCAGCAGCTGCTGCGCGCCGACGAGGAGACCACGCGGTGCATCTCCGAGTCGACGGCGCGCCGAGTGCTCTCCGCCATCCACGCCGAGGTGCGCCGCGCCGACGTGATGATCCTCGCGGACTACACCAAGGGCGTGCTGAGCGACGACATCCTGGCGGCCGCCATCTCTGCGGCCCGCCGCGCCGGCCTGCCGGTGATTGCCGATCCGAAACGCAGCGACTTCCGCGCCTACTCTGGAGCGACCATCCTCAAGCCCAATCAGAGCGAGCTGGCCGCAGCCACGCGTCTGGCCTGCACGAGCGAGGCCGAGGTCGAGCGGGCCGCACGCAAGGCCATGAACGACGGGCACATCGAGGCCATGATGGTGAGCCGCTCCGAGCGGGGCATGACCTTGATCCAGCGCGACGCCGAGCCCCTGCACCTTCCCGCCAAGGCCCTCGAGGTCTTCGACGTCTCGGGCGCGGGAGACACCGTGGTGGCGACCACGGGCGTGGCCCTGGCGGTGGGCGCCACCTTCTCCGAGGCGGCGGAGCTCGCCAACATCGCCGGCGGCATCGTCGTCGGCAAGCTCGGCACGGCCACGGTCAGCCGCGACGAGCTCTCCTCGGGTCTCCTCAGCGTCGACGTCTCCTCCTGCGAGGCCAAGATCACCACGGCCGAGGCCGCCGCAGACGCAGCAGACCACTGGCGCAAGCGGGGCAAGAAGGTCGGCTTCACGAACGGCTGCTTCGACCTGCTGCACCCGGGCCACGTCTCCCTGCTCACCCAGGCCCGCTCCTGCTGCGACCGCCTGATCGTGGCCGTGAACAGCGACGACTCGGTCCGGCGACTGAAGGGAGACGACCGACCCGTCCAGGGGGAGATGGCCCGCGCGGTGGTGCTGGCCTCGCTGGGCATGGTCGACCGGGTGGTGATCTTCTCCGAGGACACCCCGCTGCAGCTCCTCGAGCTCGTCAAGCCCGACGTGCTGATCAAGGGGGCCGACTACTCGATCGACGAGGTCGTCGGCGCCGACCTCGTGCGGGCCCACGGCGGCGAGGTGGTGCTCGCGAATCTCGTGCCCGGGCACAGCTCGACGGAGGTGATCGCCAAGATCGCCAAGCGCAGCGGCCCCGCGGAGCGGCCTCGCCGGCCCCCGCGCCGCCCCCTTCCGGAGCTCTAGGCCCCGGAGCGGGCCCGCAGGCCGCCGGCGATGGCCTCGAAGAGCCGCACGGCATTCTGCGGGCCGTCGATGCCGCGCACCCGCTGCGCCAGCGCCCGGGCGCGCGCGGCGTGCTCCGCCCGGCCCACCAGCTGCTCCAGGGCCCGGCCGAGGGGCCCGGCCCGGAGTCGATTCATGTGCACGCCCGGGGGGCCGAGGCCGCACTTCGCCACCCGGTCGGCCCACATGTACTGGTCGCTGGCCTGGGGCAGGACGAGCTGCGGGATGCCGGCGCGGGCGGCCAGGTGCGTGGTGATCCAGCTCCCGTGGTGCACGGCGGCCGCCAACCTGGGGAAGAGCACGTGATGGGGAATCGGATACTCCCGCAGCACGAAGATCCGCTCGCTCTCGCGCAGGCCCGAGCCGATGCTCGAGGTGGCCTGCGCGAGGATCGCCCTCAGGCCCACCGCCTCGACGGCCTCGACCAGGATGCGCGTCAGCCTCTCGCTCTCGCGGTGCCGCATGCTGCCGAAGCCGATGTAGACGGGCTTCGGACCTGCGGCGAGAAAGCGCTCCAGCTCCGGGGACAGTGCCACGGGATCGCTCGGCAGGCAGGGGCCGATGTAGCTGTAGTCGATGTCGGCCCAGTCCGGACAAGGGGGCAGCAGCTCCTCGTAGAGGCCGATCATCATGTGGTCGCAGCGTGCGTTGGCGGCGAGCAGGTCTCGCAACGGCGCCAGGCCCAGCTGGGCCCGAAGGCGATTCACCGTCGAGCGATAGGGGAGCACGTGATTGGCCGCGAAACCGGCCAGCTCCCACTGCAGCCGGTTCAGCCAGCGCAGATCCGTGGTGAAGGGGAGACCGGCGGGCGTCCCGTAGCTCCCGGACTTCGTGACCGGGAAGGTCAGCAGCTTGACATTGGGCAGCCCGAAGGCCTCCGCCACGGAGGGAACGAAGAGCTCGCCCAGGAAGTTGACCAGGACGTCGTACTGGGGCGCCAGCTTCGAGAGGACCTCGTACTCGCCCTGGAAGAGCATGGACCAGTGGCGCATGGTCTCGTAGACGTTGCTCGTGTAGCCGAGCCGCATCCGGTCGAGGTAGAGCTCCGCGTAGCTGTGGGGGTAGCCCTCGAAGGGCACGCCGAAGTCCTGCGCCAGGGAGGAGAAATCGGAGGCTCCGCAGACGCAGACCTCGTAGCCGGCGCGCTGGAACTCCCGCGCCATCAGGACCATGGGCATCAGATCGCCGCCCGAGCCGTCCGCCGAGAACAGGATTCGTCGCATGGATCCCTCGTCCCGCTGTCCTACCCTGACGCCGGTCGGGGTGGGAGCGACGCGCTCCGGAGACCCCTGCGCCGCTTCCCCAGCGGCCCCCGGAGGTGAGTCGAGCAGCCATGATAACCGCGCAACCCAGCAGTGCGACGTGGAGCGAGCAGCTGCGCTCACTCGTGCAGCAGTACGGCTACGGCAGCATCCTGATCGGCTCGCTGCTGGTTCTCTGGTGGGGCGTCGAGGGCCCCTACCCGATCGAGGTCGTGTCCACGTCGCTCTACGTGGTGGTGATCTTCACCGTGCTGAGCCTCGAGTTCTGGATCCCCTTCATCGAGCGCTGGGGAGATCTGCGCAAGCTCACCCGAGCCGACCTGATCTACTTCCTGCTGGCGGCGCCCATCGACCAGCTCCACATCTTCCTGTTGGTGGGCGTGCTGGCCCAGACGGCGCAGTACCACCACTACCTGCAGGTGGTCGACATCTGGCCTCGCCAGCTCCCGATCCTGCTGCAGCTCCTGATCGCGACGCTGATCGTGGACTTCTTCAAGTACTGGTACCACCGCTGGACCCACGAGGTGCCCCTGCTCTGGAGGATCCACTCCGTCCATCACAGCATCGATCGGCTCCAGATGCTGCGCGCGTCCTACTTCTACCCCATCGACATCCTGCTGACGGTGGGAACGGGCACGATGGCCATGCTGATGGTGGGGGCCAGCCACGAGCTGATCATCTTCCACAACGTCTTCGCGGGCATCACCGGGCTCCTCAACCACTCGAACGCCGACCTGAAGTGCGGCTTCTTCGACCATTTCCTCAACTCGCCGGGACACCACCGGGCGCACCATTCGGTCGCACAGCCGGGCTGCTTCTCGAACTACGGCAGCTTCTTCAATTTCACCGACCGGATCTTCGGGACGCGCTACCTGCCGGAGGACCAGCGCACGGTCGAGCCGCTGGGCCTCGACGAGAGCTACGACTTCCCGCCGACCTTCCTGCGCCAGCTGACGGTGCCCTTCCGCTGGCGGAAGGTGCACCCCTCGGCCTAGGGGCGGGCGGAGCGGCGCTCAGCCCTCGAGCGTGGCCTGAATGGCCTTGGCCTGCTCGAACATGAAGGAACGGAAGAACATCAGGGAGACGATGTAGTTGTTCACGAGGGTGCCCATGCCCCTCGGATCGACCCCTTCCACCTTCCGGATGCGCACCCGGCCCGGCGCGATCTCCTCGATCTTGATGAGCGAGGGGAAGACGTGGAAACGCACCGCGTCCTCGACCGCGGGGAAGTCGACGCCGTCGTGGCTCTCGACCGAGCGGAAGACGATGCGGTAGGTCTTGGGGTCGGGTCGATCCTCGAAGTAGACGACCACGGCGTCGCGATTGGTGCCCGGAGGAGGCGACTTGTGGACCGAGCGCCGGACCCAGACGGCCGGGCCGTATTCCCCCTGCTCCTCGCTCTCGAAGAGGGTCAGCTCGTACTTCTCGTCGTTCTCCCGGCGCCCGGGCCCGCTGTAGTTGTCCTGCTTGATGTACTCGATGGCTTCTTCCAGGCTCGCCTGGGCCTCGACCGAGTAACGCACGGTGCGCACCGGATAGGCGTCCAGCGAAGAGGCCACCACGGTGGAGCCCTCGCTGAGCTCTGCCGGCCAGCTCTCCGATTCCTCCAGGAGCTGCTCCGTCTGCCGGAGCAGCTCCTGCGGATCGACCTCGCTCATGTCGGTGTGCGGGTAATCGGGGCCCGAGAGGGCGAGGTAGGCGCCCGCGGCCAGCACGATGACCACGACCGCGACGATCGTCAGGGCCTTCTTCACTGGGGACTCCTCGAGGCTTCGGGTTGGCTTCCAGCGGGATTCCGCCTGAACGGTATCAGCAGGTGCGTGAGAAAATCACCGGGGAAGTCGCGCACGCCCTCCAGGCCCACCTGCACCGCCTCGCCGCGCCGGGGCCGGTGGTAGGTGCCGAGCAGGAGGTCCATCCACACGAAGAAGGCCGAGAAGTTGGAGCGATCGCCGATCTCGTTGGCCTGGTGGTGCAGCCGATGCACCTCGGGCGTGGCGAAGACGAAGTTGAGCAGCCAGGAGCGGCTGTCCACGTTGGCGTGTTGGAGCAGGCCGCTCAGGCCGAAGAGAAAGGCGGTGCCCGCGACGATCTCGTCCCCGGCGCCCAGCAGCGAGGAGGGCAGCATGATCGCGCCCAGGATGAAGAGCTGCTCGATGGGGTGCGTGTAGGCCGAGCGGATCCAGTACAGGCCCTCCGCGCTGTGGTGGATCTGATGGAAGCGCCAGAGCAGGGCGGAGCGGTGGAAGAGGCGATGGCGCCAGTAGGTCGCCACGTCGGCGAGCAGCAGCGCCAGGAGGAGCTGAAGCGGGAAGCTCCAGGTCACGGGCCAGAGCTCCACGCGCAGCAGGCCGGAGAGCTCGCGACCGAGCGCCGCCACCGCCGTGACGCAGAGCACGAAGACGCCCTTGTCGAGGCCGAAGGCCACGCCGGCGTAGATGAAGTCTGTCGGGCAGCCGCGCACCGTGGAGCCCCAGCCGCGATCGAAGGCCAGGAAGTGCTCGCAGAGGATCAGCAGCAGAGCCACTCCCACGTAGATCCACAGGGCCAGATCGCCCACGGGGAGCCGCGCGCCGAGCTGCCAGCACAGGACGAGCAGCGGACAGACCACCACCAGCAGCACGATGCTCCGGCCGATGGCCTCGCGCAGGGGAGCCCGCGGGCTCCCCCCCTCGATCTCGATCGCTCCCACGGCCCTCACCCCGGCGCCAGGAGGCGGGAGCTGGCGCCGAAGACCCGCCGCAGCCCGCCCCAGAGCCCACAGAGACTGCCAAATCGGCCCGGCTTTTCCATCGAGGAGCGCGCCGCAGGCGCCCGTGGCTCAGCCCTCGAGGACCTCGGCGCAGGCGGCGGCCAACATGGAGAGCCGCAGCCCGTTGGCCCCTTGCGCCGCCGCGTTCTGCTGGGCCGCATTGGTGAGGAACACGAAGGAGAGTCCCGTCTCGGGATCGGCCCACGAGATCTGGCCTCCGGCACCCATGTGACCGAAGGCTCGCGCCGAGCAGCCGTCGCAGAAGCCCCGCCACATGCCGCCCGACTCGCCGGCCAGCACCACCCCCAGGCCCCGCAGCGCGAGCTGCTGGGTCATCGGATCCAGGAAGTCTCCGCTGCGCACCGAGCAGGCGTCGCGGATCTGCTCGGCGTGCCAGATGCCCGGCCCGCGGCCCTCCGCGTCGGCCAGGATCGCCTGGTAGAAGCGCGCCACGTCGACCGCGCAGGCGAGACCCCCGCCGGCCGGATCTCCGACCGCGCGGAGCACGGGATCGTTGGCGTGACCCAGCATGTCGAGGGTCACGACGGGCGCGTCCACGGGCGAGGTGGCGCGCGTCTCCTGCGACATCGGCTCGCCGATGCAGACCACCTCGGGAACCCGGTGATCCTGGCCCTGCGGCAGGCCGATGTGGAGGTTCGAGAGCCCGAGGGGCCCCGTGATGCGAGCCCGCACGAAGTGCCGATAGTCCACGCCACTGACGCGCTCGATCAGGGCCGCGAGTACCCACATGCTGGCCGTGCTGTGATAGGTGAAGCGGCTGCCGGGCTCCCACTCGAGCTGCCAGGCGGCGAAGTGCGCGCCACGCCGATCCGGATCCTCCCAGTCCAGGGTCGGCAGCCGCGCCGTCGGAAAGCCGGAGGTGTGCGTGAGCAGCTGCTCGACCCGCACCACGTCCTTCCCGTGGGTCCCGAACTCGGGCAGGTAGTCCACGACACGATCCTCGAGCCGCAGAGCCCCCTCCTGGAGCAGGATCCAGGAGGCGGCCGACACGATGGCCTTGGTGACCGAGTAGATGGCGAAGAGCGTGTCCTCTCCGGCGTCGCGCTCCTCTGCTCCGAAGCGCGCGCGTCCGAAGGTCGCCGAGGCCACCACCTCCCCCCGATGAGCCAGCGCCACCTGCGTCGCGCACACGGAGTCGATGCCCGCGCTCAGCTCGGCACGCGCCAGCAGGGCGGCGATCGGGTCGTCGCTCTGCGAGGCCTCCTGGCGATCCGCCCTCGTTCCCCTCATCCTCGAGACTCCAAGACCACGCTAGGACTCCAGGGCCACGCCGTAGTAGTCGGTGTAGGGACGCATCTTCTCCCGCAGCGCCTGCGGCTCGAAGCCCCACTCTTCCGGGGAGTAGCGATGGACGCCAAACTTGCCCTGCGGCTTCTCGGCGACGTAGCGGCGGATCGCGTCGGCGTGCTCGCCCAGAAAGGGCCGGTCCATCTGGCCGTAGAGCTTCTCCACGGCGGCCACCGGATCCGCCACCAGGTCGCTGAAGTGGGAGTCGACGAGCCGATCGGGCAGCTCACCGGCTGCGCGGCGCCGGGCCAGCAGGATCATCATGTCGCCGAGCCCGGTGCCGTGGGCCTCGGGCAGCTCGACCTCGTCGCTGCGCTGCCAGCGCACGGTGGCGAGGGTGCTGAGGCTCGAGGGCTCGGTCTTCAGCGGGTCGCGGTGCGTGTGGATCACCCAGGCGTCCGGATAGGTCGCGAAGAGCAGATCGATGAAGACCAGGTAGAGGGGGGTCTTCAGCACCCAGCTCCGGGGCGGGGCGCCGTGCTGGAGGGTCTGGAGCAGGGCCCGGTGGTAGGCCATGGCGGCCGGGTAGTCCGGAACCCAGCTCGGCAGGCTGGCGATCATGCCCCAGTGCCCGCCGGTGAAGCTCGGCAGGGTGAGGGTCACGCACTCGACCGGGAGATCCGAGCGCAGCTCGTGGATGGCCGCGAACTCGGGCTGGACGTCGGCCCAGAACTCCTGCTCGCACTCGGCCATGGCGCGCCGCGCCTCGGGGCTGGCGCCGTCGAAGGCCACCGGGTGCAGGCCCTCCCAGGCCAGGGGCGCACGGGCGCGGGGGTCCAGGGCGAGCAGCTCGAAGAGGATGGAGGTGCCCGAGCGAGGCGGGCCGGTGATGACCAGGGGCGCCTCGATCTGCTCGCCGGCGATCCGAGGGCTTTCGCTGCGGGTGCGGGCCAGCCAGAGCCGCGTCCGCAGGCCGCGAAGCAGCTCCTGGCGCGTCATCAGGCGACCCAGCGCGTGCAGCTTCCCGGTGGCCTCCAGCTCTCGGACCAACGAATCGAGTCGACCCCGCCAGTCCCCGTCGAAGTCGCCGAAGTCGTCGAGGCCTCCGGTCGACTCGCGGGCGATCCGGACCAGGGCCTCGGCGTCGAGCGGGACCAGCTTCTCGGCCCCGCCCACCGAGTCACCCATGGCGTTGATGCGACGCACCCAGTCCGGTCGCGTGTAGTGCTCGCAGAGCTTCTCGATCCGGGGCATGGCTCTCGGCTCAGCGGCGCTCGTAGTCTTCCCAGTGGGGAGCCGCCATCTCGTCGCGGAAGCGGTCGAAGGTCCAGGGCCAGGCGGTCGGCAGGCCCTCGCGGTCCAGGTACCAGCTCCGGCAGCCGCTGGCCCAAATGGTCCGCTGGGCGGCCTCCCGGCGCTCGGCGCCGAAGCGCTGCATGGCCTCCCGGGTGGCGCAGACCTCGCGGCACTCTCCGGAGCGCACGCGCTCGACCAGCTGCAGAACGTAGCCGACCTGCAGCTCCGCCACGTCGATCAGGGAGAAGTTCCCGACCGGCGAGTTGGGACCGTTCAGCATGAAGAAGTTCGGGAAGTCGGGAACCGACAGGGAGAGGTAGGCAAAGGGTCCCTCCTTCCAGACGTCCTCCAGCTCGATGCCGTCGCGACCGACCACGCGCATGGGACGCACGAAGCGATCGACCCGAAAGCCCGTGGCCAGCACCAGCACGTCCAGCTCGTGGAGCCGTCCGTCCCGGGTCCGGACACCGGGGCCCTCGACGCGCTCGATGGCCTCGGTGACCAGCCGGGCCTGAGGCCGCTGGATCGCTGCGTAGAAGTCCTCGGACATGACCAGCCGCTTGCAGGTGGCCCGGTAGTCGGGTCGCAGCTTCTCGCGCAGCACCGGGTCCGTCACCTGGGTCTCGAGGTTGGCGACGCAGGCGTCGTGGATGCCCTGCAGCAGGGGCGATTCCGCGTCGACCAGGACGTTGGCGAAGCCCTCGGTGAAGGCCCGCGAGATCTGCTCCCGGACCTCCTGCATGGCCTCGGGCCGCTGCCGGAAGCGCTCCCGCTCCTGCTCGCTGTAGGCGGGATTCTCGACGGGCATGATCCACTGGGCGGTGCGCTGGAAGAGCACCAGCTCGGCCACCAGGTCCACCAGCGCCGAGACGATCTGGATGGCCGAGGAGCCGGTCCCGACCACGCCGACGCGTCGACCGTCGAGGGGCACCTGGTGGTCCCAGCGGGCGCTGTGGAAGAGCGCGCCCTCGAAGCGATCCAGGCCCTCGATGTCGGGAATGGAGGGGTGGTGGAGCACGCCGGTGGCCGCGATCACGAAGTCCGCCTCGTCGCTGCCGCCGTCGGAGAGCTCGAGCTTCCAGCGGCCGTGCTCGAAGCGGCAGCTCAGGACCTCGGTGTGGAAGCGAATGCGCTGGGTGACGCCGTAGCCGCGCGCCACGTCCTCGAAGTAGCTCTGGATCTCGTGTCCCGGCGAGAAGCGATGGGTCCACTCGGGATTCGGGGCGAAGGAGTAGCTGTAGAAGTGGGAGGGGACGTCGCAGGCGATTCCCGGATAGGTGTTCTCGCGCCAGGTCCCGCCCAGCCGGTCGGCCTTCTCGTAGACCACGAAGTCGTCGAGGCCGGCCCGCTTCAGCTCGATGGCGCAGAGGATGCCCGACATGCCGGCCCCGATCACGACGAAGCGGGGCGGGCTGAGGGGGTTCGACGAATCGGGCATGGGCGCGGAGAGCGGTGGCGAGCCCGAGGGTAGGGGAGCTTCTCGGACGCAGCACCGCCGGGACCCTGGACCGGCGTGGGATCCCCGGGCGCCTCGGGGCTAGGCGGAGCCGGCGGGCCGCGGGCGGCTCGCGCGGCAGGCGCTGGCGACGAGCAGGCACAGGGCCAGCAGCCCCCGCGCCCAGGGGCCCAGGGCCGGGATGGTGGGCGGAGTGCACTCGGAGGGCTCGCCCGTGCAGGTGGAGCCGGGCTCCACCGTGCAGACGGCGCTGCAGCCGTCGCCGGGCGCGGTGTTGCCGTCGTCGCAGCCTTCGCCCGGCGTGACGATGCCGTCGCCGCAGACCTCGGAGCAGGTCGAGGGGATGCCGGAGCAGACGAAGCCCGTCTCCACCTGACAGGTCTCGCTGCAGCCGTCGCCGGGCGCAGTGTTGCCGTCGTCGCAGCCCTCGCCGCCGATCGCGAAGCCGTCGCCGCAGACCTCGGAGCAGGTCGAGGGCTCCCCCGTGCACTGGTAGCCGGGCTCCTCCTGGCAGAGCACGCTGCAGCCGTCGCCGGCGACGGTCTCGCCGTCGTCACAGGTCTCGCTCCCCACCACCAGGCCGTCGCCGCAGAGGCCGTCGCAGGTCGAGGGGATGCCGGAGCAGACGAAGCCCGTCTCCACCTGACAGGTGTCGCTGCAGCCGTCCCCGGGCGCGGTGTTGCCGTCGTCGCAGCCCTCGCCGGAGACGACGCTGCCGTCCCCGCAGACGCCCGAGCAGACCGAGGGCTGGCCGCTGCAGACGAAGCCGGGCTCCGCCTGGCAGCTCAGGTCGCAGCCGTCGCCGCTGGTCTGGTTGCCGTCGTCGCAGCTCTCGCCGAGGTCCAGCGCCCCGTCGGCACAGAGCGGCGGGAAGTACCAGTTGACCTGCTCGCTGAAGACGATGTTCGCGTCCACGATCACCGCATGGTCGGTCAGGGAGCCGAAGGTGAAGAAGCGGCGCAGCTGCTGGCCGGTGGTCTGGCAGAAGGCCGAGGCGCCCGGATCGGCCTGGAACTCGACGACGATGTCGCAGCTCGTGGTGCGACCTGCGTAGCTCAGCTGGATGCTGTAGTCGTCGGAATTGCCCTGGTTCTCGTCGAGGCCCGACATGCCGATCCGCAGGGTGGCGACGTCGTCCGCACCCAGGCTGCGCTGGGCCTCGTCCGTGAAGGTTTCCTGCTGCATGACGGCCTCGCTGTCGGGGAAGCCCAGCAGGCTGCCGACCGAACGGTCGGCGTTGGCGGCGAAGCTGTCGCCAGCCGGCAGATCGGCGAGATCGACGCTGTGGGTGCTCGCGTCGATGACGCCCGCCGCCAGGGTGAAGGGGTCGTTCACGCCGATCTCGAACCAGTGGATGTTGATGTCGTCGCCGCGCAGGTCGTCGGCGGAGCCCTTGCGGTTGTCCGGGCCATCGTTCAGATCGAAAGAAGCGTTCGGGCCCGGCAGGGCCTTCGTGTAGTTCTGGTCGGCCCGGGCCAGGCCCGACTCGGTGGCGGCATTCGGATGGGCCAGCCCGATGCAGTGGCCCACCTCGTGGAGAAGGACCGAGGTGAAGTCGACGCGACCCGCCGGCACGTTGTTGGCGCCGCCGGAGACCAGGTTCCCCGTGGTGGGCACCAGCCCGTTCCAGACGTCGATCACCTGCTGCAGCGGAAGCTCCATCTCGTCGACGTTCGAGGAGCTCGGGTCGATGCACAGCGAGACGTCGAGCGTGCCGCCGCCGCCGTAGCCCGGCGGATGGGTGATCGACTCGGGGAGGCCGAGATCGTCGGTGAAGATGAAGGAGCCGCTCTCGGCCGGCCTCGGCGAGGCGGCCAGGACCAGCACGGCCAGCCAGGCCAGGGCGGGCGCCCAGCCGAGGGCCGCAGGCCTCACGGCGCCGGGGCCCCGCGCCGCGCCAGCAGGGCCGCCAGCCGGGCGCGGGCCGCGTCCAGCCCCTGCAGCTCGACCAGGTCCGGATGACGACGCGCGTCGCCGGCCAGGTCGCGCCAGCGCAGGGCCTTGCGAATCGGCCCCGCGGGCGCGCCGGAGCCCGCGGGGCGATAGCGGGCCAGCGCCAGCTCCAGCTCGACGGTCGGGGGGTCCGACCGCACGAAGAGGGGCCCCCGGGCCCGACGCCCGCGGACGCGCCGGCGCAGATCGTCCGCGTCGAGCTCGAGCAGCCCGTCGCCCACCAGCGACTGCAGCAGGCCATCCAGCTCGGAAGGGCCGAGAAGGTAGCTCTCGTTCCCCGGGCTCTTGAGATAGCCGGGGCGGTGCACGAGGACGCGGCCGTCGCCATAGACCCACAGGGTGTGGGCCTCGCCCTCGGCCCCGAGCAGCGCATCGATGCGCGCGAAGCGCAGCACCACTGCGTCCGGGCTGCGCTCGGGCTCCACCAGGGGCGCCTCGGCGGGCGGCTCGCCCGGGGGGGGCGGACCCTGGGCGTAGGCCTGGGAGCCCAGAGCCATTGCCGTCCACAAGAGCAGCCACACACCGGCAGGAGCGCGCACGCGGCCAGGATACCTCGATCGGAGCAGGTGACCTCGCTCCGAGAGTGTCCGCCGAGCCGCGGCCCGGCAGCCCGGGCGGCGAGTGCGCTGACACGGGAGAGAGTCGGGCGCCGGGGCCGCACCCGGCCGCTCGCGGGGGCTCACAGCGGCTCGCGCATGCCCGCTCCGCTCAGGAGCCCGGGCGATACCCTGGATCGCGAGCGGGGGAGCCATGCGGGGCGACATGCACGGCCACTCGGCCTACGGAGAGCTGGTCGATACCCGGATCTCGGCGATCGACTGGGAGGCCAAGACCCTGGAGGTGACCTACACCGCGCGCGCCGACTTCCTCAACCGGATCGGAACCGTGGCGGGCGGCATGCTGGCCGCCATGTTGGACTCGGCCACCGGCCTGGTGGCGATCGTGGGCCTGCCCGAAGAGCGGGTCGCCGTGCACACGCACCTGGAGGTGCGCTACCGGCGACCGGCGCAGCCGGGGCGGCTCGCGGCGCGGGCTCGGGTGGTCGAGCAGACGGAGCGGGAAGTCCACTCGCAGGCCGAGCTGCTCGATGCCGAGGGCCAGACCGTGGCGACGGCCGAGGCGCGGCTGCGCATCGTCCCGAAGCAACGCCGCCTCGGGCCCGGCTCGCCCTGAGACGTAGCGAAGAACCTGGCCGACCAGGTCGGCGATGGCCTGCTGGAGCAGCTCGTTCAGGATGCCGTTGATGCGGAACTCGCTCTCGTAGAAGTAGAGGAAGCGATGGCTGCTCTCGTGGCTGTCGCTGCTGAGCCAGGCCGGGCTCCCGCCGGGCCTCCTCAGCTCCGCCGAGAGCGCCAGCTCCAGGGTCTGCCGGCGGGCGGCGTAGGAGGCGCGGAAACCCGCAACCTCGGGCGTCACCAGCCAGCGCTCGCCCGAGACCGTCGCCTCCTCCTCGGCCTCCAGCTCCACGACCTGCAGATCGGGGAAGGCCCGGGCCAGGAAGCGGCGTGTCATCACCGCCAGGGTGGGCCCGAGCAGGTACTCGTGGCGATCGTCCGAGGCGAGTGCGAAGTAGTCGCTGAACTCCGGCCGGAGGACGAGGGTCAGGGGCACCTCGCTCGGCTGCAGCGCGGCCAGCCTCTCTTCGTCGATCTTCGAGAGCGGCGCGAAGCTGTAGCAGCCGGCCAGGGCCAGGCTCGCGAGCCCGGCGAGGATTGCGCGCGCAGCGCCGGCCCGACACCCCACCGCCGGAGTCTAATGAGGTACGCTGGCCGCGGCATGCCGACCCTCTCGGTCATCGTTCCCTGCTACAACGAGGTCGAGACGCTCGAGGCCCTGGTGGAGGCGGTGCGCGCCTCACCGGTCCCGGACGTCGAGATCATCCTGGTCGACGATGGCTCCAGCGACGGCACCCGGGAGCTGATCCGGGACAAGCTCGAGGCCCGGGTCGAGCAGGTGATCTTCCACGAGCACAACCGCGGCAAGGGCGCCGCCCTGCGCACCGGCTTCCAGGCGGCCCACGGGGATGTCGTGATCGTGCAGGACGCCGATCTCGAGTACGACCCGCGCGACTACCCGAAGCTCCTGGAGCCCATCCTCGAGGGCAAGGCCGACGTGGTCTTCGGCTCGCGCTTCGCCGGTGGCCAGTCGCACCGGGTGCTCTACTTCTGGCACTCGGTCGCCAACCGCATGCTCACCCTCTTCTCGAACATGCTGACCGACCTCAACCTGACGGATATGGAGGTCTGCTACAAGCTCTTCCGCCGCGAGGTGATCCAGGGCATCGAGATCGAGGAGGATCGCTTCGGCTTCGAGCCGGAGATCACCGCAAAGGTGGCGAAGCTGGGCTGCCGCATCTACGAGGTGGGCGTCTCCTACGCCGGCCGCACCTACGCCGAGGGCAAGAAGATCGGCTGGCGCGACGGCCTGCGCGCCGTCTGGTGCATCCTCAAGTACAACCTGCTCCGCTGAGCGCCGCCGCTCAGCGGGCGCCCTCGCGGGCGGCCTCGGCCAGGCGGGCCAGGGCCTCCTCGACGGCGTCGGAGTCGACGTCGAGGTGGGTCACGGCGCGGAACAGACCCGGGCCCATCGGGTTGATCCAGAGCTCGCGCTTGCGGGTGGCCTCCAGGAAGCGCGCGGCATCCCCGACGCGGAACAGCACCATGTTGGTCTCTGGCGGCGGATCGACTCGGTAGCCCAGCTCGCCCAGGCCCTCGGCCAGGCGCCGGGCGTGGGCGTGGTCCTCGGCCAGCCGCGGCAGGTGGTGCTCCAGCGCGAAGAGACCCGCCGCCGCCAGCAGCCCGGCCTGGCGCAGGCCGCCGCCGAGCATCTTGCGCGCCCGGTGCAGACGCGCCACGAGCTCGCGGCTCCCGCACACGACCGAGCCCACCGGGGCCCCCAGGCCCTTGGAGAGGCACACCGTGACCGTGTCGAAGGGAGCGGCCCAGCGCCGCGCGGGAACGCCGGTGGCGGCCACGGCGTTCCAGAGGCGCGCACCGTCCAGGTGCAGCGCCAGGCCCCGGTCGCGGGCGGCCGCGGCCAGCTGCTCTACCTGCTCGAGCGGAAAGACGCGCCCGCCGGACCGGTTGTGGGTGTTCTCGACGCTCGCCAGCGTGGTGGGCGCGTAGTGGGCGTCTGGCGGGTGGACGGCGGCATGCAGCTCGTCCCCGTCGAAGAGACCGCCGCGGCCGATCGGCTCCAGCATGACGCCGGCGAGGGCCGCCGGCGCGCCGGACTCGTAGAGCGAGAGGTGGGCGTTCTCTCCGCACAGGACGTGGTCGCCCGGCCGCGTCTGTGCGAGCAGCGCGACCTGGTTGCCCATCGTGCCCGACGGCACGAAGAGGCCCGCCTGCATGCCGAGCCGCTCCGCCACCTGCTCCTGCAGGCGGTTCACCGTCGGATCCTCGCCGTAGACGTCGTCTCCGACCTCGGCCCGGGCCATGGCCTCGCGCATGCCGGCGCCGGGCCGGGTGACGGTGTCGCTGCGCAGGTCGATGACGCTCACCCGGGGAGCGTATCCGAAGGCGCGGGTATCCTCCGAGCGTGGATCTCGCCCCGCTGGCGGAGTGCTGGAGAGCGGCCCGGCGCGTGGTGGTACTGACCGGGGCCGGCCTCTCCACTGCATCCGGCATTCCGGACTTCCGGTCGCCCGGCGGCCGCTGGGAGCGCTACCAGCCGACGCCGATCCAGGACTTCCTGGCCCGGGAGAGCGCGCGAGAGGAGTACTGGCGCTACAAGGGCGAGACCTGGTCCGTGATCCAGGCCGCCGAGCCCAACGCCGCCCACCTCGCGCTGGCGCACCTGGCCCGGGCCGCCCGCATCGAGCTGCTGGTGACGCAGAACGTGGACGGCCTGCACGAGCGCAGCGGCTTCCCCCACGAGCGGCTGGTGAACATCCACGGCAGCGACAGCCGCGTGCTCTGCCTGGCCTGCGGCGACGAGCAGCCCCGGGAGCCCGCCCAGCAGCAGTGGCTGGCGGGCACCCGCGTCCCCCGGTGCCCCTGCGGCGGCCCCTGGAAGCCGGCGACCATCTCCTTCGGGCAGAGTCTGGTCGCGGAGGATCTGCAGCGGGCCTTTGCCGCGGCGCAGCACTGCGAGCTCTTCGTGGCGGCCGGCACCTCGCTCGTCGTCGGTCCGGTGAACCAGATGTTCGAGGTGGCGGCGAGCGCCGGCGCGCGGACGGCCATCCTCACCGCCTCCGACACGCCCTACGACGGCGCTGCCGACTGGCGCCTGGGCGAGGCCGTCGAGCAGACCCTGCCCGAGATCGCGCGCCGCCTGCTGGAGGACTGAGCCGGGCCGCACGGCTACCCTCCGGCGTCATGGAGCCCGAAGCCGTCGTTCGCGCCTTCTGTGAGGCCTTCGCCCGCCAGGACGTCGAGGAGCTGCTCGGCTTCTTCGCGGAGGACGCCGTCTACCACAACATCCCCTTCGAGCCGGCCGTGGGCCGGGAGGCCATCGAGACCACGCTGCGCATGTTCGTCTCGGACGACAGCCAGGGCAGCTTCGAGCTCGTGAACCTGGCGACTCGCGGCCGGGTCGTGCTCACCGAGCGCGTCGACACCATCACCATGCAGGGCAAGCAGGCCCGGCTCCCGGTGATGGGCGCCTTCGAGATCGACGAAGCGGGACGCATCAGCGCCTGGCGCGACTACTTCGACGTGGCGCAGCTGATGAGCCAGATCCAGGGCTGAACCGCGGGCGGCCGGCGCGGCCGGGCCGGATCAGGGCTCGGGCCAGTCGTCGGCCCAGGGACGCAGACGCTCGAAGGCGTAGGCCGCCTGGAGCACCAGGTCGTCGCGGTGGCGGGGGCCCACGATCTGCAGCCCGACGGGCAGGCCCGCCCGCGAGAAGCCGGCGCGCACGCTGGCGGCCGGATGCCAGGAGAGGTTGAAGGGCATGGTGAAGCTGCCCACGGTGGCCGCCGGCTGGGGCCGACCGTCGATCTCCGACGGGAAGGGGCCCCTGGCGGGGGGCGGATCGAAGGGCGCGGTGGGCGTGAGCAGCAGGTCGTAGCGCTCGAAGGTCTCGGCACACCAGCGGTTCAGCGCCTCGCGCCGGCGGCGGATCTGCGTCCAGAGCTCCGGGCTCATCTTCGCGCCGGCCCGGATGCCCTGCAGGAAGGTTCTGCCGAAGTCGTCCTCGCGCTCGGGCAGCAGCGGCGAGAGCTTCCCGTAGAGCTCGAAGGCTCCCACCATGCCCCAGTCGTGGCCGGGCTCGGGCGGCCCTCCCTCGAGCACCTCGAAGGAGTGCCCCAGCTTCTCGAACTCGCGGGCGGCGTCGTAGGCGATCTGCGCCACGTCGCTCTGCACCACCGCGTAGCCCAGGTCGGGCGAGTAGCCGATCCGCAGGCCCGAAGGCAGCGCCGCCAGCCGGTCGCGATAGCGGTAGCCCGGGTGCGGCAGGGAGTTCGGATCGAGGGGGTGCGCGCCGACGGTGACGTCGAGGTGGAGCGCCGCGTCCTCGACGCTGCGCGTGAGCGGACCCACCACCGAGGTGTCGTCCATGATCCACAGGTCCTTGCCCTCGTGCGGGATGCGGCCGTAGCTCGGCTTGAGCCCGAAGCAGCCGGTGAAGGTGGCCGGCAGACGGATCGAGCCGCCTCCGTCGCTGGCGGTCGCCAGGCTCACCACGCCCCCGGCGATGGCCGCCGAGGAGCCGCCGCTCGAGCCCCCCGGCGAGCGCTCCGGATTCCAGGGGTTGCGCGAGACACCGAAGAGCAGGTTCTTGGTGATGGCCGTGTAGCCGAACTCCGGCGTGTTGGTCTTGCCGACCACCAGCGCCCCGGCCTGCCGCAGCCGGGCCACCTGCACCGAGTCGCTGGCGGCGAGATTCTCGGCGAAGGGCACCGAGCCCTCGGAAGTGACCATGCCCGCCACGTTCTCCAGGTCCTTCACGCCGAGCGGGACCCCCTCCAGCGGACCTGCCTCGCCGCGGGCGAGGCGCTCGTCGGCAGCGCGGGCCTCGGCCAGCACGCTCTCGCGGTCGCGCAGGGCCACGAAGGCGTTGAGGCTGGCCTGCGTCGCCTCGATGCGCGCGAAGGTCTCCTCCACGAGCTCGCGGGCGGAGAGCTCGCGCCGAGCCAGCGCGGCGACGAGCTCGGTGAGCGGGCGCTTCAGCAGGGTAGACATGGGGGCGCCTCCGGCAGGGGCCCCAGCATATCGGACCGCCCCCGCGTCCCGCTCAGGCGAAGGCCTCGAGGAAGCCGCCCAGGCCGCGCAGCACCTCGGCCGGGCGTTCGATGTGCACGTTGTGTCCGGCCTCGGGGATCTCCAGCAGGCGTCCGGCCGGCATCCGGGAGGCCAGGTCCTCTGCCGTCTCGAGGCTCAGCAGCGAGCTCTGCGCCCCCCGCACCAGCAGCACCGGGCAGTGGATCTCCTCGGGCTCGAAGTCCGGCCCGGTGCGCAGCGAGAACCAGCGCGGATCGAAGCGGTAGCCGAAGCGCCCCTCCTCCACCTCCGCCACCGAGTGACGCGCAATGGCGACGCGGAGCTCCTCCGAGGCCGCGGGCGCCGGAGGCAGGAAGCGATAGCGGTCGATGGCCAGCTGGCGACTGCGATAGGTGCGGCGCACCGCCAGCGCCAGACGCAGGCGCCGGCGGTCTTCGTGGCTGCCCCCGCGTGAGATGTCGATGGCACAGACGGCCCGCGTGCGCGGATGCCGGGCGGCGTGCACCAGGGCCACGTGGCCACCCATCGAGTGGCCGACGAGGCACAGGTCCGTGCGGCCCAGGTGTCCGCAGAGCGCCTCCAGGTCGCGCTGGAAGGCTCCGGGCTCGATTTTCTCGGGCCACTCCGAGTCGCCGTGACCGCGGAAATCCAGAGCCACCACGTGGAAGCGCTCGGCCAAGCTGGGCGCCAGGTGATCCCACCAGTGGGCATTGGCCCCACCGCCGTGGAGCAGCACCAGGAGGGGCGCGTCGGGATTCCCGCGCAGGAGCAGCTGGAGGCGCGGCCCATCGTCGCCGACGCGAAAGGTCTCGGTGCGGTACTCCACAGGCACGCGAGGGTATCCCGGCCCCCGAAATGAGCGAGGACCCGGGAAATCGGCCTCTGGAGGCCGAATTCAGCCTCCTGGCCGTTGCTCAACGCGGGAGAAAACGCCTATGATGCGCCGACACTGCACTCGTGCTGTGGAGTGGAGTGGGATCGCAACGGGGGTTCGAGCCGACTCGTAACGCGACTCACTGCTCGGTGGCCGAGCAGGTGACAGCCACCGGGTGTCGAGAGTCACTGGCGCGTGAGTGCCCGAGGCGGCCCAACGGGAGGAGCTATGGCAGCTCGCAAGAAGAAGACCGCCCGCAAGAGCGGCGGCGGAGAGCTCATCATCTCGAAGGCGCGGACCAAGGCGTCCGTCAAGAAGTGCAACGTGGGCGGCGAGTTCTACGACGCCCTGGACAAGGCCGTTCGCAAGATGATCGTCGAGGCCGAGGCCCGGGCGATCGGCAACAAGCGCAAGACCCTGAAGGCCGTCGACCTCTAGGATCTCGGCGCACGCTCTCACGGGCCCGCGGGCAGCTCGCCCGCGGGCCCGTCGTGCTCTCAGGGGGCGGAGCCCGGCTCCTCCACCCGGGGCAGCAGCAGGCAGGACGCGTGAGCGGCGTCGTGCAGCACGGTCTGACGCGCCGGCCGCCCCTCCCCGGCCCCGACCCGCGCCGGCGGCGTCGCCACGTTGCCGTTGCGGTCGATGCGCGGGAGATTCGACGAGGAGATCTCCAGGCGCAGCCGATGCCCTGCCGGGATGCGGATTCCCACGGCGCCGAGGTCGAGCCGCAGCCGCAGGGGCTCTTCGGGCGCGATCCACTGGGGGCTTGCCGTGCCGCCGCGGCTGCGACAGCGCAGCGCTCCCTCGCAGAGGCTCCAGGCGACGCCGTCCACGTCGACCTCGACCAGCTTGGCCACGAAGTCCGTGTCGACGGCGTTCGAGCGGCAGACCAGCGCGAGGCTCACCGGACCGATCAACAGACAGGGCTGCTCCAGCGGCTCGCCGGTGTAGGAGAGCACGTCGGCGCGGGCCTCGACGTCGCGCTGGTCGACGGAGCCGCTCTCCTGCCAGCGACCGAAGCCCCGGCTCGGCACCGGATCGGCGGGATCGTAGACGTAGCGATCCGGGGGCTCGTCCGGGGCCGGTGCCTGCTCGTCCAGACGTCCGTCCCCGACCAGGGTCTGGGCGCGGCCGCCGCTGCGCAGGTGGAGCTGCCAGGGCCGCGCCTCTGCCACCGGCCAGCCGGAGAGCTGTCTCCAGCCACCCGTGCGCTCCACGAAGACGCGCGGCTGCGCAGCGGCCGCCGCTGCGTCCCGACGGCGCTCGCAGAAGTCTCCGAGCGCCCGGGCCAGCGAGGCCCCGAAGCCGTCGCGACGGCGGATCCTGGCACCCCCGGCGGCGCGGGGCACGAGCCAGGGCCCGATCTGCAGCTCGGGCTGCGGGGTGCCGGCCGAGGAGGCCCGCTCCACCAGCTCGGCGTAGTCGGCCAGGAGCCCGCGCAGCGAGGGGTCGTACCAGCCGCCGAGCAGCAGCACGGGCGGCGGCCGCTCGGGGAGGCCGGGCCGGCGCGCCTCCCAGTAGGCGTCCGCCGTCGGATGATCCAGCCACTCGCGATACCAGTCGACGCGCCGGCGTGTCACGCGGTCGGCTTCGTAGACCGGCTGGAAGAAGGTGCCGCGCTCGGCGTCCAGCCGCGCCTCGGGGACCGGGTCGCGCTCGGAGAGCGTCGCGGCGAAGCGCAGGGCATCGGCCAGGGCGAAGGCTCCGCCGGGATAGAGCGCCGCCCGGGGATCGCGGGCCGCCAGGCCGATCACCGCGGCCTGCACGCGCTCGCCGGCGCGCTCCAGCAGCGCCCAGGCGGCATGACCGCCGTAGCGCAGACCGGCCAGCGCCACGGGGCCCCCGAACCAGGGCTGCTTCTCGATCCACTCGAGGGTCGCCTCGCCGTCCTCCCCCTCGTGGCGAAAGGGCTCGAATTCCCCCTCCGAGCGACCGCGGCCCCGACACTCCTGGACGACGACGCGCAGCCCGTCCTCGGCGAGCAGCCGCGCCAGCAGCAGCGCCGGCTGGCGCGGCGCGTGCGCGGGCAGCACGGTGCGGATCAGCAGCGTGACCGCGTCGCCCGCACCGACCGGCCGGGCGACGCTGGTCGTCAGGCGCACCCCGTCGCGCATGGCCAGCCAGTCCGTCTCCAGCTCGGCGCGGTAGCGGCGGGCCGGCAGCGACCACAGGCGGCGTATCAGGCCGAGGATCACGGCTCGCGCAGCGGCGGGCGGGCGCCCTCGGGGTCGAGGTTCGCGCCGACGCGGAAGAGTCGCTCGAGGGGGAGCCGGCGCAGCACCTCGACCGGCGCGAGACCGGAGCGCTCTGCCACGTGATCGAGGCCGAGGCTCGCGGTGCGGGCCGCCTTCTCGATGGCCTCGGGAATCGAGTCGGCGTCGCCCAGGGGCAGGCGGTCGGCGACGGCGACGCGGTTCGCCAGGGCGACCAGCGCGTAGAAGGCGGCCCGGCGCTCCGCGTCGTCGAGGGCGGCGATGGCGCGGAAGACGCTGTGGCGGGAATCGGCCGTCGCGGGCAGCGGCGGCACCCAGACCGGCAGGGACCAGGCCTGGGTGCCGAAGGGCTTTTCGTCCTCCGGGACCTCGGCCCAGCGCGCCGGCGGCAGATAGCCGTAGATGCGCATGGCGGACTCCCAGGTCGGGAAGCCCAGGTCGGCGAGCCGGCCCAGCCGCCAGCGCAGGGCCCACTCCTCGTTCTCGGTCGGCAGCTCCCAGAGCACGCCCTGCAGCATGCGAAAGTAGGTCCAGTAGTCGCCCTCGAAGAGGCCGTGCAGCAGGGTCACCACGGGAGCGATGTCGTCGTCGGAGCGCCGGGGCCCGAAGTAGAACTGGCCCTCCAGGGTCTGCAGGCCCTCGCTCGGCTGCCAGGACTCGTCGTCCGGGGGCTTGAGCTCCACCTCGATCCGCTGGCGCAGGAAGAGCACGAGCAGCTCCGGGTCGAGAGCCCGCAGGGCGCGAAGCTGCGCGGCGCCCGCCGTCTGGGCCAGCGCACCCATCCACTCGTCGAGGCTGCGGGGGTCGGGATCGCTCCCGCGCCAGACGTCGAGGTCGAAGCAGGCCCTCAGCTGCTCCTCGCTGGCGAGCTCGATCAGCCAGGCTCCGTCGCTGACGCCCCCGGCCTTGATCGTGAAGCAGAGCTCGGCCTCGGGGAGCAGGGGCACCACCTCTTCGGGCCGCTCGATCAGCCCCAGCAGCGCCGCGCGCCGCCCCAGGGGCGTCTCGCAGACGAGCTGGGCCTGGGCCTCGACCTCCAGCTCGGCGAGGGCGGCCGCCGCTGCGGCGCGGTCGCTGCGGGCCAGCTCGAGGATGCGTCGCGCCGTCGGGGCTAGCGTCGGCCGGTCGAGCATGCGCTCCGACGGTAGCCGCAACTCCCGGCTCCGGCCGCATCTCCTATCCTGTTCGGGTGCCCCGTCTGGAGGACATCCGACGCGCTCTCTCGGCGCACGAGGCGCGCGAGATCGAGCCCGAAAGGCGCCGCCAGGCGGCGGTCGCCATGGTGCTGCGGGGCGACCCCCGGGCTCCGGAGGTGCTGTTCATCGAACGGGCGCGACACGAGGCCGACCCCTGGTCGGGCCACATGGCCTTCCCCGGTGGCCGGGTCGACCCGGAGGACCCGCATCCCCGTGGCGCCGCCGAGCGGGAGACCTGGGAGGAGGTCGGGGTCGACCTGGGCGCGGCCGAGCGCCTGGGCCAGCTCGACGACATGCAGGGCCATCACGCCGCGGGTCATCCCGGCCTGGTGATCTCCGGCTTCGTCTACCACCTGCAGGAGGCGCCGCCGCTGGTGCCGAACCGGGAGGTGGAGCAGGCCTTCTGGTTTCCGCTGGGCCAGCTCCACGATCCGCAGCGCCACGTGGAGTACGACCGGATTCTCTGGAAGGGCTCGCGCTTCCCGGGCCTGCTGGTGGGTCAGCCGCAGCGCCACGTCGTGTGGGGGCTCACCTACCGCTTTCTCGAGCACTTCTTCGAGATCGTGGGTAGGCCGCTCCCCGATCGCTGGAGCCGCCGAGCCGAGCCCCGCGGCTAGCTGCCCCGGACCTCCGGCATCAGCGCCACGTCGATCACCAGGCGATCGGCCTCGCGCTCCAGAGCCTCGCGCAGCTCGCGGGTGTCGACGCCGTCCGGCACCTCGGCGCGCACGGTCATCTCGTAGTGTGGCGAGCCGCCCGGCCCGGGGCGGCTGCGGCTGCTGAGCTCGGCGATGTTCACGGCGCGCTCGGCCAGCACCCGACACAGGGCTCCGACGATCCCGGCCTTGTCCTCTCCGGCGGCCTCGACGCGATAGAGCTGCGTGTGGGGAGCGGGAACCGACGGTCGCGGCTCGCCTTCGAGGGAGCGCACGAAGATCGTGAGCCCGTGGTCGCGCTCGAGTCGCTTGGCTCCCATCGAGAGCCGATCGCCCGACTCGGCGACGGTCGACGAGCAGAGCAGGATGGCGGCGAAGTCGCTGCCGAGGATGGTCATGCGCGAGTCGTCGACGCTGGCCTCGCAGTCGTAGACGAGCTGGGCGAGATCGGCGACCAGACCGGGGCGATCCTGGCCCACGGCCGAGACGATGAACCAGCGCTTCATGGACAGCCTCCTCCGGGCGCCGGAGTCTACGCCAAGCGCGCGCCGCGAGCCGGATCGAAGGCCGGCTCGGCCTGCTCGAAGCCCGGGCACGCGGAGACGGGCAGGGCGGGGTAGCGCGGGTAGCGCTCGTCCCGGTCGGCCAGGCGACAGCGCCAGAACTCGCTGCCCTTGGCGCTGCGCTGCACGGAGGCGTGACGGCAGCGCCCGCAGAGTCCGGGATGCAGAGCGGACGCGCTCACGGTGCGGGGTCGACCTCCAGGACGCGGCCCTGGCCGGCATCCTCGAAATGCAGCCACAGCTGGCCCTGGCTGGCACGATAGCCGGGCTGTCCCTCGCCCTCGGCGAGGGCCGCGCCATCGAGCCAGACCGAACTGGGCGGCGGGCAGGCGTGCAGGTGGACCCGGGCCGGTCGGGGAGCGACCTCGAAGCTGCCCTCCCGCGGGCCGAGCTCGAGGCGCAGCCGACCGCCGGCTCGGCTCCAGAGGCGAGCCGAGGTGCGCGCCACCACCCCCCGCCGGTAGGCCAGGGTCTCGCCGTCGTCCTCGACCCACTCGCCGGCCCCGTCCGCGCCGGGGAAGACGTGCAGGCAGAAGGGCTCCTCGGGGCGCTCGGCCGCGTGGGCCACGGCGCTGCGCGTCGGCAGCAGGGCTCCGGCGCGCGCGAAGATCGGCATCCGCTCCAGGGGCGCCGGCACGCGAATCCGGCGCGGTCCGACGTAGCGGGCGTCGTCCTGCCACGAGTACCAGAGCCCCGGAGGCAGATAGAGCTCGCGCTCCCGGGCCCCGCGCTGGACCACCGGAGCCACCAGCAGCGCAGGGCCCAGCATCAGCTGGTCTTCCACGCCGGCCGACTCCGGGTCCTCCGGAAACTCGTAGAAGAGGGCTCGCCAGACCGGCGCCCCGCTCGCCTCGGACTCCCGGAAGAGCTGGGCCAGGTAGGGCAGGAGCCGCATGCGCAGGCGCAGCGCCTCGCGCGCGATGGCCTCGACGCGCGGACCGAAGCGCCAGGCCTCCTGGGGCCGCGAGAAGAGCACGGAGTGGGTGCGCGCGAAGGGGTAGAGGGCCCCGAGCTGGATCCAGCGAGCGTAGAGCTCCGGGTTCGCCGAGCCGAAGAAGCCCCCGATGTCGGCGCCGCAGAACGCGACGCCGGAGAGCGACAGGTTGAGGAGCATCGGGATCGACTCCCGCAGGTCGTGCCAGCGACTGCGGTTGTCTCCGGTCCACACCGCCGCATAGCGCTGGATGCCCGCGAAGCCCGAGCGCGTGAGCACGAAGGCCCGCCGATCCGGCTGGGCCGCCTCGAGGTAGGCCCGGGTGGCCCGGCACTCCTGGTAGCCGTAGATGTTGCGCAGCTGCTCGTGCGCGCGCTTCTGCGCGGGCTCCGAGGGATCGCACTGCACGACGTCGCGCAGATCCTGGCCGGCCACGGGGAGCATCAGGCGCCGCCCCAGCCGGATGTCCCGCTTCCAGCCGGCGGGCTCGTTCATGTCGTTCCAGATGCCCGCGACGCCCGCCTCGAGCAGCGGGCGGTGCTGCTCACCCCACCAATCCCGCACGTCCTCGCGGTTGAAGTCGGGCAGTGCGGCATCCCCCGGCCAGACGCGCAGGCTGTACTCGCTGCCATCCGCGCGGCGGCAGAAGGCGTCGCGCCGCGCGCCCTCGGCGTAGACCTCCCATTCCGGATCCACCTTCAGGCCGGCATCGACGATGGCCACGGCGCGGAAGCCCTGCTCGGCGAGCTCGCGCAGCAGTCCCCGCGGATCCGGAAAGCGATCGGGATCGAAGGTGAAGTTCCGGAAGCCGCGCATGTGGTCGATGTCGAGGTGGAGGGCGTCCGAGGGGATGGAGCGCGCGCGCAGCTCGCGGGCGACCCTGCGCAGGTCGCGGGCGTTGCGGTAGCCCCAGCGCGACTGGTGGTGGCCGAGCGCCCAGAGGGGCGGCAGGGGCGTACGCCCGACGCGCGCCGTGAAGCGCCGCAGCACGTCGGCGGGCAGGGGGCCGGGAAAGATCGTCAGGTCGAGTCCGCCGGTGCGGGTCTCCAGGGCGACGCGATCGGGGCGGCTGGCCGCGACGTCGAAACGCGTCGGGCCGAAGGCGTCGAGCAGCAACCCGAAGGCGCGCCCGCCGCCGCTGCCGTGCGAGAGCCCCATCAGGAAGGGGATCGAGACGTACATCGGGTTCTGGTCGCGCAGCTCCGGGTCGCGGTTGCGCAGCCGGATCTCCTCGCCTCGCTTGTCGAGGCCCCCGTGCAGCTCGCCGAGGCCGAAGAAGCGCTGCTCGCGCCCGGCATCGAGCTCGATGCGCGCTCCGCCCTGCGCGTCGAAGGCCAGGCCGCCGAGCTCGGCGACCGGCTGCCCCCGGCGATCGAAGACCCGCAGCCGCGGCGGCCCGGGCTCGACGCCCACCTCGACGCTTCCGAGCGGGCCCTCGTGACGCAGGCGCAGGCCGCCTCCGTCGCGCGGCTCGGGTGCGCAGCGGGCCGCCGACCAGGGCTCGCGACCGATGCCGGGAGCCGGATCGGCGGGCAGCTTGGCCCCCGCGTGGGCCCGCAGGCGCACGGAGCCGTCGTCGGCGACCGCGACCTCCGCCGCGAAGCCCTGGCCCTCGAGGAGCGCCGTCCCCGTCCCCGAGGCGCGCCAGCCCTGCAGCGCTGAGGCGATCGCGTAGCGCTCCCCCGACATCGATGTCAGTCTACCGCGCGATGGGCCTCCGGGACTTCGCGGCGCGGCTGGGCCGCGTGCTGGCTCTGAGCGAACGCCTGCTCGAAGAGCTGACGGGAGCCCCGATCGACGTCGGCGCCTTCGAGCGTCATCTCGCCTTCCGCTGGGATACCGCCGGGGGGCCGGGGCGGCTGGTGCCGATCCAGGAGCCCCACCTCTTCGACCTCGCGGACCTCGTCGGCGTGGAGCGAGCGCTCGAGCGGCTGGTCACGAACATCGAGCAGTTCAGCGCGGGCCTGCCCTCGAATCACGTGCTGCTCTTCGGCGAGCGCGGAACGGGCAAGTCGTCGGCGGTGCGGGGCCTGCTGGGCCGCTTCGGCGGCCGGGGCCTGCGCATCGTGGAGGTCCACAGGGACGACCTGGTCGAGCTGCCGCGGGTGCTGGCGGCCCTGCGCGGGCTTCCCTACCGCATCCTGCTCTTCTGCGACGACCTCTCCTTCGATCCCGGCGAGAGCCGCTATCGGGAGCTCAAGGCCGCCCTGGAGGGCAGCCTCGAGGCCCCGCCCGAGAACGTGCGCATCGTCGCCACCAGCAATCGACGCCACCTGCTGCCGGAGAGCGCCGCGGACAACCGCAGCGCCCACCTGGACGAGCAGGGCGACCTCCACATGGGGGAAGTGGTCGACGAGCGGCTGGCCCTGTCCGAGCGCTTCGGCCTGATGCTCGGCTTCTACGGCTTCGATCAGGCGACCTACCTGCGGATCGTCGATCGCTACGCCGAGAAGCTGGGCGTCCGGGCGCCTCGCCAGCAGCTCCACGCCGAGGCGCTGCGCTGGGCGCTGCACCGCTCGAGCCGCTCGGGCCGCTGCGCGCGGCACTTCGTCGCCGACTTCGCGGGCCGCGAGGCGCTGCGCGAAGAGCCCTAGCGAGAGGCGGCCCGACCGCGCCCGAGTCGCCACAGGCCGAAGCCCGGGAGGGAGAAGAGCGCGGCCTGCCACAGGCCGTCGAGCCAGCCCCCCCCGTGCGGGCTGGTGAGATTCCAGATCAGGTGTCCCAGGGCCACGTAGAAGGCGTAGAGGGCGCCGGCCGGGGCCGCCCAGGGCCGCGCACTCCAGAAGGCCCAGGCCCCGAAGGCGAAGATGGCCCAGTGCAGGGGTGCCGAGATCTGCGCAGCCCTGCCGTGGAGCTCCAGGCCGAACCAGACCTCCACGTCCCGGACCTCGGGAATCGTCAGGTCCCGATAGATCAGGAAGGGGACCGTCGCGGCGCAGAAGAGGGCCGCCGCACCCATCCATACGGGGCGCCTCGCGGCGCTCCGCGGTTCGAAATCACCCGCGCCCTGCTCCATACTGAGAAAGCACCTTCCGGAGGAAGAATGGAGAGCCCAGCTATAGGCCTGTCACTTCTCGGGCTCCTCGCCGTCCTCTTCCTGATTCTCGCCAACGCCTATTTCGTCGCCACCGAGTTCGCGCTGGTCGCGGTTCGCCGCACGCAGATCGAGCTCTGGGTGCGCGAGGGGCGGGGTGGAGCCAGGGCGGCCTCGGCGGCCATCACCAATCTCGACGACGCGATCGCCGCCACGCAGCTGGGCATCACGCTCGCCAGCATCGCGCTCGGCTGGATCGGCGAGCCCGCCATCGCCAGCCTGCTGAGACCGGCTCTGGAGACGGTGGATCTCGGCTCCGAGATCGCCGTGCACAGCGTGGCGGTGGTCGTGGCCTTCTCGGTGATCACCTTCCTGCACGTGGTCTGCGGCGAGCTGGCGCCCAAGGCCGTCGCCCTCGACAACCCGGGCCCCGTGGCCCTCTGGTGCTCGCGCCCCCTGCTCGTCTTCGGCCGCGTCTTCCGCCCGGTGCTGCGGGTGATGAACGGCGCCGGCAACGGCCTCGTCCGACTGCTCGGCGTGCGACCGGCCGGGCACCACGCCTCGGTGCACTCGCCGGAGGAGCTCTCGCTGCTGGTCTCCGAGGCCCGGGCGGCCGGCAAGATCCGGCCCTATGCCGGACGCATCCTCGGCAACGTCTTCCGCATCTCGCGAACCCGGGTGCGCGACATCATGGTGCCACGCGAGAAGGTGCTCGCCGTGGAACGCCTGGCCAAGCCGGAAGAGCTGCTGGACCGCTTGCGCGAGAGCGGCTTCACCCGCCTCCCGGTCTACGATGGGGAGCTGGATCGCATCGTCGGCATCCTCCACACCAAGGATCTCTTCCACCTCTACGCGCGGGACCGCGTGGTCATCCTGCTGGACGCGATCCGGCCGGCCATCGAGATCCGCCCCGATCTCAAGCTGCCCGACGCCCTGCGCTTCTTCCGGCGAGGTCGCAAGCACCTGGCCATCGTGCGCGATCCCGGGGGACCGCTGCTGGGCGTCTGCACCCTGGAGGACGTGCTGGAGGAGATCGTGGGCGAGATCGAGGACGAGCACGACGTCCCCACCCCGGCCGGCAGCGAGTAGGCAAGTCGCGGTCGAACGCGGATCGCCACCCGCGGCCGTATACTCGGCGCACGCGTGGATCTGCTCGTCGCCATCAGCTTCCTGTGTAGTGCCGCATACGCGGCCCTGGGGCTGTTGCTGGCGATCCACTCCGGGAGGCGGCCGGTGGTGCGGGCCCTGGTCGCGGCCTGCGTCACCACGGCGCTCTGGTCGGCGGCCCTGGCGGGAGAGGCCGCGGGCCGCGCCAGCCTGGAAATGGCGGCGGGCCCGCTGCTGGCCCTGCGCTCCTGCGCCTGGATCGGCTTCCTGACGCTGGCCTGCCTGGCCGCCCTCCCCGAGCCGCAGCGGCCCCGGCTCGCCACCCCCTGGCCGATCGCCGCCGGGGCGCTCGCCCTGGGCTTCGTCGCCCTCGAGCTCTGGGCCGCTCCCCTGGCCCGCAGCGAGGGCCCGGCCCTGACGGCCGGGGTCTCGGGACGCCTGCTGCTCTCGGTCGTCGGGCTGTTCCTGATCGAGCTGCTCTTGCGGCGCGCCCACGGCGACACGCGCTGGAGGCTCCGCTACCTG